>NZ_CP195161.1:2792279-3102532 GCF_051200835.1 Janibacter sp. GS2
CGCCGCGAGCGCGCTCCTCACCGCCGGCGTCGGGCCGTGGCTCCCCTTCCAGATGCTCGCGGCCGCGTGGGTCGGGCTGGGTGCCGGACTGCTGCCCCGGGCGAAGGGGGCCCTCGAGATCGTCCTGCTCTGCGGCTACGGGATGATCACCGGTGTGCTCTACGGGGCGGCGCTCAACTTCTCCTTCTGGCCCTTCACCGTCCAGGGCGAGGAGTCCCTCTCCTTCGTCGCCGGAGCGCCCGTGCGCGAGAACCTCACCCGCTTCCTCGCCTTCTCCCTCGCGACCTCGCTCGGCTGGGACCTGGGGCGGTCGCTGACCAATGTCGTGCTCATCGCCATCACCGGACGCCCCGTCCTCGGCGCCCTGCGGCGCGCGGCCCGCCGTGCCTCCTTCACCTCCTCCTGAGCCGCTGCGACGGCCCGGGGGCCGACCCGCTCGAGCGTCTGCGAGGATGGCGATCATGCCGACGGACCTCGACCGCCAGGAAGCGTGGCTCAGCCGCGAGGAGCTCGACAACGTCCGTGGACGCGTCCCGATCCTCTACGTCGCGGCCGTCCCCGTGCACGTCGCGGACAACGGTGAGGTCACCGGCGTCGGCCTGCTCCTGCGGGGGAAGTCCTCCGGAACGATGGAGCGTGAGCTCATCGCCGGGCGGGTCAACTACCACGAGAGGGTGCGCGACGCCCTCGTGCGGCACCTCGAGAAGGACCTCGGCCCGATGGCCCTGCCGTCGGTCCCGGCCTCACCCGTGCCCTTCACCGTCGCCGAGTTCTTCCCGACGCCGGGGATCACTCCCTTCCACGACCCGCGACAGCATGCCGTGGCACTGAGCTTCATCGTCCCGGTCCGCGGCGACTGCGCGCCCCAGCAGGATGCGCTCGACCTCGCGTGGCTGACCCCCGAGGAGGCCAGCGAGACCGGGCTGCACGCCGAGATGGGTGGCGGACACGGGGCCCTGCTCCAGCAGGCGCTGAGCCACCTGGGCCACAGCAGGTTCTAGCCGGACCGGCGCACGGACCCGCTCACTTGGTGAACTGGTCCTTCTTGCGAGTCATGTCCTTGTGGTCCTTGGCGTACGCGGCCTCGTAGGTGGGCGCCGTGCCGCCGAGGCGGGCCGGGTGGAAGCGCAGCTCCTCCCCCTTCGGCTCCGGGTAGGCCGCGATCGTCTCCTCGAGCATCTGCTTCATCACCTCACGAAGGTGGGCGGTGACCTCGTTGATGTCGTCGTCCGGTCCGACGTGGATCGGCTCGCCCACGGTGACGTGGATCGGGGTCTTCGTGCGGCCGAGCCGCTTGGGCACGTCCTTGGTCCAGATCCGGTGGGCGCCCCACACGATCGTCGGCAGGAGCGGCACCCCGGCCTCCTGCGCCATCCGGGCCGAGCCGTTCTTCAGCTCCTTGATCTCGAAGGAGCGCGACATCGTCGCCTCCGGGTAGACCCCGACGACCTCACCCTCGCGCAGCTTGTCCACCGCCTCCTTGAAGGCGCCCCCGCCGGAGTGCCGATCGACGGGGACATGCCCCAGACCGCGCATGAAGAACCCGGCGACCCGGTGCTGCCAGATCGACTTCTTGGCCATGAAGCGCACCCAGCGGTGGCTCTTGCGAGCGCCCAGACCGGCGAAGACGAAGTCGATGTACCCGGTGTGGTTGATCGCCATGACGGCTCCGCCCCGGCGCGGGACGTGCCGCTCGCCCGCGAGGGTGAAGCGATAGCCGTTGACGAAGAACAGGGTCCGGGCGAACATGATGATCGCTCGGTACAAGGGCTCGGGTCGGCTCATGCGCCACAGCCTACGACGTCGTCGGCTCCCGGGGCAGGACCGATTGGCCCGGCAGTCCACGCCAGTGGGAAGATTCGCACCATGACCGAGCACCCCCCTGCCCTCGACGCCGCCCGCATCCCGGACCGCCCCTCCCTCGACGGTCTCGAGGACACCTGGGGCAGCGTATGGCGCGAGCAGGACCTCTACGCCTTCGAGCGTCAGGGCGGGCCCGAGCAGGTCTTCTCCATCGACACCCCGCCGCCGACGGCGAGCGGATCGCTGCACATGGGGCACGTCTTCAGCTACACCCACACCGACTGCATGGCGCGCTACAAGCGGATGCAGGGGTTCAACGTCTTCTACCCGATCGGCTGGGACGACAACGGCCTGCCGACGGAGAAGCGGGTGCAGAACTACTACGGCGTCCGCGGCGACTCCTCGCTGCCCTACGACCCGGACTTCACTCCCCCCTTCGAGGGCACGACGAAGACGATCAAGGCAGCCGACCAGGTCCCGGTGAGCCGGGCGAACTTCATCGAGCTGTGCGACGAGCTGACCGTGCGCGACGAGGAGGCCTTCGAGTCGCTCTTCCGGCGCCTCGGGTTCAGCCTCGACTGGAACATCCAGTACCGCACCATCGACGAGCACTCCCGGGCCACCGCCCAGACCGCCTTCCTGCGCAACCTCGCCCGCGGCGAGGCCTACACCGCCGAGGCGCCGGGCCTGTGGGACGTCACCTTCCAGACGGCCGTGGCCCAGGCCGAGCTCGAGGCGCGGGACTACCCCGGCGCCTACCACCGCGTCGCCTTCCACGGCGCGGACGCTCCGGTGCACATCGAGACCACCCGTCCCGAGCTGCTGCCGGCCTGTGTCGCCCTCATCGCCCACCCCGACGACGAGCGCTACCAGCCGCTCTTCGGCTCCACCGTCACCTCCCCGATCTTCGGGGTCGAGGTGCCGGTCGTCGCGCACCCGGGCGCCGAGATGGACAAGGGCGCGGGCATCGCCATGTGCTGCACCTTCGGCGACCTCACCGACGTCATCTGGTGGCGCGAGCTGCAGCTGCCCACGCGCTCCATCGTCACGCGGGCCGGCCGGATCCTCGGTGAGACCCCGCAGTGGGTGCCGGAGGCGAAGGGGGCCGAGGTCTTCGCGCAGATGTCCGGCAAGACCGTCCACTCGGCCCGCGAGGTCGTCGTCGAGGCGCTGCGTGCCTCCGGTGACCTCGAGGGCGAGCCGGAGAAGACGCAACGCAAGGCGAACTTCTACGAGCGCGGCGAGAAGCCGCTGGAGATCGTCACCTCGCGCCAGTGGTACATCCGCAACGGTGGCCGCGATGCCGAGCTCAACCAGCGACTGCAGGACCGGGGCGACGAGGTCGACTTCCACCCCGGCTTCATGAAGTCGCGGTACAAGAACTGGGTCGCCGGGCTCAACGGCGACTGGCTCATCTCCCGGCAGCGCTTCTTCGGCATCCCGATCCCCGTCTGGTACCCGCTGGACGCCGAGGGCCAGCCGCAGTACGAGGCGCCGCTCGTGCCGACCGAGGAGCAGCTGCCGATCGACCCGATGGCGCAGGTGCCGCAGGGCTACACCGAGGACCAGCGCGACGTCCCCGGTGGATTCACCGGCGACCCGGACGTCATGGACACCTGGGCCACCTCCTCGTTGTCCCCGCAGATCGCCGGCGACTGGCTGGGCACCGAGCGCGGCGAGAACGACCTCTTCGACAAGGTCTTCCCGATGGACGTGCGCCCGCAGGGTCACGACATCATCCGCACCTGGCTCTTCGCGACCGTCGTGCGCGCGCACTTCGAGCACGGGTCGGCTCCGTGGAGGCACGCCGCGATCTCCGGGTGGATCCTCGACCCGGACCGCAAGAAGATGAGCAAGTCCAAGGGCAATGTCGTCACCCCCGAGGACGTCGTCGTCGAGCACAGCGCCGACGCGGTGCGCTACTGGGCGGCATCGAGCCGTCTGGGCACCGACGCCGCCTACGACACCGGGCAGATGAAGATCGGCCGACGGCTGGCGATCAAGCTGCTCAACGCGAGCAAGTTCGCGCTGGGCTTCGGCACCGTCGAGGGCGACCTCGCGGCCGCGGTGACGCACCCGCTCGACCAGTCGATGCTGGCCGGTCTGCGACAGGTGATCACCGAGGCGACGGCCGGTTTCGAGGGCTGGGACTACACCCGCAGCCTCTCGGTGACCGAGACCTTCTTCTGGACCTTCTGCGATGACTACATCGAGCTGATCAAGGACCGTGCCCACGGGGCCGACGGCCAGGACCCGGAGGGCACCGCCTCGGCGCGCGCCGCCCTTCGCCTGGCCCTGGACGCCCAGCTGCGACTGCTCGCCCCGGTCCTGCCCTATGCGACCGAGGAGGTCTGGTCGTGGTGGAAGTCCGGGTCCGTGCACCGCGCCGCATGGCCCACCGTGGAGGAGCTTCCGGCGGCCGGTGACCCGGCCGTCCTCGGGGCCGTCGGTGAGGCCCTCGGCCAGGTCCGCAAGGCCAAGTCCGACGCGAAGGTCGGCATGCGCAGCGAGATCACGACGGCCACGCTCGTCGCGCCGGCCGCCACCGCAGCGCTCGTGCGCGTCGGCGAGGCCGACCTGCGCCGGGCCGGGCGCCTCACGGGAGCCTTCGACCACGTCGAGGGCGACGCGGTGACGCTGCGCGACGTCGACCTCATCCCCTTCGTCAAGCCCCCGAAGAGCTAGCCCGCGCCCTCCCCCTCGCGGAGCAGGTCCGGCGCGGGGCCGGGCGAGAGGCCCGGCACCCGCCACGCACCCGCGGCCCTGGCGCCGCCGGTGACACGGCGGTGGCCGGTGGGTTGCACGAGGATCCACGGCACGCCCCACCCACCCAGGTGCAGCCCCTTGGTGACGAAGGCGGGTTCCTCGAGGGGCACGACCCGACCGGAGGCGGGCTCGTAGACGATGAGGTCATCCGCCCCCTCCCCGGGGAGGACGAGCGTCACGTGGCGGGGCAGCACCCGGTTGCCGACGTAGAGGGCGGCCGGTTCGCCCTCGACGACGAGATCGAGCAGGCGGCGGTACCTGGCCCGCAGCGACTCCTCCGAGTGACCGCGGACCGAGATGATCCGATACCGGGTCCCGGGGCGCGAGGCCCCGTGCTCCAGCTCCTCCTTCAGGCCCCACGGGGGTGTGCCCAAGGACCTCGGCCAGGCGATCGACAGACCGCCTCCGGGTGCCGACCACCCGTTGGTGCGCGAGTGCACGTGCCGCTCCCAGGAGGCGAATCGCTCGTCCCGGGAGCTCCCCTCGGCTCCCGGCACGGCGTGGCCCTCACCGTCCTCGATCCAGCGGGCGAAGGGCGCATCGACGAGCATCCGGGCGACAGCCGCACAGGCGGCCCCACACGTCGTGGGGCTGCCCTGTCTCGGGCCCTGTGACCCGGCAGCCAGACGGAAGCGTGTGCTCACGCACCCATCCTGTCAGGTGGGTCAGGCGGAGCGCTTGTGCTTGCGCTTGGTGCCGCTCTCCTCGTGACGCACGATCGTCGGCAGGACGTTGTGGCGCACGACCTCCTCGGTGATGACGATCTGCTTGATGCCCTCGTCGCTCGGGGCGTCGAACATCACCGGCAGGAGAACCTCCTCGAGGATGGCTCGCAGACCACGGGCACCGGTGCCTCGGGCGATGGCCGACTCGGCGATGGCCTCGAGCGCGTCGTCGCTGAACTCGAGCTCGACCCCGTCGATCTCGAACATCTTGCGGTACTGCTTGACCAGGGCGTTCTTCGGCTCGGAGAGGATCTGCACGAGCGCGTCGCGGTCGAGGGGCGAGACCGTGGTGATGATCGGCAGTCGGCCGATGAACTCGGGGATGAGTCCGAACTTCATCAGGTCCTCGGGCATGACCTCGGTGATGGCCTCGGCGAGGTCGGTCGACTTGTGCAGCTCGGAGCCGAAGCCCAGGCCCTTCTTGCCGACCCGGGACTCGATGAGCTTCTCCAGGCCGGCGAAGGCGCCCCCGACGATGAAGAGCACATTCGTCGTGTCGATCTGGATGAACTCCTGGTGCGGGTGCTTGCGCCCACCCTGCGGGGGGACCGAGGCGGTCGTCCCCTCGAGGATCTTCAGCAGCGCCTGCTGCACTCCCTCGCCGGAGACGTCACGGGTGATCGAGGGGTTCTCCGACTTGCGGGCGACCTTGTCGACCTCGTCGATGTAGATGATCCCCTGCTCGGCCTTCTTCACGTCGTAGTCAGCGGCCTGGATGAGCTTGAGGAGGATGTTCTCGACGTCCTCGCCGACGTAACCGGCCTCGGTCAGGGCCGTGGCGTCCGCGATGGCGAAGGGGACGTTGAGCATCCGTGCGAGCGTCTGGGCGAGGTAGGTCTTGCCGCAGCCCGTGGGGCCGATGAGCAGGATGTTCGACTTCGCGATGTCGACGTGGTCCTCGTCGCGCTTCGCGGAGGCCCCGTCCTCGGCCTGGACACGCTTGTAGTGGTTGTAGACCGCGACGGCGAGCGCCTTCTTCGCCTTGTCCTGGCCGACGATGTAGGTCTCGAGGAAGTCGAAGACCTCACGCGGCTTCGGCAGCTCCTCGAGCCCGAGGTCACCCGAGTCGGTGAGCTCCTCCTCGATGATCTCGTTGCACAGGTCGATGCACTCGTCACAGATGTACACGCCCGGACCGGCGATGAGCTTCTTGACCTGCTTCTGCGACTTGCCGCAGAAAGAACACTTGAGCAGGTCGCCGCTCTCTCCGACTCGTGCCACGTCCGGTCCTCTCTCATGACGGTGTCGACCCCTCCGGCCGACCTCCTCGACGGTACCCACACGGGGGTGCGTCCGGGCCCATTCGACACCCCCGGACGGCGGCGCGTCGCCCTGTTCCGCTATCAGCGGAACAGGGCGAGTCGTCCCGGACAGCACGAAGGGCCCCGGCGTCCCGGGGCCCTTCGTCGGTGTGGTCGCTCAGTCCTCGAGTGAGGCCTTGCGCGGGCTGAGCACCTCGTCGATGAGGCCGTACTCCTGGGCCTCCTGGGCGGTGAGGTGCTTGTCGCGCTCGATGTCCTCGCGGACCTCCTCGACGCTCTTGTTCGAGTGCTTGGACCAGGCCTCCTCCAACCAGGTGCGCATGCCCAGCACCTCGTTGGCCTGGATCTCGATGTCGCTCGCCTGGCCGCCGGCGCCCCCGGCGAGGGCGGGCTGGTGGATGAGCACGCGGGCGTTCGGCAGGGCGAAGCGCTTGCCCGGCGCACCAGCGGACAGCAGGACCGCGGCCGCGGACGCCGCCTGGCCGATGACGAAGGTCTGGATGTCCGGCCGGATGTACTGCATCGTGTCGTAGATCGCCGTCATGGCGGTGAACGAGCCGCCGGGGCTGTTGATGTACATGAGGATGTCGCGCTCGGGCTCCATCGACTCCAGGACGAGCAGCTGGGCGATGATGTCGTCCGCGGACGCATCGTCGATCTGCACGCCGACGAAGATGATCCGGTCCTCGAAGAGCTTGGTGTAGGGGTCCGTGCGCTTCATGCCGTACGAGGTGCGCTCCTCGAACTGCGGGAGGACGTAGCGGCTGGAGGGGCCGGGAGGCATCGGGGCGTCACCCGGCTGGTGGGTGCGGAGCTGGGGGTCGAAGTTCATGGGTATCTCCTGAAGGCTCGCGGGGAAGGGGCTCAGTCGCTGATGGGGTTGTCGTCCCCGCGGCTGGCCTGCTCGGAGCGCTCGAAGACGTGGTCGACGAAGCCGTACTCCTTGGCGTCCTGGGCACCGAACCAGCGGTCGCGGTCGGAGTCCTTGTGGATCTGCTCCTTCGTCTGCCCGGTGTGCTCGGCAATGAGCTCGGCCATCTGGGTCTTGACGAAGAGCATCTGCTCGGCCTGGATCTTGATGTCAGAGGCCGTGCCGCCGATGCCGCCCGAGGGCTGGTGCATCATCACGCGGGCGTGCGGGGTCGCGTACCGCTTGCCGTGCGTGCCGGCGGACAGGAGGAACTGGCCCATGGAGGCGGCCAGACCCATCGCGACGGTGGCGACGTCGTTGGGGACCCACTTCATCGTGTCGTAGATCGCCATGCCCGCGGAGATCGAGCCACCGGGGCTGTTGATGTACAGCCAGATGTCCTTCTCGGGGTCCTCCGCCGCCAGGAGCAGCATCTGGGCGCAGATGGCGTTCGCGTTGTCGTCGCGCACGTCCGACCCGAGGAAGATGATGCGCTCCTTCAGGAGGCGCTGGAAGATGTGGTCGTCGAGACCCATCCCGCCCTGCGGGCCGGCCGCGACGATCTCGCTGCTGTTGCTCACGCTCACTCGCTTCTCCGCCGTGACGGCGGTTGCTCTGGTGGTCTTCGAGACTGTCTCTGACCCTAACGCCCGCTCGCCGTCAGTGTTTCCCGCCTCCCACGGTTGTTCGCCCTGAGCGCAACGGGGCGCAGCAGCGCGGGCCGTGCACCCGCACGGTCAGGTCGCCGGTGTCACGAGCAACGCCAGGCCGGAGTGCCCTTCCATCTCGACGTGGAAGCCGTGCAGCTGGTCCACCTCGCCGAAGACCGTGCCGTCGCCCATGTCGGTCAGGCGCGACCCCGGCTCGAGGTGGTCGCTGATGACGGTTCCGGCGATCGGCTCCACCGAGAAGTTGAGCACGGTGACCTGCAGCTGCCCGGGCACCTGCTCGTACTCGTGCACCATGACGAGCATCGCCTCGTGCGCGACGTCCGGGACGTCGACCTGTCGTGTCGTGGCGATCGCGAAGTAGCCACGCAGGTGGAGGATCTCCCGCAGCCGCGTGACGAAGGAGTCGGGCTGGGCCAGCTGGTCGTCGACGCTCCCGTAGAGCATGCGTGAGCGGGGCAGCCCCGAGGCCGAGCGCTCCGCGGCCGGGTCCACCCCCAGCAGGTCGTAGGCGGGACGGTGGATCCAGCGGGTGTCGCCCTCGTGCAGGAGCGGCTCGATCTCCTGCGCCGGGATCGGCAGCGCACCCACGAGGTCCCAGCCGGAGAGGGCGAAGACCCCGGGCTGGAGCGCGTTGAACATCGCGAGCAGCAGGTGCGCCCGCGTGACCCGCTCGACCTGCTCGTCGGTGAGCGCGTCGAGGTCGCGGTAACCGAGGGCCGCGGTGATCACGGACGCGGTCGTCGAGGCGATCCCGTTCGTCGTGAAGACGAGGTTGTAGGGCGCCGCCTCCCCCGTCAGTGCCTCGGTGAGCTCCTCCCGGACCGTCTCCGCGAGCTGCTCGCCCGTGACCTCGAGCCCGCGGAAGGCGAACTCGTCCTCACGGTGGCGGCTGGCGAAGTGGACCAGCTCGTAGGTCATCTCGTCGTGGTTCTGGAGCGCGTGGACGAGGCCGGCGGCGTCCACCCCGAGCTGTTGTGCCTCGCGGAGCGTCAGGCGGAGGAACTCGGTGTCCCCGGTCGCCAGGGCATGGTGGTAGGCGGGGCGGTTGATGAAGTCATAGGACAGGTCCGCTCCGCCGGTGGCGGTGTCGCGGATGTCCTCGATCGAGAGGTTGAGCTCCTGGAAGGTGAAGCCGCCGACCTTGCGGACCATCGACCCGATGAGCTGGTTGGCCGCCTGGCTCAGGGGGTGCCCCTCGGACCACGCCGGCCCGACATCGAGGGTCCGCTCGACCCCGAGGAAGCCGTTGGCGTCGAGTCGCAGTCCCCCGGAGCCGAGGTCGCCGATGCTGTGCAGGGCATCCCCGATGACCAACCGCATGCCCGCGAAGGTGGGGTCCAGCCAGTTGATCGAGGGCTGCCCCTCCTTGAAGTAGTGCAGGTAGACCCAGCGTCGGGTGATGCCATCGGGTCCGGTCACCGGCGCGGTGGCCGACCAGTTGGTCTCCTTGAGCCCCGGAACGTGGAAGATCACCCGTTGCAGCTCACCGATGATGTGGCCGGCGTCGGTGAGGGCCAGCTCGTCGGACTCGTCGAGGTTGACGGAGTCCCGCCCCGGCGGGATCTCCGGCAGGAGATGCCAGTCCTCGGGCGGGACCGCGACCATGTGGTAGATCCCGGGGAAGTCCTCGACGCCGAGCTCTGCGAGGCGGAAGTCCGCTCCCTTCCCCGTGTGGCCGGGGACGATGTCGTCGATGACGGTGCCCTCGTGCTCGGCGGCGACGCGGCACATCTCGCGGTAGTCGTCCTCGGTGCCGAAGAGCTCGTCGATGTGCGTGGCCACCCGGTCGAAGTGGCCGTCGACACTCGGAGTCGGGTGCCACCCGGACAGGCCACCTGCCCGCTTCACCGGACCGGTGTGGACCGCGTGGATGCCGATGCGCTGGAAGGCCGTCCACAGGGCCGGGTCGGCCAGTGTGGCGAGGAAGGACTCCCCCGGGCGGGTGATCATCGAGATCGGGTACGCGGTGAACCACACCGACGCGGCCTGGACCGCTGCTCGCGGGTCGGGCCGGGCGTAGGGGTTCTGCCACATCGACCCGAGGCCGGAGAACTGGCCGGCGATCTCCTTGGCGTCCTGGAGCATCGACTGCCCGCGCAGCCAGTCGACGTAGACGGGATTGGACCCGACCGGTTCGCCCGAGCGGACCTGCGCCGCGGACGGCGCGCCCTGGGGACGCAGCCGGGCCCGGGGCCGCAGTGCCTTGGGGCGGGCGGGAAAGTAGATCCGCGCGAAGTCGGGTTCCCCGGGCTCCTCGACCTCGAGCGCCTCGGGTGACGCCTCCTCGAACTCGCTCATGCGGCCCCACGCTACGTGCTGGGCTGCTCCTGCGTCGCCCCGTTCGGGGCGGCGAAGTCACCGGCGTCCCCGGTCGGCGTGCCGATGTACTCGCGCGCCCACGACGGGACGACGAAGAGCGCCTCGGCCTGCGCCGTCACCCGGCCCTGCGGGTCGCGGATGTCACCGCGGGCGTACACCTTCCACCCCTCGACCTGCTCGATCCAGCCACGGCAGACGTGCTCGACCCCGAGCAGGGTGGGCCGGCGATACGTGGTGTTGAGGTAGGCGGTCAGTCCGGGCCGACCGATGCGGGCCGGCGCAGAGCCGATGACCTGGTCGAGGACGGCGGCGATCATCCCTCCGTGGAGACATCCGGGCGGGCCCTCGTAGGCGGCCGTGGGGGTGAAGGTGGAGCTCATGCTCCCTTCGTCATCACCGGTGACGGTCAACGGCGGGGCGAGGGGGTTGCGCATACCGACCATCGGGTTGCCGTGGTCGCGCAGCCGGCCGTCGCTGGCCGTCTCGACCCCGAGGGGGCCCTCCTGGGCGTGGGCGAGCAGCCGCTCGGTGAGCGCGCCCACCTGCTCGGCGACCTGCGCCAGCTCCTGTGCGTCGACCCGGGTGCGCACGCAGGCGTCGACGAGCCCGCGGACCCCGGCAGCCAGCTCCCCCTGGACCTGCTCCGTGGCGGCCAGCGCCTCCGGTTCCTCGACGGGGAAGGGGGAGACGAACGCGCCGTCGGTCATGGGTCCTCCTGGACGATGGCTGAACACGTGTGCAACATAGCGGATCAGTCGGATCCTGCGCTCATGCGTTCACGCACGGCAGGGACGGCGAGGAGTGCCGGGACGGCGAGGAGGCCCACGAGGAGCAGTGAGCGCAGGACGCCCACGTGGTCACCGAGGAGACCCAGCAGGGGCGGGCCGACGATGAAGGCCAGGTAGCCCACGGTCGACACCACGGACAACCGGGCAGCGGCACGAGCCGGGTCATCGGCCGCTGCGCTCATGCCGACCGGGAAGCCGAGGCTGGCCCCGACCCCCCAGAGCACCACCCCGACGAAGGCCAGTGGCGTCGATCCGAGGACGACGAGCAGCGAGCCGACGGCGGCCAGGCCGAAGAGCACCCGGAGCACGGGCACCCGCCCGTACCGGTCGAGCAGGCGCACGCCGAGCAGACGACCACAGGTCATGGCGGAGAGGAAGGTCGCGAAGGCGAGCACGCCGATCCAGCCGGGCTGGTCGTGGCCCTCGGTGACGGCGATGGCGATCCAGTCGTTTGCCGTGCCCTCGGTGAGGGCGGCGACGAGCACGACGAGGCCGATGACGAGCGTGCGCGGCTCGAGCCACGCGCTCCCGGGGGTCGAGGCGACGACACCGGAGTCCCGGGTGGGGTCGGTGGCGCGGGCGAGGAAGGCCCGCGGGGTCCGCAGGCCGACCACCAGCACGACCGCGGCGGCGCCGGCCAGGTGGATCCACACCGGGACCCCGAGGGCGACGATGCCCGCTGCGAGAAGTGCTCCGACCACGGTGCCCGCGGAGAAGAGGGCATGGAAGACCGGCATGACCGTGCGCCGCAGGAGCTGCTCGACCGCGGCCCCCTCGTGGTTCATCGCGACGTCCCACAGGGAGATGCCCACGGCGATGACGAGGATCGCCGCGGCGCTGACCCGCACGTCCCCGGCGACGTCGATGGCCGCGCCGAGGCCCAGGAGGCCGCAGGCCACGAGGAGCACCCCTGCGCAGACCGTGCGGGCGGCGCCGTGCGCGGTGATGACCCGGCCGGCGAAGGGCAGTGCCACCACCGAGCCGAGTGCTCCGGCGAGCAGGGTGCGCCCGAGCTCCCCCGGCGTGAGCGCCAGCTCGGCCCGGATGTCGGGGATGCGCGAGGCCCACGAGGCGAAGCCGAAGCCGTTGACGGCGAAGGTGAGCAGCACGGCGTTGCGGGCCGCCGTGGCACGCTCACCGGCCACGGGCACCTCCTCCCGCTGGGACGGACGAAGGGGGTCACCGCCGGGTGGCGGTGACCCCCTTCGTCGTGGGGTGCGTGCGGCGGTCAGGCCCGCTCGCCCTCGGGGGTCTCGCTGGTGGCCTCACCCTCGACGACGGTGCCTTCGACCTCGTCGGCCTCGGTGTCCTCACCCTCGGCGGCGCGCTGGTCCTCGGGGACGATGTCGTCGAGGTTGACCTCGTTGCCGTCGCCGTCGACGATCGTCGCCTTGTCGAGCGCAGCGGCGAGCGCCTTGCGACGTGCCACCTCGCCGACCATGCCCTCGACCTGACCCTGCTGGTCGAGCAGCTGGGCGAACTGGTTCGGTTCCATGCCGTACTGCTGGGCCTGCATCATCAGGTACTCGATGAGCTCGGGCTGACCGACCTCGACCTCTTCGACCTTGCCGACCTCGTCGAGCAGGAACTGGGTCTTGAGGGCCTTGCGGGTGGACTCGTCGACCTCTGCGCGGTGCTCGGCGTCCTCGAGGCGCCCCTCCTGCTCGAGGTGGGAGTGGATCTCGGACTCGATGACGCTCTCGGGCAGCGGGATCTCGGTGTTCTCGAGGAGGTGGTCCAGGACCTTGTCACGGGCCTGGATGCCCTGCTCGAACTTCTTCGACTGCTCGGCCTGCGTGGTGAGGTCCGCGCGCAGCTCCTCGGCGGTGTCGAACTCGCTCGCCATCTGGGCGAAGTCGTCGTCGACCTCGGGCAGCTCGCGCACCTTGACCGACTGGACACTCACGGTGCAGTCGGCGGAGGAGCCCGCCTGCTCGCCGCCGGCGAGCGGGGCGGAGAAGTTCTTCGTCTCCCCCTTGGCCATTCCGAGGAGCGCCTCGTCCAGGCCCTCGAGCATGTTGCCGGAGCCGACCTCGTAGGAGACTCCCTCGACCGAGTCGACCTCCTCGCCCTCGATCTCGGCGTTGAGGTCGATGGAGACGAAGTCGCCGGTCTCGACGACGCGGTCGACGCCGCTGAGGGTGCCGAAGCGCTCGCGCAGCTCGGTGAGCTTCTCCTCGACGTCGGCGTCGGTGACCTCGACGTTGTCGACCTGGATCTTCAGGCCGTCGTAGTCCGGGAGGGTGATCTCGGGACGCACGTCCACCTCGACGGTGAACTTCAGGGTCTCACCGTCCTCCATGGGCACCTCGGTGATGTCCACCTCGGGCTGGCCGATCGGCTCGACCTCGGTCTCCTCGACGGCCTTGCCGAAGAACTCGGGCAGGGCCTCGTTGACGGCCTCCTGGATGACCGCACCCTTGCCGACGCGCTGTTCGATGATCCGCGCGGGGACCTTGCCCTGGCGGAAGCCCGGGACGTTGATCTGGCTCCCGATGGACTTCAGGGCCGCGTCGACGTGCGGCTGGAGCTCCTCGCTCGGGACCTCGACGGTCAGCTTGACCCGGGTCGGGCTGAGGTTCTCGACGGCACTCTTCACTGCAGGCACTCCACACGATCTGGACGACGGGGGTTCGTGGGGCGCAGGCCCGCGAACCGGTCCACCGGCACTCGGGCGCGCACACACCGTCCCGGCTGGCCGGGACACGAGAAACCACTGTATCCGCTGACCGTCCTCGTGCCGAATGCGTGGCCGGCGTGGACCAGCGGACCGTGGACCTGCACGGGGTCTTCGTGTCGGGGTAGCCGGATTCGAACCGACGGCCTTCCGCTCCCAAAGCGGACGCGCTACCAAGCTGCGCCATACCCCGTGCGTCCCGATTGGGATCGGGCCACGAGCGGGGACTAGGCTAACCCCTGCTCACCTCCGCGCGACCATTGCCGGTCGGAACCGGAGGTGATCGTGCGGGCGTAGCTCAATGGTAGAGCCCCAGTCTTCCAAACTGGCTACGCGGGTTCGATTCCCGTCGCCCGCTCCCCTGTCCTGAGCCGCGACATCGTTGACACGGTGTCGCGGCTCAGGGCCTTTTTTTTCGGTCCACTTTGGGTGTCTGAATCGCACTGTGTCGAGTGGAGTCACTGGTCTGTCCCCGGTCCTGAGGAGTCGGAATCTGTGGATTCTGGCATCTGACCTCGGGAGGCCAGACGGGACGAGGGGGGTATTCGGCTGAGTTCCGGCGCAAGGTTCTTGACGGCCTCGCTGCAGGACGCAACGTTGCTGCTTTCGCGCATGGCCTGGGCGTCAGCGACCGGACAATCTACGGCTGGCCCCGACAGGACCGGATCGATCAGGGTGGGGCCCCGGGCCTGAGTAGTACCGACAAGGGCGAGGTCACGACCGCGAACCAGAGGATCCGCGAACGTGAGACGGAGCTGGCTGTTGATCGCCGGGCGGTCGAATCGTTGAAGGAGGACACCAGCCCAGAAAGTCGGTCCGCGGCGGTCGACGTGACGCCGCGGAAGATCGGCCGGTGCAGGTCGCTTGCCGGGGTCTGGGTGTCTCCGAGGCGGTTTCCACGAGCATCGAAATCGGCCACCTCCTGCACCCGGTGTCCGGCACGCGATGCCCCATGATCTGTTCAACCGGGTGCACGTCGAGTCGAGGGCACCTGCGGTGCTCGGCGGGTTCACGCTGAGCTGACCCTCGGCAGGGGTGTCGCTGCGGGCGACACCCGCCAACAGGGCGCGCGATTCGGGACTGCTGGCCTCGATGGGCAGCATCGGCGACTACTACGACAACTCCATGATCGAGTCGTCCTGGTCCCGCATGCAGATGAACTACTCGACCGCCAACAGGGGAACACCCGCACGGCGCTGACCAATGCGATGTTCGACTACCTCGCCATGTGGCACAACCGAAACCGCCGTCACAACCAGTTCGGCTGCCCGATAGAGTTGCGTAGGCAACCGCATCATCATCGTGGGTGAGAATCCAGGAAATCTGGACCGCAACGAGATCCGGGACCCACCAGAGCCTCCATCACCCCCCGTGCGGTGCACCCGGTCTCGTCTTCCTCGTTGTGCTGACCCTGGTTCTCCGATGAGATCTGCGTGCTGATCGGGGTTGACACCATGATCTGAGAGTTGTCGTTATGACCAAAGAGGCCACGTCGTCACAGCACCCTCCCCCCCTCGCACGGCTCACAGCTCTCGCCGTGTTGTTGTTGGCTCCGATCCTGGCCCTGAGCCTGAGTACGTGGGCCGCCAACGGTTCACTGTGGTTCTTGGGGATGCTGCCGGCGGCGATCGGGCTGTCCAGCAGTCCGCGCCTGGCTGCGGGCGCTGCTCTCCTCACCCCGACGTTGATGGGCCCGGCCTTGCTGTTTCGGGAGCTGCCAGCGGTCGGGAGTATGTACATGGCTCTCATCGGCGTCGCGGTCGGGCTCTCGGCCCTGCGCGGCTGGAACGTCGTGGGGTCCTTCGCCGGGCCCATGGCCGCCTTGGCTTTGATCGGCGCGCCACAGGTCGCCATCGCGTCCGGCACCGTGCGCGCCGAATCATCTCTCGAGGCCGGGCTCGCCATGATGGGTTTCGTCGCCGCCGGGGGGTTGTGGACGACCTTGATCGGACGTCATCTCGTCGCGATCAAACGCCCCAGGGCACCCATGGTCGTTCCTTTGCACACAGCTCGATACTTCGCCGTCGCTCTGGCCGTGCCGGTCGGCGTGGCCACGTACATCGCGATGACATGGTTGACCTCACCGAACGCCTGGTGGCTCATCCTCACGCTCTTCGTCGTCGTTCAACCGTATTACGCCGCGGCGAGCCACAAGGTGATGGCGCGCGTCGTGGGGACTCTGGCGGGAACGTTGCTCGCCATCGCCGTCGCTGAGCTGCTCAAGCACCAACCCGTGATCATCACGATTGTTGCTCTCGTGCTCACTGTCGCTGCAGCCTGGGCCAACCTCACCCGCCCCTACTGGGTGTTCGTCCTGTTCCTCACCCCCGCCGTGGTCCTGCAGATCACCGGCGGGCCCAGTGCCATCATCACGAGTGCCCTCGACCGCGCCCTGTACACGACGGTCGCGAGTGTCGCTGCGATCGTGCTGTTGACGATTGGACACACCCTGATCACACGCAAGGCCCGAAAGTCGCCTGCCCCGGTGGACTGATCCTCGCTGTGGTGGCCCGAGCAGGCGACGACGAACGCACCTGCTTGGACGGCTCGCGCGATTCAAGGACTTTCCGCCTCGGTGGCGGCGGAGGATGGCGTCGTGATGGCGGGATGGATTCGCGCCCGCACGAGCGGAAGCTGACCACAGCGGTGGCACGTCGTAGACCATCGAGAAGTCCCCGTGCCCGGAGGTCTGCGAGACCATCGCCCCGCTCGGATAGACCCGCGGTCCGGGAACCGACACCACCATCGATCGCCTGACGCACGCCACACATCGGCCCACCGGTATCGCCCACGGCGGTGCATCCGCGCATCAGCGTGCGATTCGCTGCCGCGCTGGTCCTCGGATACGAGCAGAGTTGCTGTGTTGGCCTCCATCCGATCGAGACGACAGCAGGGCCCGGGCGTGGCCGCGTGACGCCCACGCGCGTCGTGTTGGCGGATGAGCTTCCCGATAACGGCCCAATGCCCGCCGACCCACATTGCCTGGTCGACGTCATTCCGTGTCGCGCTCGGTCACGAATGTCCGCTGAACCACGATGCCACCAAGACACGGAGCGGGCACGAGGTCATACCGTGGAGTGGGGTCACCTGATGCCGGCCCCGTGGCGTCAGACATGTGCGCTCGGGTGGATGGTTCAGCGCACAGGGCCGTCGTCACTAGCACAGGCCACGAGGTGATGAGTACCACGACCAGAAGGCCCAGGGCGCTGCCCCAGGCTGCTGCCGTGGAGGAGCGACTCCCGACTGATGAGCTGGGGTAGCAGGATCGCCGAGGCGTACTTGGTCGCCTCGAGTCCGCAGGTGAGCAGGAGCGCTGACGTCGCCACGAAGTGACGGTTCGTTCGATGGGATCCCAGATGCTCCAAGAACCAGACGGCCAGGGCGGCCGTGAGGACTGCGCCGAGGACGGCAGCCCCAACGCTGGGCAAGATGCCCCGGCCCAGCCACGTGGCCAAGGCGGTACTGGACATCGAACCCGCGAGCAGGATGGCCGCGAGCAAGGCCCGGGCTGAGCCCGCAGCCGCGCGGTCCACCCGACGTCGGGCTACCCCAGACGGCATCGACGGCTCGACGCAGGGCGCCCGTGGCCGCGGACGCCGCCCACAGCAGTCCACTGACGCCCAGCTGGTCGATGATGGTGGTGGTGGTGACGGTTCGGTTGCGTCGGTTCACGAGGCCGGCGACTCCGCTGGCCAGCACCAGGATGGACAACAGTGCGACGAGGAAGTAGAAGCTCACGGCGGCGGCGAGCGGTGGAAACGATCACAGTCTCGTCCCGACGATCATCATCATTGGCGGCGGGGAAGCCACAGGTGTTCCGCGACCGATGAGCCACCGCATCGCACTACGGCACCATCAAGGACTCGAGTCAAAGACCTGGTCCCAGTCATGCGCCATGCTGACGACGCTCCACCCCCGGCGAGCAGCGACGTCGGTGATCGCCTCGTGGTCGGGGACGGTCTCTGCGGTGCCGAGGTAGTCGAACTCCCGATCCGCATCATCATGGTTGATCACCAGGGCCAGCGTGGGCCCGTCTCCGGCAGCCGCCCACTCGAGCATTTCCCGGTCGCCGCCCGAGTTGCCGGCAGCGAAGATCGGCCGGCGACCCAGCTGCGTCTGGATGTTGGTGACCTTGTTCGGCCCCTCGTTCGCCCCGGCGACCAACCGGGCGGTGCGCGTCAGGGCGGGACCGGCGCCGTCGGCCGGCGTCGGGACGAAGTCATAGGCGATGAGGCTTCCGACGACGTTCTCCGGCGGCACGCCGTAGAGGTCCTGGCTGACCGCCCGCAGGAACTCGGTTCCTCCTCCGGTGACGATGCAGACGGTGAAGTCACGCGCGCGGAGCTCGGCGATGAGTTCGCGCATCGGCAGGTACGTGTTCGATCGCAGCGGCCGCCCCAGGGTCGGGTGGGTCGCACGTCCCAGAAAGTCGCGAACCCGTGCCGTGAACTCCTCGGGGCTGCGCCCCTCGAAGAGTCGGGTCAGCTCGTGAGCGATCCGCTCGAGGCCCATCTCCCCGATGGCCGCGCGGTCGCCGGCGAGCAGAGCCGCGAACTCCGGGACCGCAGCGAGACCCGGGTCCGAGAGCACGGCAGTCTTGAGCGCGTCGACGAAGAAGTCGTACTGGACGTAGGTGGGCCGCTCGCACCACAGCGTCCCGTCGTTGTCGAAGCAGGCGACGCGCTGCTCGAGCGGCAGGGACTCCGCGACCTCGAGGAAGGCCAGGACTGCATCGCGGGTGGCTCCGGGGCGCCACGAGGCCAGGACCGCGTCACCCATGGTCCGCTCCGTCCGTGTCGGTCCGGCGGATGCATCGGAATCCCACGTGGCTCATGCCGGTGTCGACCATCTGCGGCCGTCGCGCCGCCGGCCGGTAACGCAAGCAGTAGGAGTCCGCGCAAAGGTGGGAACCGCCCTTGACCACCTTGCGGCCGACCCGGAACTGCGGCTGAGCCGGGTCGTAACTGGCCTCGAGGTCGCTCCCCCTGGGATTGTCGGGTGCGCAGCACGGGGAACCGGCGTCCTCGGGATGGCGGCTGCTCCACCAGTCGTCCGTCCACTCCCAGACGTTGCCGGCCATGTCGTGCAGACCGAAGGCGTTCGCCGGAAAGCTGCCGACCGGCGCGGTCCGCAGGAAACCACTCTCACCCGTGCTCCGCCACGGGAAGTCGGGACCGTCCCAGATGTTGGCCATGACCCGGCCACCGGGTCGGGGCTCGTCTCCCCAGGTGTAGGCGGCACCATCGAGTCCGCCTCGGGCCGCGTACTCCCACTCGGCCTCGGTCGGGAGCGCGGCCCCGACCCAGGCGGCATAGGCGCGGGCATCCTCGTGAGCGACGTGGACGACCGGGTGGTCGAGCCGCGCGTCGATCGTGCTCCTCGGCCCGTTCGGGTGCTTCCAGCAGGCGCCCGGCCTCCACCGCCACCACTGGCTGAGGTGCCGCAGATCGACCGGACCCCGCGTCGGGGTGAAGACCATCGACCCGGGCTGGAGGTTCTCTGCCGGTGCGCCAGGATAGTCGGCCGGGTCGAGCTCCCGTTCGGCGACGGTGAGGTAACCGGTCGCCTCCACGAACCGGGTGAACTCGGCATTGGTCACCTGCGTGGCGTCAATGGAGAAGGCGGCGACCCGCACGTGATGGGTGGGGGCCTCCTCCGGGTAGTGGTCCTCGGACCCCATCCGGAAGAGGCCCCCTGGCAGGTCGATCATCATCTCAGCTGCTCGTGATTCCGGCCTTGAGCTTGTCCATCACCCGGTCGATGTTGAAGCTCGCCGATTCCTGCCGGGCCGGGAACTCGATCAGGCTCTGGATCATCTGCGCGACATACGTCTGCGCCGGGACGAAGGTCCAGACGTGGTCGAGGACCCAGTCGTAGTAGGTGTTCGACGTGATGTCGGCGCGCTCGTACGGGTCGGTCTTGAGGTTGAAGAGTTTCGGAAAGCGCAACTCGGTGAAGGGCTCGGACCAGATGCTCAGCGTCCCCGTCGCCCTCTGCTCGAGGAAGACGAACTTCCAGTTGTCGTAGCGCAGGGCCACCAGGTCGCCGTCGTCGGAGACGTAGAAGAAGTGCTGGCGCGGACTCTGCTCGACCTTCCCGGTGATGTAGTCGAGCTGGTTGTTCCCGTCGAGGTGGACCTTGTACGTCGTCCCGGCCAGCTCGGTGCCCTGCCGCAGTCGGTCGGCGACGTCGGTGTCGCCGGCGGCCGCAAGGAGGGTGACGAACCAGTCGTTGTGGCTGACGATCCCGTTGCGCACCTGGCCCGCCGGGATGTGTCCCGGCCAGCGCACCATGGCGGGCACCCGGAAGGCCCCCTCCCAGTTGGAGTTCTTCTCGTTGCGGAAGGGCGTCATGCCGGCGTCCGGCCAGCTGTTCATGTGCGGGCCGTTGTCGGTGGAGTACATGACGATGGTGTTCTCGGCCAGGTTGTTGTCGTCCAGGAAGTCGAGGACCGACCCGACCAGCTCGTCGTGGTCACACATCGTGTCGTGATACTCCGACTGCCAGCGGCCGGCCTTGCCTCGGCTGCCGTCCTTGATGTGGGTGCGAAAGTGCATGTGGGTCGTGTTGAGCCAGACGAAGAAGGGGGTGTCGCTGTCCTTCGCATCGGTCATGAAGCGCATCGCCTCGGGCACGACCTCGTCGTCGATGGTCTTCATCCGCTCCTTGGTCAGCGGACCGGTGTCCTCGACGCGTTGGGTTCCGTCGTCGTTCGCCCACGAGTGCATGACTCCCCGAGGACCGAAGTTCTTCCGGAAGTTCGGAAACTCCTCCTCCGACGGGTAGTCATCGAGCTCCGGCTCCTCCTCCGCGTTGAGGTGGTAGAGGTTGCCGAAGAACTCATCGAAGCCGTGGGAGGTCGGGAGGAACTCGTCGCGGTCCCCGAAGTGGTTCTTGCCGAACTGTCCCGTCGTGTAGCCCAGCGACTTCAGCGCCGTGGCGATCGTCGGGTCCTCTGCTCGCAGCCCGATGTCCGCACCCGGCATGCCGACCTTCGTCAGTCCCGTGCGGTAGGGGTTCTGTCCGGTGATGAAGGCCGCACGACCTGCGGTGCAGCTCTGCTCACCGTAGTAATCGGTGAATCGCACGCCCTCGGTGGCCACCCGATCGATGTTCGGGGTGCGGTAACCCATGAGCCCGTCGGAGTAGCAACTGAGGTTGCTGATCCCGATGTCGTCGCCCCAGATGATCAGGATGTTGGGTTGATCGGCCATGGTCGTCTCCCTGCGCTCGCTGTGGACGCATCCGGGGATGCGTGTGCCCTCGCGGCAAGGTAGTGCGGCCCTGCCCGGCAGGGCATCACCCACTGTGGGTGAAGACACCGGCGCATCACCGGTCGATACTGCACGGCGCGCTGATGGAAGGGGGCGCGGACTCGGACATCGAGACGGCGGTCTCCTCGATCAGGCGTGGTGTCACTCCCCCACTGCCCGCTGCGAACGGGTTCGCCAAGGACGCGACGATGAGGAGCAGCACCATCGTGAAGACGCTCGACATCGACACCAGCAGGGCCTGCGTGCCGCGTCTCGAGGGCAGTGTCACGGCGAAGATCAGCATGACGACGAAGGCACCGCCACCGATGAGCAGGACCCACAGCATCGGGGGCATCGTGGTCTCGGCCGCGACCAGCCGGGTCTCCCTGGCCGTGGAGATGTTCCCGATCTGCGCCGCCAGGTTCGTGGCCGACGCCGCGTGCAGGGCCCCGGCCGCGGGTTGGTCCGCCTCGCCGAGGGAGACGACGAGGGCCAGATAGGCCGCATCGACCTGCGGCGACCCGCCGGTGTGCTCGGCCAGCGCCGGCCAGTCATGCGCCGGTACGGAGCGGGCATAGCAGATGAGCGCACGTTGGACACCCGGTTGCGTGTCGGGGAAGAGCTCGGCCTGGTTGTACGCCGTCCCGATCGAGGTGGCTTCCGCACCGACGGACTGGCGGGCATCTGAGAACTCCCCGAAGAGGAAGAGAATCGAGAAGCCGACCACGACGCCGTAGGCCGTCGCGATGTAGGACAGCGTCGACGCCCAGGAATTGTTGTGGACCTCCCGCTCGCCGAGGAGCCGGCGCACCCACAGGCAGAGCCCGAAGGCCACGACGAAGGTGACGACCAGGAGCCCCGCGTTGCCCTCTGGACTATTCACGTCGTCGTGCACCTCCTCATGGCCAGAGTCCTCACGAGGCGAGGATCCGCGCCTTCTGCGCTGCGAACCCCTCGTCGCTGAGGATTCCCTGCGCCTGCCTTGAGCCCGGCCAGCTCGGTGAGTTGGTCGATCACGGCGTCCCCGGTCCCGCTCGAGGCGGCTGGCGGTGGGTTCACCGGTCGTTCGGCCACAGCCGGCGCACAGGCGTTCGCGCCCCGAGCGGCGAAACGCCCCACCTGTCGGCGTTGCACCCGTCCGCTGACGGTTGTCGCGGCGCCAGCGACGACCGCCGTGCGTGCGACACCTCTTAGTAGTGCCGGCATGGTTCCTCCTGGGTCGGCCGAGTTCGCGGGTCCGTGGTGCGGTCAGTCCGCGGACTCGGTGCCTTCAAGGGCGTCGAGCAGTTCTTGGGCCGGGATGCGCTCACTCGCCACCACCTGCCCTCTGCCCTGTCGACGGCAGCCACGAGTCCGCTGGCCCAAGCCAGGAGCCCGCCGGCCCACGTGTCGTCGAAGAGACCGCTCGCTGCGCCGGCACAGGCCTCGAACCGCCCAGCCCCGGGGCAGCGTCCCTGACATCGGCCCGCGTCACCCTGCCGGAATCGTCCTTGCAGACTGCGGCGATGTCGAAGAGTCGGACGACCCCGCTGTCGAGCACGGCAGCCAGCTCAGCAGCCACCGGCTCGGCGACGGCGTGGGCCGGGAACTCGACGAGGAGGAACCGAGGGGGCCGGGGCAGCGTCGTTGGTCATCGGGGAGTCCTTGCCTCGTGGCCGGGCGGATGATGAGCCTCGCACGCCTGGCGTGACGGCCACATCATGCGAGATGGGTGATCACGAGCGTCGGTCCCGCCGGATGGGGCTGCGACCCCGCGAGTCATGCTGATTGGATGAGGTCGGGCGACGACCCACGTGGTGGGCTGGGCTGATGAACAGCGAGGCAGTGCCCGTGCTCGAAGGTCAGGGTGGTACGAGGACGCTGCGGCTCCTGCTCGGCGCTGCCGCGCTGACCTTCCTCGCCGTGACGATCAAGGCCGCGAGCGACATCATCGGACCGCTGATGCTCGCGTTGGCACTGACGATCGTCTTCCACCCGTTGCGACGGCGCCTGTCCCGGCGCCTGCCGCCGTGGTTGGCCTCGGTGAGCGTCCTCATCGGGGTCTACCTGCTGTTGGCCGTGCTCGGTCTGATGCTCTTGGTCTCAGTCGCCCGGTTGGCGCAACTGCTCCCGCAGTACCAGGCGCAGCTCGCGGCGCAATGGGCCGGAGTCGGCGCCATCCTCCAGTCCTGGGGTATCTCCGCGAGCCAGTTGGACACCATGAAGGGCTCCTTGGACACGACGCGCGTGGCCGCCGCAGCCGCATCCGTCCTCGGGGAGATGGTCGGCGTCCTGTCCAACTTCTTCTTCATCGTGGTGCTGCTGCTGTTCCTGGCCTTCGACGGCGCGCAGACCGAGCGCCTCATGACCCATTCCCGACAGTTCCGTCCGGACGTCGTCGAGGCGATGTCGTCCTTCGCTCGAGGGACGAGGGCATACCTCAGCGTGTCGGCCGTCTTCGGGATCATCGTCGCGGTCGTGGACACCGGTGCGCTGTGGATCATGGGAGTGCCCGGAGCCTTCGTCTGGGGCGTCCTCGCCTTCGTGACCAACTTCATCCCGAACATCGGGTTCGTCATCGGCGTGGTGCCACCGGCACTGATCGCCCTCCTGGACGGGGGGCCGGGACTGATGCTCGCCGTCATCATCGTCTACAGCGTGATCAACTTCGTCATCCAGTCGATCATCCAGCCCCGGGTCATCGGCAACTCCGTGGGCCTGTCGACGACGTTGACCTTCCTCTCACTCGTCTTCTGGACCTGGATCCTCGGCCCACTCGGGGCCGTCCTTGCCGTGCCGATGAGCCTGCTCGTGCGAGCGGTGGTCGTGGAAGCCAACCCGGCCAACCGGTGGATCCTGCCCATCGTCAGCGGCCGAGCCACACCCTCGGCGTCCGGCGGCTCCGGGCCCTAGAGATCTTTCACCTCACCTGAACGGTGCGGTCGTGCACGATCCGGAGTTGGCTGGTCGCCACTCACCGACGAGCGAGAGGGCTCTTCATGGACCACTGGGAGTACCTGCGACACCTGACTCTCGACAGCCACGAGCCGGCAGCTCCCCCCGGAGCACTCGACGCCAAGGCGCGTTCGCTCGTACGCCTGGGAGCCCTCGTGGCCGTCCTCGCCACGGCCCCCTCGGTCCGTGCGGAGATCGATGTGGCCGTGAGCACAGGAGCGACGGCAGCAGAGATCGTGGACGTCCTCGACACGGTACTGCCCGTCGTGGGACGGCCGCGGGTGGTGGCTGCTGCGCCGAAGGTGGCCCTGGCCCTGGGCGACGACCTGGACCTGCTGGATGATCCCGGATGACCCTGGTCATCAAGGCCCGAGGAGGCCACCCTCGATGGCTCGCTCGACTGCAGCGCTCCGCGTCGTGACACCGAGCTTCCGGTAGATGGAGCCGACCTCCGAACTCACGGTGTTGCGCGAGATGAACAGACGTTCACCGATCCCTGCGAGCGTGAGATGCGTCTGCAGATAGGGCAGGAGACGCGTCTCCGCAGGGGTCAGCGGCACCGTGGCGACGCGCTCCACCGTGTCGACCAGGCTGTGCCTGAATCCGGCGATCTCATCCACCAGCACGCCCATGTCCGGGCGCCTCGCGAGGAGCTCCTCGATCTCGCGGAGCACGTGCAGGGCCGCTGAACGGTCGCCCATCTCGGAGAAGGCCTTGGCGAGCTGCAACCGCAAGCGCATCGCCACGAAGGGCAACACGTGCGTGCACCCGACCCTCGCGCGCATCGCCCGGGCCAACAACCCCTTGGCGGTCGACAGATCCTCCCGACGAAGGGCGACCCTCGCGGCGACCGCGAAGGCGAAGGCCGAGAGCGCATACCCCTCGAGGTGGTGCTCCTCAGCACGGCGGACAGCCCTATCAGCATGCACCTCCGCGGTCGACCACGCGTCCTGATCCATCGCCAGCAGCGCCAGCTCGGCCTCACTCAGCACGACGGATGTCGTGGAGCCGCGCTCACCCGCACACATCGAGGACCTGACGAAGGCGTCGGTCGCCGCGTCCGTGTCCCCGCCGAGCAACGCGGTGGACCCGAGCAGGTAGAGCGCCGTGTCCCGCCACGGACTCCACTCCGGCTCGTGCGCGACGGCGTACGTGGCATCCTCCCGGGCCCGCAGCGGTCCGTCGAGGCACATCACGGCTCGAATCATCGCCCTGGCGGACGCGAACGAGGCCCGGTCCTTCGCAGACTCCGCGTCGGGGTCGAAGGCATCGAGGACCGCGGCCCACCGCTCCGACCCGGGCGATCTGCCCTGCAGCAGGGCGGCCCACGTCGCGATCACGAGCAGGTCACCCGAGGTCTCGATGACCGCGTCGCCGACCTCGCGGAGCCATCGATCGACGAGCGCGACCTGCCCACTCCCGTAGGCCGGCATGGCCAAGGTGGCGATGAGGCCACCGGCCCGCTGCGGAGCACCCGCCGCGAGCAGATGCCCAACGGCGCTGCGGGGACGGCCGTGCTCTTCGAACCAGTCGGCAGCCCGCAGGTGCAAGCCACGGACGATGTCCCCGTCGTCCCGCTGCACCCGTGCGAGCAGGAACTCACGAAACAACGAGTGGTAGCGATAGCGGCGCCGTCTGCGGTCCAGCGGGATCAGGAAGAGGTTGTATTCCTCGACACGCTGCAGGAGGGCACCTGAGCCCGTGGTGTCGAGCACCGCGTCGCACAGTGAGCCGGAGAGCTCCTCGAGGATGGCCGTGCGACGCAGGAACCTCTGCAGATCATCGGACAAGCGAGCAAAGACCTCGTGGTGGAGGTAGTCGGACACGACGCGTTCGTCACCGAACAGGGAGCGCACCTCTCCCCCGGCGCGGATCGTCAGAGCGCAGAGGACGAGCCCCGTCGGCCATCCCTCGCATCGCTCGACGGCCGTGGCGACGTCCTCGTCCGACACCGTGACCCGGTGGCCATCGAAGATCGGTCGCGCGTCCTCGGCGTCGATACGCAACTCCTGCGGGCCGATCTCGACGGTGGCGCCGGTCAGTCGAAGCCGGGTCAGGGAGGGCTGCTCGTATCGACTGGTGAGGACCACCTGCGAGCCATCCGGCACCCCCGCGAGGACGACCTCGAGCGCGTCCTGGCACTCCTGCGAGCCAGCCGCGTGCAGATCGTCGGCCACCAGCACGAAGGGCTCCGGGGCATCCGCCAGCACGGCGGCGAGCAGTGGCGCGGCTCCTCCGAGCACGGCCTCCCGCGTCCCTCGCATCTTGGGCACGATGGCGGCGACGTGCGGCATGATGGTCGAGCACGCGGTCGCCAACAGCGTCAGCAGGGCGCCGGAGTCATCGTCGAAGCGGTCGACGGAGGCCCACGCCACGGGGCGCTCCTCCGTGGCGGCCCACTCGGCGACCATGGTCGTCTTCCCGTACCCCGCCGGCGCGGTCACGGCCACGACACGTGCGTCGCTGTGGCGAGCGGCGTCGATGACCCGTCGTCGACTCACTGCTCCCCGGCGCGGCCGGTGGACCACGACCTTGGTACTGAGTGCAGCGGCCAACGGGCTCGCCACCGAGGGAGGCGACCTGCGATCGGACCCTGTCATGCCTCTCCCTCGACCCGAGTACACCCGAGCCTCAGTTCTACCATTGTCGTCGAGCGTCGATGCGTCTCACAACGACGTGCGTGTCACTCGGTCGGTGGCCTCGGTCGTGGGCCGGACGTCGGCATCGTGCAGAACAGATGATGCCGCCGAGGGAGGGTGGTGCGAGCGTGATGACTCCGACCGCTGACGAAGGAACCACCATGCCCCCCGTGCACACCGCGAACCTCAGTGGTCAGGACACCATGGAGTGCTTCATCAGGGAGTACCCGAATCGCAAACAGGTCACGACGATGCAGGCCTGGTTGACCACGCACCGGCCGGGCACGTTCAGCTTCACCGGGCTCGTCGACCCACTGGACGCGACCGTCGTCTCGCCCCAGGCCACGGTCGACTACGGCTACTGCTGGTTCAGCCTCTCCGAGGGCCCGGCGATCGTCGAAGCACCCCGTTACGGGAGGTTCTTGTCCGTATCGGTCTTCGACATGCTGCACAACGTGCCGGCAGTGGTGGCCAATCCCGAGAAGCCCCTCCTGCTGATCCGGCCCGGCCAGGAGGTACCCACCGGCGACTTCACGGTCGTGGAGCTCGAGACCGATCAGGGCCTCGTCCTGACGAGGATGGTCGTCGTCGACAACCTCGACGAGGTCCGCACCCTGAGCGAGTCGATCACGATGCACGGCGGGGGTGGCGACATGACGCGCGCGGTCCAGAGGTTCTCCCCGGGGGTGGAGGCGATCGGCCTGCAGGTCATCGCAGACGTCGTACCCCACCTCAACCCGGACATCGCCTTCGGCAAGAAGTCCGGTGATGTCGGCGTACTGGCACTCGCGGGCGGAGTGATGCAGGGGCAGCTCGGGACCCCGAGCGACACCGTCCGCTATGCCCTGCTCATGCATGATGACGACGGCGAACCGCTCAACGGCACGGACACCTACACCGTCACGGTTCCGGCCGGCATCGTCAGGGACACCGGATACTTCTCCGTCACGGTGTACGGCACCGACAACAAGCTGCTCATCCCCAACGACCGGGGGGTCTACGACCAGAGCACCTACACCGCCACCGCGGACGACGACGGCACCTATCGCGTCACCCTCAGCCCCTCAGGGGAGGGCATCAACGGCCTGCCCACCGGGAAGCCGTTCTACGGGTTGCTCCGTGCCTACGTGCCCGCGCCCGGAGCGACCATGACCCCGTCGATACGCAGGGAGTAGATCGCGGGTCGTCATTGCAGCGCGGAGGTGAGTCGCGCCAGACCGTCCACCGCGGTGCGTCGCAACGGTTCCTGCGCCCACTCCTGCGCCGTCAGCTCGGTGCTGATCCTGCGGTACTCCGCCTCGACCGCGCGCATCTGTGCCACATACAGCGGTGACCGGACCATGAGCGAGACCTCGCAGTTCAGTCCGAACGAGCGCATGTCCATGTTGCTCGAGCCGATCACCGCGACCTCGTCGTCGATGCTGAAGTGCTTCGCGTGCAGGATGTACGGCGCCGGGTACTGATAGATCCTCATCCCGGCGTCGAGGAGAGGCGCGTAGTAGGAGCGCTGCGCGTGCCAGACCAGGGCCTGGTCCCCGATCTCGGAGACGAACAGCTCCACGGTGACTCCGCGCGTGATGGCGGCCATGATGCCGCGCAGCATGGACTCGTCCGGCACGAAGTACGGGCTGGTGATCGCCACCCGCTCGCGGGCGGCGTACAACAGGCTCAGGAACAGCTGGAGGTTGTTCTCCACGGGATAGCCGGGGCCACTGGGCACCACCTGGCACTCCAGCAGGTCGTCCTCCGCCGTCACCCCGCTCCGCGGGGGCGGCGGGCCCGCCCGGTCCAGCCGCTCGCCCGACTCCATGTACCAGTCCGTCGCGAACACCAGGTCGATCGACTCGACGACCGGACCCTCGACCCGGGTCATCAGGTCCTGCCACTTCAGGCCCCGCGCCAGGTTCTTCTTCTTGTTGTAGCTGCGATCGATGAGGTTCTGCGAGCCCATGAAGGCGACACGACCGTCGACCACGAGCAGCTTGCGGTGGTTGCGCAGGTCGAGTCGCTGGTAACGGCCCTTGAGCGGTTGGACCGGCAGCATCAGGTGCCAGTGAGCACCCATCGCCTCGAGCC
This sequence comes from Janibacter sp. GS2, assembly GCF_051200835.1. Classification (GTDB taxonomy): domain Bacteria; phylum Actinomycetota; class Actinomycetes; order Actinomycetales; family Dermatophilaceae; genus Janibacter. Next base: position 2,821,103 of record NZ_CP195161.1, read on the forward strand.
GGGCGATCGTGGCCTGGTAGTCACGACAGTGTGAGGAGGACCAGTGGTCCAGCAGCACGCGAACCGTCACGCCGCGAGCGACCGCCGCCTCCAACGCGTCGAAGAAGGCGCCCGTGCTCTGATCGAGCGAGAGGATGTAGAACTCCACGTGGACGTAGGCCCGCGCCCCCGCGATCTCCTCGGCCATCGCGTCCAACGACTCCGCGTAGTCCCCGATCAGCGCGCCGCGGTTACCCCCGAGCAACGGCATCGCGGTCAGCTCCTGATTCATCCTCACCACACCGGGCCACCACTCCGGCCCCGCGGAACCGGCCGGAGCGGGTGACTCCGCCGCATGGTCGGCGATGGCCTCGTCCATCTCCGCCTGCTTCGTCAGCCGACTGCGCGGCAGCCTCGGGCTCCCGATGAGCAGGAACAGCGCTCCACCGAGGACCGGGATGAAGAAGATCGCCAGGAGCCAGGCCATGGCGGCCGTGGGACGCCGGTTGGGCGGCACGTAGATGAGCGCGAGCACCCGCAGCACGAGGTCGAGCACCACGACCAGCCCGCCGCCGAGGAGTGAGAGGTGAAGCCCTGACATGTCCCTCGTCCTTCGTCGGTGTCGGGCAGGTCGCGTCGGATGGGCGCCGGCCGTGGAGCGTGCTGCCCCAGATTCTCACGGGCGCGCTTCGCCAGGCTCACCCAAAGGGGGTGAGTCGCTCGTGGACGAGCGGGCCCGTCGTCCGGAGCGATCGGCGTGCGCGGCCGTCGGACCACCGCGCAGCCACCGGCCGAGCCGGCCCTCGTCCGTGGTGATGACCTGACCGAGGATGCCCGACGCGAGCAGGCAGAAGGACACCGCATACAGCAGGGCGACGTAGGTGAAGGCCACTCCGATCGCCCCGTACCTCGCGTCGGAGATCGCGAGGGCGTGCGGCAGCAGCACCGCCGCCGAGGGCCGCACCACGAGCATGGCCGCACCGAACAGCACGGCGCCCGGCAGGAGATGACGCGGGCGCACCCGTCCGGCGAGCAGGAAGAACGGAATGAGGAAGGCGACCACGATGTCCACGGCCAAGGGCCCGGCGATGTCCCACAGCAGGGATGCCGGTCGGCCGCCCAGGTCACGAGTCACTGCCCGCCCGGTCCACGGCACCGCGGCGAGGGCCACCAGGACCGCCACCCAGCGCCACGCCGACCTCAATCGCAGTCTCGGCCGTGGCAGCCCCCAGATCGCCGCAAAGGCCCGGGTCAGGGCGCGGGAGAAGCTCGTCGCGGACGCGAGGATGGCCAGGGCGCCGATCCATCCGAAGGCCTGGTTGCTCGACACCGAGGCCACCGCACCGTCGACCGCCGGCTGGGCCCCCTCGGGCGCCCCCACGGCACCGGCCACCTGACGACCGCTCACCCCCAGCCAGGTGGCGCCCACGATGAGGATGGGAACCACCGAGGTGAACGCCTGCGCAGCAACCGTCATGGACCGGTCGAACAGCTCCGTCCGGGTGGAGGCCACCGCGGTCCGCACGGTGAGCCGGCCCGGCCACTGCTCCGACAGCCAGATGATCCGGTTCCGGGCCCGAGGGGGCAGTCGTCGCAGCAGACGGGCGTATGCGCTCCGCACCCCCGCAGAAGGCACCCACTCAGCCACTGCGCTCCACCGCCTCACGCTCCGTCCGTCCCGGGTCGGTACCGCACCCGTGCACTCGGACCGTATCTTCCCCCCGAGGCACACCCTCGCGCCACGAGCGATGTGCGCGTCCCTGAGGGCGGAACGAGTAAGGCAACGCTCACCTAAGTTGTTGTAGGGTGCTCACGTGCTCGCCAACTACCTCATCGGGCTACGTGAGGGTCTCGAAGCCGCCCTCGTCGTCAGCATCCTCGTCGCGTACCTGGTCAAGACCGACCGACGCCACCTGGTCCCGCGGATCTGGATCGGCGTCGCTCTGGCCATCACCGTCAGTCTCGCCTTCGGGGCGGTCCTCACCTTCGGCCCACGCGGCCTGACCTTCGAGGCCCAGGAGCTGATCGGTGGCAGCCTGTCGATCATCGCGGTCGGCTTCGTCACCTGGATGATCTTCTGGATGGCCCGCACCGCCCGGGGTCTGGCCGGCGAGCTGCGCGGCCGGATCGACCAGGCAGCCTCGGCCGACAGCGCGTGGGGACTCGTCCTCGTCGCCGTCCTCGCCGTCGGACGCGAAGGCCTGGAGACGGCACTCTTCCTCTGGGCCACGTCCCGGGCGGTCAGCAGCGATGGTGGCTCCACGTGGACCCCACTGGTGGGCGCCGCGCTCGGACTGGCCACCGCTGTCCTGCTCGGCTGGCTGATCTACCGCGGAGCGATCTCGATCAACCTCAGCACGTTCTTCACCTGGACCGGGATCTTCCTCGTCTTCGTCGCCGCCGGGGTCCTCGCCTACGGCATCCACGACCTGCAGGAGGCCCGCTTCCTGCCTGGTCTGAACACCGTGGCCTTCGACGTCTCCCACATCATCGACCCCAACACCTGGTTCGCGACGCTGCTCAAGGGCATCTTCAACTTCACGCCGCGCACCACCGTCCTGCAGGCCGTCGCCTGGGTCCTGTACGTCATCCCCGTCCTCACGCTCTTCGTCCTCGGCACCCGCCGCCGGTCGAGCCCGACCCCGGCCACGGAATCCGTCCCCGCATCCTGAGCCGCCCCCTTCCCATCCCTCGCCACCCCCGAAGGACCCCGATGAAACTGCGACACCTCGCCGCCGGCGCCTCGCTGGCGCTGCTCCTCCCGGGCATCGCCGCCTGCACCGACAACTCCGCTCCGAAGGGCTCGGGCGACGGGGGCGATGAGCGCACCATCTCCGTGACGTCCACGGACGATTCGTGCGAGGTCTCCACCGCCGAGGTACCCGAGGGCGCCCTGACCTTCCAGGTCGAGAACGCCGGCACGAAGGTCACCGAGTTCTACCTGCTCGGCGAGGACGGCCTGAGGATCGTCGGAGAGGTCGAGAACATCGGACCCAACCTCGAGCGTGACCTCACCGTGAGTGTCCCCGCCGGCACCTACACCACCTCGTGCAAGCCGGGCATGGTCGGCGAGGGGATCCGCGCCGACTTCACCGTCGCCACGTCCGAGGACACGAACGTGGACCCCGGCGACCAGGCCAGCGTCGACGAGGCCGAGAAGAACTACACCGCCTACGTCAAGGACCAGTCCGACCAGCTGCTGATCAAGACCACGAAGTTCGTCGACCTCTACGAGTCCGGCAAGGACGAGCAGGCCCGCGACCTGTACGCCGACGCCCGGGTCCACTGGGAGCGCATCGAGACCGTCGCGGAGTCCTTCGGCGATCTCGACCCGAAGATGGACGCCCGGGAGGCCGACCTCGAGCCCGGTCAGAAGTGGACCGGTTGGCACCGCATCGAGAAGGACCTGTGGCCGGAGGAGGCCGAGGACTACACCGCGCTCACCGATGCGGAGCGCACGACCTACGGCCAGGACCTGCTGAAGAACACCACGACCCTGGACCAGCGGATCCAGAAGATGGACTTCACCGTCGACCAGATCGCCAACGGCTCCCGCGGCCTGCTCGAGGAGGTCGCCACCGGCAAGGTCACCGGTGAGGAGGAGGCGTGGTCGCACACCGACCTCTGGGACTTCCAGGCCAACGTCGACGGCGCCAAGGTCGGCTACGACGGAGTGCGTCCGATCCTCATCGCCAAGGGCGAGGAGGACCTGGCACGGCAGCTCGACACGCGCTTCGCGGCCTTGCAGAAGCTGCTCGACCAGCACCGGAAGGGCGACGGATTCGTCCTCTACACCGACCTGACCACGGACGAGGTCAAGGATCTCTCGGACGCGGTGAATGCCCTGTCCGAGCCGCTGTCCAAGCTCACTGCGGCGATCGTGTGACCCCGCCCGACGATCAGCACGACCCGGAGGAGGAGGCCGCCACCCGAAGGTCCTCCCCCGGGCCGTCGCGCCGGGCGATGATCGGTACCGGGAGCGTTGCCACGGCCCTGGGTCTCGCCGGTGGTTTCACTGCGGGACGGGCGACGGCTGCCGAGCCGACGACGGGAGCGCAGCCCTCCCCCTTCGCGCTGCGGGATGAGCACCAGCCCGGCATCACGACCCCGGTCCAGGACCGCTTGCACTTCGCTGCCTTCGACATCACGACGACCTCCCGGGCGCGCCTGATCGCCCTGTTGAAGGAGTGGACGCTCGCGGCCGAGCGGCTCATGGCGGGCGAGCCCGCCGGCGAGATCGGACCGGTCGAGGGCGACTACCGCCTGCCTCCGGACGACACCGGAGAGGCCATGGGCCTGTCCGCCTCGAAGCTGACCCTCACCTTCGGTTTCGGACCGGGTCTGTTCACGGACGAGAAGGGGACGGACCGTTTCGGCCTGGGGGAGCGCCGGCCGGAGCCTCTCGAGCCGCTCCCCCACTTCCCCGCCGACATGCTCGACCCCGACCGCAGCAACGGCGACCTGTGCATCCAGGCGTGCGCCGATGACCCGCAGGTCGCGGTGCACGCCATCCGCAACCTCGCGCGCATCGGCTTCGGCACGGTGTCGATGCGCTGGTCCCAGCTGGGCTTCGGCCGCACCTCGAGCACCACGACCGACCAGGCGACACCGCGCAACCTCTTCGGCTTCAAGGACGGGACGAAGAACATCCACGCGGACGAGCCCAAGACCCTCGAGGAGCACGTGTGGGTCCAGTCGCAGGACAGCGGCGGCGACTGGCTCGCGGGTGGCTCCTACCTCGCGGTGCGCCGGATCAACATGGTCGTCGAGACGTGGGACCGTCAGGGCCTGGCTGACCAGGAGGGCTTCATCGGGCGCACCAAGGCCACCGGTGCCCCGTTGTCCGGCGGCGAGGAGTTCGACGAGCCCGACTTCGACCTGGCCGGCCGCGACGGGCCCATCGTCCCGAAGGACTCACACGTCGCGGTCGTGCACCCCGACCACAACGACGGCGTGCAGATCCTGCGGCGCGGATACAACTTCGTCGACGGGTCGAGCGCCCTCGGCACCCTCGACGCCGGCCTGTTCTTCCTCGCCTACGTGCGCGACCCCGACCGGCAGTTCATCCCCATGCAGACGAAGATGGCCAAGAACGACACGCTGATGGAGTACCTGAAGTTCACCGGCTCTGCGCTCTTCGCGATCCCGCCGGGTGCCGGCGAGGGCGAGTACATCGGGCAGGGGCTCTTCGGGTGACGCTCAGGCGGCGGTGACCCGGAACTCGTGGATGGTGCGGCCGGCAGCGGTGCCCTTGTCCTCGAATCCCGCGCTCGGCCGCCACGCCGGACGGTCACCCTCGACGACCGCGACACCCGGGTGCCGGTCGAGCTGGCGGCGCACGTGCTCGGCGTACTGCGCGTGGTCGGTCGCGACGAGCAGGTGCCCGCCGGGCCGCAGCCGGTCGAGGACGAGGTCGAGGGTGTCCTGCTGGACGAAGCGCCGCTTGGCGTGCTTGGCCTTGGGCCAGGGGTCCGGGAAGAAGAGGTGGACCGCCGCCAGCTGGTCGGTGGCAACGCACTGCATGAGGTACTCGATGGCATCACCGCGGTGGGTACGCAGGTTGCCGATCCCCTCGTCCTCGGCCGCGGCCATCATCACGGCCACCCCCGGCACGTGGACCTCGGCGGCGATGACGCCGTGGTCCGGGTGCGCGCGCGCATAGGCGAGGGCGGCCTCACCGTAGCCGGACCCGATCTCGAGGACGACCGGCACGTCCCGGCCGAAGAGCGCTGCCGGGTCGAGGGTCGTCGTCGGCACCGTGTACCGCGGGAGCAGGCGCTCCATCCGCTCCTGGGTCAGCGGCGACATCCGCCACCGAGGGGTGAAGGTGCGCACGGTCGCGCGGTGGCGTCCGTCATCGGTCACGGGGGTGTCCGTCAAGGGTGCCTTGTGGGGATCGGGTTCGGAGGTGGTCACGGCCGCACAGGCTATCCCTGGTGGGGCGAAGGGCGTCAGTCGCGCCAGATGATCACGGCGGCGCGGTCGTCCTCGATGCCGGCCCGGCCCCGGGTGACGAGGGTCTTCGCCAGGCCCGTGAAGCCGTGCGGGAGACGGGCCTCGGCCTCGCCGAGCATCCAGTCGATGCCGTCGTCGAGGTCGCGGGACCGGGACTCGATGATCCCGTCGGTGTAGATGAGCAGGGCATCTCCGTGGCCCAGGACGGTCCGCGTCTGCGGGTACTCGGCCCCCGGCACGAGGCCGAGCGCCGGGCCCCGACCGTCGTCGAGCGCCACCCACCGGCCGCAGCCCGCGTCGTAGTGCATCGCCGGCGGGTGACCGGCGGACGCGACCATCGCCTCCCCCGTCTCCAGGTCGAGACAGACCTGCACCGCGGTGGCGAAGCCCTCGTCCCACTTGTCGCGCTCGAGGAACTCGTTGGCCATCGGGAGCACCTGGTGCGGTGTCGCCGAGCCGATGACACCCCCGAGGGCCCCGGCGAGGACGAGCGCCCGTGCACCCGCCGCCTGGCCCTTGCCGCTGACGTCGGCCAGGACCATCTCGAGCTGTCGGCCGCAGCGGCTCGTCGAGGTGATGTTGAAGTCGCCCGCGAAGGCATTGCCGTGGGCGGTCGCGAAGGACCGCTCCGCGTGCCATCCCTTCGGCAGGCGCGGGATGTCGCCCATGCCGTGCAGCCGGGTGCGCAGGTCGCCGAGCATCCGGTCACCCGCGAAGGTGGCCGCGCCGTGGTGGGAGCGTGACGTCGCCACGGCGTACATCAGGGCGAGGCTGGCGACGAGCGGGAGCGTGCGGGCCACGCCCTCGTCAGCGAAGATCAGGGACCAGGCGACACAGGTGAGGGCGACGGCGAAGACGAGCCGGACCTGGGGCAGGGGACAGAGGGTCGTCGCGATGAGGCACACCGGCACGAGGGCCACGAGCGCCAAGCTCCCGCCCCAGGCGTGGTGGCCGACCGCGATGGCGAGGACAGCGCCGAGCATGACCAGCAGCAGCGGGGTACCCTCGATGCGAGGCAGGGTCCGCGGCACCTGCCGTCGCTGGGGCCACGGCAGGACGCGACTCGGCAGAATCGCAGACACTCTGAGCTCCCCGGTCGTGATCGGGCCCGTCGGACGAGCGGGCCTGTCGGCACTGTAAGCGGGGAATCGGCACGTGTGAAGGGCCGTAACCGTTCAGAGACCGAACCGGGCGGCCTTGGGCGCCACGCGCTTCCGCCGTCAGGGCAGGGGCGGCAGCGTCCCGTCGGCCTCGAACGCGGACACCATGTCGATGCGCCGCTGGTGGCGCTCCTCACCGATGAACTCCGTGATGAGGAAGGTGCGGACCATCTCCTTCGCCTCGTCGACCGACTGCATCCGACCGCCCATGGACAGGACGTGGGCGTCGTTGTGCTCTCGGGCGAGGCGGGCCAGCTCGGTGTTGTAGCACAACGCCGCCCGGACTCCGGCGACCTTGTTGGCCGCCATCTGCTCGCCGTTGCCCGATCCACCGAGGACGATGCCGCGGCTGCCGGGATCCGCCGCGACGGCCTGGGCCGCACGGATGACGAAAACCGGGTAGTCGTCGAGGGCGTCATAGGTGAAGGGGCCGTGGTCGGTGACCTGGTGGCCCTCCGCCTCGAGGAAGGTGAGCAGCTCCTGGTGGAGCTCGAAGGCCGCGTGGTCGCCGCCGATGTGGACGCGCAAGGTCTTCTCCGTATGCGTTGGAAGGGGTGGGTCAGTCGAAGATCGGGCCGCGGGAGCGGGTGCGCTTCAGCTCGAAGAAGCCCTCGGTCCCGGCCACGAGCACGCAGCCGTCGAAGAGGCGACCGGCCGCCTCCCCCTTCGGCCCTGGGGTGACGACGGGCCCGAAGAAGGCAACGCCGTCGACCGAGATGACCGGGGTGCCCACGTCGTCGCCGACGAGGTCGATCGCGCGCTGGTGGCTCTCGCGGAGAAAATCGTCGTGCGCATCGGTGTCGGCGGCCTCGATGAGCTCGGCCGGCAGTCCGACCTCGGCGAGCGCGGCGGCGGTCGCCGCGCGCATGTCCTCCTCCTGCTCGAGGTGCAGCCTCGTGCCGATGGCGTCGTAGAGGGGCTTGGTCACCTCGTCACCGTGCGCCGTGCGAGCGGCCGCGATGACCCGGACCGGACCCCACCCGCGGTCCATGAGGTCGCGGTAGTCCTCGGGCAGGTCCCGTCCGTCGTTGAGCACGGACAGGCTCATCTGCGACCAAGTCACCTCGATGTCCCGGACGGCCTCCACCTCCATGAGCCACCGACTCGTGATCCACGCCCACGGGCACAGCGGGTCGAACCACATCTCCACGGGCTGCGTCTCAGTCATGAACCCATCGTGGCAGACCGCCCGGGCGCTCGGTGCTGCGGCCCACGTCGTGACAGCATGAGGAAAACGACCGATCCGAAGGAGCAGCACGTGCCCGGGAAGAACCTCACCCGCGAGGAGGCCGTCGCACGCGCGGCGGACCTCGAGGTGGACAGCCACGAGATCACGCTCGACCTGACCACCTCCGAGACGACCTTCGCCACGACCAGCACGATCCGCTTCACGGCGAAGGGCGGGTCCTCCACCTTCGTCGACTTCATCGGTGAGTCCGTCGAGTCGGTGGAGCTCAACGGCGCCGCGCTGGACCCGTCTGCGGTCTTCGCGGACCACCGCATCCGCCTCGACGACCTCGCCGGGGACAACACGGTGACCATCCGGGCCACGGGCACGTACATGAACACGGGTGAGGGGCTGCACCGATTCGTCGACCCGGTCGACGGCGAGGTCTACCTCTACACCCAGTTCGAGGTGCCGGACAGCCGACGCATGTACCCCGTCTTCGAGCAGCCCGACCTCAAGGCGAGCTTCACCCTGACCGTCACGGCGCCCGCGCACTGGCAGGTCATCGCCAACTCCCCCACCCCGGAACCCGCGCCGGTGCCCGGACGGGATGACGTGGCCACGTGGTCCTTCGCGCCGACCGAGCGGATGAGCAGCTACATCACCGCGCTCGTCGCCGGGCCCTATGACGTCGTGCGCGACTCGCTGACCTCGCGCGACAAGGAGGTGCCGCTGGGCATCTTCTGCCGCAAGTCGCTGACGCAGTACCTCGACGCCGACACCCTCTTCGCGCTGACCAAGGCGGGCTTCGCCTTCTACGAGGAGGAGTTCGACCGGGCCTACCCCTTCACGAAGTACGACCAGATCTTCACGCCGGAGTACAACATGGGCGCGATGGAGAACGCCGGCTGCGTGACCTTCCACGAGATGTACGTCTTCCGCTCCAAGGTCCCCGACGCGCTCGTCGAGCGCCGCGCCCTGACCGTGCTCCACGAGCTCGCGCACATGTGGTTCGGCAACCTCGTGACGATGAAGTGGTGGAACGACCTCTGGCTCAACGAGTCCTTCGCCGAGTGGGCCTCCACGACCTGTCAGGCGGAGGTCACCGAGTGGACCGACGCCTGGACCACCTTCTGCACCCACGAGAAGGCCTGGGCCTACCGCCAGGACCAGCTCAGCTCGACGCACCCGATCGTCGCCCCGATCCGCGACCTGGCCGACGTCGAGGTGAACTTCGACGGCATCACCTACGCGAAGGGCGCCTCCGTCCTCAAGCAGCTCGTCGCCTACGTCGGTCGCGAGCCCTTCCGGGACGGCCTGCGCGCGTACTTCGACGCGCACGCGTGGGGCAACACGACGCTCGACGACCTGCTCGACGAGCTGGAGGCCACGTCCGGCCGTGACCTGCGTGCCTGGTCGACGCTGTGGCTCGAGACGGCCGGGGTCAACACCCTGCGTCCGCTCGTCGAGGTCGACGACCGCGGTCACTACGTCGACGCGGTCATCGAGCAGACCCACGCCGAGGGCTTCCCGACGCTGCGCCCGCACCGCCTCGCCGTCGGTCTCTACGACCTCCTCGACGGTCGCCTCGTGCGACGCCAGCGCATCGAGGTCGACGTCGAGAGCGCACACACCCCGCTGCCGCAGCTCGTCGGACAGCGCCAGCCCGACCTGCTGCTGCTCAACGACGACGACCTGACGTACGCCAAGCTGCGCCTCGACGAGCGCTCCCTCGCGACGCTCCTCGCCCACCCCACGGCCTTCGAGGAGTCCCTGCCGGCCTCCCTGTCGCTGGCCTCGGCCTGGGACATGACCCGTGACGGCGAGATGCCCGCCCGCGAGTACGTCGAGCTCGTCCTGCCCGTCCTCGACGGGCTGAGCGACTCGACCCTGCTGCGCACGCTGCTCGCCCAGGTCTCCACGTCGGTGGTCGCCTACTCGTGCCCGGGCCACCGCGAGGAGATGCGACACGCGGTCGTGACCACGGTGCGAGCCCTCGCCGAGAAGGCCGTCCCGGGCAGCGACGCGCAGCTGCAGCTCATCACGGCGCACGCCAACCTGCTCGCGCCCGGCGACGACACCTCCTTCGTGCGCGGGCTCCTCGAGGGGAGCACCACGCTCGAAGGACTCGCCGTAGACACCGACATGCGGTGGAGCCTGCTCACCGGGCTGGCCGCCGCCGGGGACGCCGATGCCGACGCCATCGCCCGGGAGGCGAAGGGGGACAACACCGCCACCGGTCGTGAGCGCGCGGCCCGGGCCACGGCCAGCATCCCGACCGCAGAGGCCAAGGAGGCCGCCTGGCAGGCGGGCGTCGTGGCCACGGACACCCCGAACTCGGTCATCGACGCGCACGCCCTCGGTTTCGGGCGGACCGCGGACCCGGCGCTGCTCACTCCCTTCGTCGAGCGCTACCACGAGGCGCTCGAGGAGGTGTGGGCCCAGCGGACCCACGCCATCGCCGAGGGCATCGTCATCGGCTTCTACCCGATGGCCCTCGCCGGCCCCGAGCTGCTCGCGAGGACCCAGGGCTGGCTCGACGAGCACGAGCAGGCGCCCGCTGGTCTGCGGCGCACCGTCGCGGAGCGGCGTGACGCCGTGGCGCGGGCCGTCTCCGCGCAGGAGCGGGACGCCGAGGGCTGAGAGGCCCGCGCGTCGCGAGCAGTCCGTTTGGGGTCCACCGGGCGACCGGGGGTAGCGTCTCACCGATGCCTTCCTTGTTGTCCCAGATGCATGCGGCCGCTGTGGACGTCACGTGGGAGGGCGCGCTCGAGTGGCTGCTCGGCGCGCCCCTGCGGATCGTCGTCACCCTCCTGCTGGCCTTCGTCGCGCGGCGGCTCGCGCACCGGGCGATCACCACCGCGGTCAGCGGCTCGATCGCCCGCAGCGAGGCCGCTCGGGCCAAGCGTGACCACCGGCGCACCCAGGGCATGGCCGCGAGCACGGTGCGTGAGCGCTCCCGCCAGCGCGCCCTGACGACGGGCTCACTGCTGCGCAGCATCGCGACCATCGTCATCGTCACGATCACCGCACTCACCGTCCTGGCGCTGATGGAGATCCCGCTCGCCCCGCTGCTGGCCTCCGCCGGTGTCGGTGGTGTCGCCCTCGGCTTCGGCGCCCAGGCCCTGGTCAAGGACTACCTCTCGGGCATCTTCATGATCCTCGAGGACCAGTACGGCGTCGGTGACTACATCGACACCGGGGAGGCCGTCGGCACCGTCGAGGAGGTCACCCTCCGGGTGACCCGACTGCGCGACCTCGACGGCGTCGTCTGGTACGTGCGCAACGGCGAGGTCATCCGGATCGGCAACCGCAGCCAGGGCTGGTCGACGGTCATGGTCGACCTCCCCTTCTCCTACAAGGAGGACGTCGACCACGTCATCGGGATCATCAAGGACGAGGTCGCGCAGATGAACGAGGACACCCACTGGCACGCGGTGCTGCGCGAGGCCCCCTCGGTCCTGGGTGTCGAGTCGATCACCGCGGGCATGGTGACGGTGCGTGTCTTCGCCACGTGCACGCCGAACGAGAACTGGGGCATCCAGCGGGAGATCCGTCGCCGGGTCAAGGACGCCTTCGATCGTCACGGCATCGCCGGCCCCCCGCTACCACCCCTCGGTGGCCAGCACACGATCTGAGAGGCTGGGGGGCGTGTTCGCGCAACCTGGTGAGACCTTCTACGAGCAGGTGGGAGGTCGTGAGACCTTCGTCCGTCTCGTCCACGCCTTCTACGAGGGCGTGGCCCGGGACGAGTCGCTGCGGGCGCTCTACCCCGAGGCCGACCTCGGCCCGGCCGAGGAACGACTGCGGATGTTCCTCGAGCAGTACTTCGGGGGGCCCGGGACGTACAGCCAGCAGCGCGGTCACCCCCGGCTGCGGATGCGCCACGTCGACTACGCGGTGACCCCGGACATGCGGGACCGTTGGGTGAGACACATGCTCGCGGCGATGGACACGCTCGATCTGCCCGAGTCCCACGACGCGGCCATGCGTGACTACTTCACCCGCGCCGCCGACACGATGATCAACGCCGACGACGAAGGACGACGCCTGTGACCGACTCCGGTCAGGACACCCTGCGCACCCACGACCTGCACGCCGGATCGGCCGCCGGTGCGCCGTGGTGGCGCGACGCCGTGATCTACCAGATCTATCCACGGTCCTGGGCCGACGGCGACGGCGACGGGGTCGGCGACCTGCCCGGCATCACCTCGCGCCTGCCCCACCTGCGCGACCTCGGCGTGGACGCGGTGTGGCTCTCCCCCTTCTACCGCTCCCCCCAGCTCGACGGCGGCTACGACGTCTCCGACCACCGGGACATCGACCCGCTCTTCGGCACCCTCACCGATGCGGACGATCTCATCGCCCGCGCCCACGAGCTCGGGCTGCGGGTCGTCGTCGACCTCGTGCCCAACCACAGCTCCTCCGAGCACGAGTGGTTCCGCGCGGCGCTGGCCGCCGCACCGGGCAGCCCGGAGCGGGATCGCTACATGTTCCGCGACGGCCTCGGTGAGGACGGCGAGCTGCCGCCCACGGACTGGCTCTCCAACTTCGGTGGCGGCGCGTGGACCCGCGTCACCGAGCCGGACGGTGCGCCGGGCCAGTGGTACCTGCACCTCTTCGACCCGAGCCAGCCGGACTTCAACTGGACCAACCCCGAGGTGCGCGCCGACTTCGAGGCGACCCTGCGCTTCTGGTTGGACCGCGGCGTCGACGGCTTCCGGGTCGACGTCGCGCACGGCCTCGTGAAGAAGGAGGGGCTGCCGAACTACGACAGGCACCCAGGCGGCCTCCTCGAGACCACCCACGAAGCGCCGTACTGGGACCAGGACGGCGTCCACGAGATCTACCGGGAGTGGCGCCGGCTGCTCGACTCCTACGGCGTGCCCGAGCGCATCATGTGCGCGGAGGCCTGGGTGGCCCCGGCGGCCCGAGCCGCGCGGTACGTGCGGCAGGACGAGTTCCACCAGGCCTTCAACTTCGACTTCCTCGAGACCCCGTGGCTGGCCGAACCGCTCCGCAGGGTCATCGCCGGGTCGCTCGAGGCGAGCGACTCCGTGGGTGCCCCCGCCACCTGGGTCCTGAGCAACCACGACGTCCTGCGCCACACGAGCCGGTTCGGACTCCCGCAGGGTGGTCCGCGACCGAACGGCATCGGCGCCCACGACCCCCAGCCCGACGCGCAGCTCGGTCTGCGCCGGGCCCGTGCGGCGACGACGCTCATGCTCGCGCTGCCCGGTGGCGCGTACGTCTACCAGGGGGAGGAGCTGGGCCTGCCCGAGCACACCGGCCTGCCGGACGCGGTGCGGCAGGACCCGACCTTCATGCGTACCGGTGGACTGGAGCTGGGTCGCGACGGGTGCCGGGTCCCCATGCCGTGGACGAAGGGGGCCCGCGCCTGCGGGTTCAACACCACCGGTTCCGCCTGGCTGCCGCAGCCGGAGATCTACTCCGAGCTCGCGGTCGATGCCCAGGCCGGCGTCGAGGGCTCGACCCTGGAGCTCTACCGCTCGCTCCTGGCGCTGCGGAAGGAGCGCCAGCTCGGCCGGGCCGCCCTGGCCGAGGTCGACGGGCTGGGCCAGGACGCGCTCGGCTACGTGGCCACCGCCCCAGACGGTGACCGCACGCTCGTGCTGGCCAATCTCTCGAACGAGCCGGTGGCGCTGCCCGAGGGCGCTCGGGTCCTCGTCTCGTCAGGGGAGCTGGACGACGGACGGGTCCCGAGCGACACGACCGTGTGGGCCACGCTCGACTGACGAGGAGAGTTCGACCCATGGCACCGATCCTGCTGCTGCACTCGGCCCTCGGACTGCGACCCGCCGTCCACGACATCGCCGATCGACTGCGCTCGTTCGGGCACGAGGTCACGGTGCCCGACTTCTACGAGGGGCACGTCTTCGACGGGCAGGCCGACGGCATCGCCCACCGGGACGCCCACCCGGAGTACTTCGAGCACGTGCGCTCGGTGGCCGACCGCCTGCCGGCGGAGACCGTGTTCGCCGGGTTCTCGCTCGGTGCGTGGTTCGCCCAGCGACTGGCTGCCCGGAGGCCGGACTCGGGTGGCGCGATCCTGCTGCACTCGTGTGCCCCACCGCGGCCCCCGTGGCCCGGCGTGCCGGTGCAGGTCCATCGCTACGCCCGCGACCCGTGGATCGACCCGGCGGATGTCTCGGCCCTGGGCGAGGCGGTCCACGCGAGCGGTGCGGCCTTCGAGGACCACGTGACAGCCGGTGAGGGCCATCTGTTCACCGACCCGCAGCTCCCGGACTTCGACGCCGCGGCCACCGATGCGACCGTGGCCCGGATCGCCACCTTCCTGGCCGCGGACGGCCTGGCGTTGGCTCCGTGAGACGCGCCGCGGACTTCCCGTACTTCGCCGACGAGCTGCCGATCGCGATGGCCCATCGTGGTGGAGCGGCCTTCGCCCCGAACCTCGGCCGGGAAAACACCGTGCACGCCTTCCAGCAGGCCGTCGCCCTGGGCTACCGCTACCTCGAGACCGATGTCCACGTGACCGGTGACGGCCGGCTCGTCGCCGTCCACGACGACGTCCTCGACCGGGTCACGGATGCACGAGGGGCGATCGCGGAGCTGCCGTGGTCGCATGTGGCCGCGGCCCGGATCAACGGTACCGATCCGATCCCGCTCATGGACGAGCTCTTCGAGACCTTCCCCCAGACGCGGTTCAACATCGACGTCAAGGCCCCCGGCGCAGTCGCCCCCCTCGTCGAGGCGATCCGTCGCCACGACGCGCTCGACCGGGTCTGCATCGGCTCCTTCAGCGACTCCCGGCTGCGCACGGTGCGCCGGGCACTCGGTCCGGGCCTGGCCACCTCGGCCGGCCCGCGGGACGTCGCCTCCCTTCGGGTGCTCCCCCGGCTCCTCTCGCGCCTGCTGCGCTCCCCCGCGCAGGCCCTGCAGGTCCCCGTCACGCACCGGGTGGGGCCCGTCACGGCCACCGTGGTCACCCCCGGCCTCGTCGAGACCGCCCACCGTCTGGGCAAGCAGGTCCACGTGTGGACCATCGACGAGGCAGCGGAGATGCACCGGCTGCTCGACCTCGGGGTGGACGGCCTCGTCACCGACCGCATCGACACCCTCCGCGATGTGCTCGCCCAGCGGGGTCACCCCCTGGGCTGACCGTCAGCTGCGCAGCGCCGCGATGACCTCGCCGACGGCCGTGGCCCGACCGGCGACGCTCCAGACCCGGCCACGCACCTCGACCTGCTCGACTCGGCCCCCGGCTGCGGCCACGAGGGCCGCCCCCGGCAGCCAGTCCCACTCGGGCACGGACTGCTGGGCCCACACCCCGACCCGCCCCGCGGCGACGGCCGCGAGGTCGCACGACCCGGACCCGAAGACCCGCACCGTCGCCGCACCCGAGATCGCGGCGAACCACGGCTCACGCAGGTCGGCGTCGGGCAGCACGGCCGGGTGCAGGTAGGTCGCCAGACACACCTCTCCCAGCGGTCGGTCGGCCAGCTTCCCGAGGGGTGCGCCGTTGAGGCTCGCCGGCACGTCGCGGCCCCCGAGCCATGCCTCGTCCACCGTCGGCTGGTGCACGGCTCCGAGGACGAGCCCATCGGCATCGCGCAGGGCGAGCGCGCTGCACCACGTGGCCAGGCCCGAGAGGAAGTTGTATGTGCCGTCGACCGGGTCGATGACCCAGGTCCGCCCCGAGGTGGAGTCCGCCTCGGCGCCCTCCTCACCCACGATGCCGTCGCCGGGTCGCAGGCGCGCGAGCGTGCCGGCGACGAGGTCCTCGGCAGCGTGGTCGGCCGCGGTGACGACGTCGGAGACGGAGGTCTTCTGCTGGCCGTCGAGGCCCTCGACGCGCATCCGGGCAGCCAGCTGCGCGGCACTGCGGGTCAGCTCCGCGGCCAGGGCTGCGTCGTCGATGTCGGTGGGCAGGTCGGCGAGGGGGTTGTCCACCCGGCCCACCCTAGGGCCGTCCTCAGCGGGCGATGACGAAACCGCGGTCCGATGCCACCCGGGTCCACGGCCCCCGGACGTGCACGGTGGCCTGCGCCGGCGCGTCGGGGCGCAGGAAGCCCAGGACGTGGAGGCCGAAGGCGGTGCCCGCGGGGACCGGCACCTCGGTGTCGGTGGGCCGACCCCACACCCGGGCGCGCAGGTCGGCGACCGCCGCGCTGCCGGCCCCGTCGGGCGCCCCGTGGGCGACCTCGGCGATGCCGGCGAGCGCCGCGGCCCGCAGCTGTGCGTCCCGGACGGTCCCGACCGCTTCCCACCCGGAGCGAGGAGGGCTGAGCGCACCCCAGGACGGGTTGGTCGTCATGGGCGGATCCGGCACCTCGGTCCCGCTGCGCGCGAGGCGGTCCGTGACGGCACCGAGCGGCACGGTCCGGTCGCTGACGACCGGCTCGGCGAGCGCGAAGGTCCGCAGTCCGAGGACGAGGCCCGTGCTCCCGATGCCGTGGCCGGGCAGCACACAGGTCCACGCGGCCAGCACCGCCCCGACGGCCTCCAGACGCACGTCACCGTCGTCGTCGACCTTCCGGGCCCGAGCGAGGTAGGCCGCGAGGTCGAGGGCGCTCTCCTCGTCGACGAGGCGCAGGGTGCTCATCGGCGGCGGCGCATGGCTGCGGGCTCGCCGAGGAAGACCGTGAGCGAGGCCCGCTCGTCATCGGTGAGCCGGCGGGGTCGCTGGTCGGCGATGTCGAAGGCGACGAGGGTCGACTCGGCGCGGGCGTAGAGGGCGCGGTCCGCGCCCGGGCCGTCGCGCATCTCGTAGGCCATGTCCCAGCTGGCGCCCCCGATCTGCGTGATCCACATCTCCACGAGCACCGGCTCCTGGCGGTAGGCGAGCTGGTCGAGGTACTCGATCTCCTGGCGCGCGAGCAGGACGCCCGAGCTGAGCATGCTGTCCGGCCCGGTGGAGTTGAACCAGCTCGCGAAGGCCCGGACCCGGGCCTCCTCGAGCAGACGGTGGTACTGCACGTTGTTCACGTGGCCGTAGGCGTCCATGTCGCCCCAGCGGAGGACGATCTCGGTGCTGAATCGCTGGGCTGACTCGGTGGGACTGCTCATGTCCACATCCTGTCACCGCCGGCGGGCGCCATCCCCAGGGGTCGCCGCCCGCGAGGGGCCGTCGGACCTCTCGCCTACGGTGGCCACATGACCTCCTCCCCCACGAGCACCTCCCTCATCGACGACGCGACCGGGGTGTTGCGTCAGCTCGTCGGGCGGGACGACGCCGTCTTCCACGAGGGCCAGTTCGAGGCGATCGAGGCCCTGGTCGAGGGGCGCTCCCGCGTGCTCGTCGTCCAGCGCACCGGGTGGGGCAAGTCAGCCGTCTACTTCGTCGCCTCCCGGCTGCAGCGGGCGAAGGGGGCCGGTCCGGCCCTCATCGTCTCGCCGCTGCTGGCCCTGATGCGTGACCAGATCGCTGCCGCCCAACGCGCCGGCGTGCGCGCCGTGTCGATGAACTCGGCGAATGCGCAGGAGTGGAACGACGTGCGTGCACAGCTCGCGGCCGACGAGGTCGACGTGCTCCTCGTGAGCCCCGAGCGGTTGAACAACCCACGCTTCCGCGCCGAGCAGCTGCCCGACCTCACCCGACGGTGCGGGCTCCTCGTCGTCGACGAGGCCCACTGCGTCAGCGACTGGGGGCACGACTTCCGCCCCGACTACCGCCGGATCAAGGACCTGCTCGGCGAGCTGCCCGAGGGCACCCCCGTGCTCGCGACGACCGCGACCGCCAACGAGCGGGTGGTGCGCGACGTCGTCGAGCAGCTCGCTGCGGGGGCCTCGAGCGAGGTCCTGACCATCCGCGGTCAGCTGGCCCGCGACAGCCTGCGGCTGGCCGTCCTGCCCCGGTCCGGCATGGACCACCACCTCGCGTGGCTGGCCACGCACCTGGGGCAGCTCGAGGGCAGTGGCATCGTCTACACGTTGACGGTGAGCGCTGCCGAGGACGTCACGGCCGCCCTGCAGGCAGCCGGCCACCGGGTCGCGGCGTACACCGGCCGCTCCGACACCGAGGAGCGGGCCGCGATGGAGGACGCGCTGCGGCACAACACGGTCAAGGCGCTCATCGCGACGAGCGCCCTCGGGATGGGCTTCGACAAACCGGACCTCGGCTTCGTGGTCCACCTCGGAGCGCCGTCGTCACCGGTGGCCTACTACCAGCAGGTCGGCCGTGCCGGACGCGCCACCGAGCGCGCGGACGTCGTCCTGCTGCCCGGGCACGACGACGTGTCGATCTGGAAGCACTTCGCGTCGGCGTCCATGCCACGCGAGGACCAGGCGGCTGCCGTGCTCACCGCCCTCGCCGAGGCCCGCAAGCCGCTGTCCACGGCGGCGCTCGAGACGATCGTCGACATCCGCCGTACTCGTCTCGAGCTGCTCCTGAAGGTCCTCGACGTCGATGGGGCCGTGCAGCGGGTCAGCGGCGGCTGGACGAGCACCGGACAGCCGTGGGTCTACGACGCCGAGCGCTACGAGCGGGTCTCCGCCGCCCGCGAGGCGGAGCAGCAGCACATGCTCGACTACATCACCACGGACGGCTGCCGGATGGCCTTCCTCCAGCGCACTCTCGACGACCCGAGCGCGCAGGACTGCGGCCGCTGCGACCGGTGCGCCGGCCCCTGGATCGACGCGGACGTCGGCGACGAGGCCCTCGGCTCCGCACGCTCGACCCTTGATCGCGCCGGAGTCGACCTCGACCCGCGGGCGCAGTGGCCGGCGGGCATGGACCGGCTCGGTGTGCCGGTCAAGGGCAAGATCCCGCCCGACGAGGGTATGTCCCCCGGCCGCGCGCTGGCGCGCGTCACCGACCTCGGCTGGGGGCCGCGGGTGCGCGAGCTGCTCGCGGAGGACCAGCCCGTCCCGGAGTCGACCGTGCGCGCCGTCGTGCGGGTCCTGGCCGAGTGGGGCTGGGGCACGCGCCCGGCCGGGATCGTCGTCATCCCCTCCCGCTCCCGACCGACCCTCGTCTCCTCCCTGGCCGAGCAGCTGGGTCAGATCGGTCACCTCCCGGTCCTCGGGTCACTCGACCTCGTCGACGGCGGGCCGATCGGTGAGCCGGGCGGCAACTCCGCCTACCGCCTCTCCGGGGTGTGGGAGCGGCTGGAGGTCGGACCCGAGCTCGCCGGGGCCCTGCCCGGCCTCAGCGGACCGGTGCTGCTCGTCGATGACGTCGCCCACTCCCGCTGGACCCTCACCGTGGCCGCCCGCGCCCTGCGCCGGGCGGGAGCAGCGGAGGTCCTCCCCTTCGTCCTGGGGCTCGACGGGTGATCCGGTCGGGAGGTCCGTCGCCTAGTCTCTGCAGGACGCCACACTGCTAGGAGACCCCCGTGAGCGACCAACCCACCCTCGCCGACCGTCAGGCAGCATCGATGGCCGATCTGCTATCCATCCTCGAGCTGGAGCACCTGGGTGCCGCCTCGATCCAGGTCGCCGGTGCAGGCGGCGAGGACATGGGATCGATGGGCACCGACTCAGCCGACATCTTCGAGGGCCGCAGCCAGAAGCAGCCGCACAACCGCGTGTATGGCGGTCAGGTGCTCTCCCAGTCACTCATCGCCGCGAGCCGGACCATCCGTGAGGAGCACCCGGACCGCCTGCCCCACTCCCTGCACGCCTACTTCATGCGCGCCGGCGACGACACCCTGCCCATCCGATTCGCCGTCGAGCGGATGCGCGATGGGCGGTCCTTCTCCACCCGCCGGGTGCACGCGATCCAGCACGGTCGACCGATCCTGTCCCTCACCGCCTCCTTCCAGGATCCGTCGGGCGGGCTCGATCACCACGACCCGATGCCCGAGGTGCCTGCCCCCGAAGAGCTTCCGTCGATCGCCGACATCTTCGGCGGCATCGACCACCCGAGGGCCCAGCATCTCGCCAGCCGCCCCGTGGACCACCGCTACGTCGAGGGTGACATCACGATGAAGGCGGCCAGCGAGGCCGTCGCCCGGCAGAACGTCTGGATCCGGGCCGTGGGTGTGGTCGATGACGATCCCTTCCTCCAGTCCGCGGTGCTCGCCTACATGTCCGACTACAGCCTGCTCGAATCCGTCCTGCGGCGGCATGAGCGCATCTGGACCGATCCGAGCCTGCGCGTGGCCAGCCTCGACCACTCGATGTGGTTCCACCGCCGGGTGGACCCTTCCCAGTGGCTCCTCTACTCGCAGGAGTCGCCCTCCGCGCAGGGTGGCCGTGGCCTGGGCATCGGTCGGGTCTTCACCCGCGACGGGGCACTCGCCACGACCATCACGCAGGAGGGCATGATCCGGGTTAAGGGGGACTGACCCGGTCCGGGTCGAGGTATGGGCGAGCGACGGGACTCACCCTCGGACATCGACCCGAAGTGAACTACGGTCATGGACATGGACTGCCCTCCGCTGATCGCTCCCGGTCCCCCGCTGACCGGTGGGCAGGTGAGCCGCTACTCGCGCCACCTGCTCATGCCGGCCCTGGGGGAGCTCGGGCAGCGGCGTCTGCTCGCGGCGCGGGTCGCCGTCGTCGGCGCCGGTGGCCTGGGCTCACCCTCCCTGCTCTACCTCGCCGCTGCCGGCGTCGGGACGATCACCGTCCTCGACGACGACCGGGTCGACGAGACCAACCTGCAGCGCCAGGTCATCCACGACAGCGACGCCGTGGGCCGCCCGAAGGTCGACAGTGCCGTCGAGCGGGTGCGCGCGCTCAACCCCGAGGTGCGGATCATCGGCCGCACGGACCACCTCGACGCAGCGAATGCACGCGAGCTGCTCGAGGACCACGACCTCGTCCTCGACGGCAGCGACAACTTCGAGACCCGGTACGCGGTCAACGACGCCTGTGTCGCACTGGGCATCCCCCTCGTGTGGGCGGCCGTCTACCGCACCGAGGCCCACCTGACCGTCTTCTGGTCCGCGGCTCCGCACGGGCAGGTGGCCACGGATCTGCGTGACCTCTTCCCCACCCCGCCCGAGCCCGGCACCGTCCCCGCGTGCGGCGACGCCGGGGTGCTCGGGCCGCTCGTCGGCCAGGTCGGCTCGATGATGGCCGCCGAGGCGATCAAGCTCATCACCGGCACGGGCGAGCCGCTGCTCGGTCGCGTCCTCTTCATCGACGTGCTGCGCGCGGCCCAGCGGGAGATCCCCCTCGCGCCACGGGCCGACCGCGTGCGGCGCGCGCGCGTCGCCCCCACCGTCGACCCCGCAGCGGGTGCCGAGCCGTCGACGACGGCCATGATCTCCGCAGCCGACCTGCGCTCGCGCCTCGACAGCGGCGGGTCGCCCCCCTTCGTCCTCGACGTGCGCGAGGCCCACGAGCTCACCGATGGGCGCGTGCCCGGTGCCGCGCACCTGCCGATCGGCACCCTCACCGGCGATGCCGGATCCAGCGCTGGCCTGCCGCGGGACCGGGACCTCGTCCTCGTCTGCCGGGCCGGTCCGCGCGCGCACCTTGCCGCCACCGCTCTCCGCTCGCGGGGCTTCGACCGACTGCTGGTCCTGGACGGCGGCATGCTCGCCTGGCCCGGGCCGATCGAGCTGCCCACCGACCGGTCGGGTGACCCCACGAACGGTGCACCCCTCTCCCCGAGCCCCCAGGAGTCCGCGTGAGCACCACGAGCCGCACCGTGCTGACCGTCGAGGAGTACCTCGCCGAGCTCCTGGCCGACCTCCTCGACGGCGGCCCCATCGCCGACACCGAGGAGGTGGCACTCACCCGCGCCCTCGGTCGGGTCCTCGCCCGGGACGTGACGAGCGCCGGCGACGTCCCCGCCTTCGCCAACTCCGCCATGGACGGGTACGCCGTCCGGCACACCGACCTCGCCACCCTGCCGGCGACGCTGCGCGTCCTCGGCGACGTCCCGGCCGGCTCGAGCGCCGACCCGCGGATCGCGGCCGGCGAGTGCGTGCGCATCATGACCGGGGCGCCCGTGCCCGGCGACGCCGACACGATCGTGCCCGTCGAGCTGACCGACGGCGGGACCGAGACCGTCACCGTGGCCGAGGCGCGCGCCCGTGGCCAGCACGTGCGCGGCGCCGGTGAGGACGTGCGCGCCGGTGATCTCGTCGTGGCCAGCGGGACGAGCCTGACCGGTCGTCACATCGGTGCGATCGCCGCGGCCGGGGCGGGCACCGTCACCGTCCGCAGGGTGCCGGTCGTCGCCGTCGCCGCCACCGGCGACGAGCTCATCGCCCCGGGGGGCCAGCTGGACCGGGGCCAGATCTTCGAGTCGAACGCCGCTCACCTGGAAGCCACCCTCACCGAGCTCGGCGTCTCGGCTCACCGGTGCGAGCCCCTCGCCGACGACGTCGACGGTTTCAGCCGCGCTCTGGACGAGCTCGCCGCGGAGGTCGACCTGGTCATCCTCACCGGTGGGGTGAGCGTGGGCG
This sequence comes from Janibacter sp. GS2, assembly GCF_051200835.1. Classification (GTDB taxonomy): domain Bacteria; phylum Actinomycetota; class Actinomycetes; order Actinomycetales; family Dermatophilaceae; genus Janibacter. The sequence continues at coordinate 2,843,710 of NZ_CP195161.1, forward strand.
CCTTCGACGTCTCCCGGATCGCCCTCGAGGGCTCCGGCGACGGGGTCTTCCGACACGTGCGGATGCAACCGGGCAAGCCCCAGGGATGGGCCCGGTGGCGTGGCCGGACCCCGGTCCTCGCCTTCCCCGGCAACCCGGTGAGCGCCGCGATCTCCTTCGAGGTCTTCGGCCGGCCCGTCATCGACCGCCTGCTCGGCCGGACCACCCCGCCCGGGGCCGGCCGTGCGGTGGCCGCCGACGGGTGGACCTCGCCGGCGGGCCGGCGCCAGTACCTCCCGGTGCGGCTGTCCTCGGACGAGGAGGGCCGGCTGCTGGCCACCCCCAACCACCGCCGCGGGTCGGCCTCGCACATGGTCACCTCGCTGGCCGGTGCCGATGCCCTCGCCGTGGTACCCGAGGACGTCGATGCGGTCGCGGCCGGAGACGTCGTGGAGATCAGGAGCCTGACATGAGCCCCTCGCAGCACCCGCTGACCCATCTCGACCCGACCGGGCACGCCCGGATGGTCGACGTCACCGAGAAGGTCCCGACGGTGCGCTCGGCCACCGCCGCCGGTCGGGTGGCCACCTCAGCGGAGACCGTCGCCCTCCTGCGTGACGGCACCGTGCCGAAGGGGGACGTGCTCGCCGTCGCACGCATCGCCGGCATCCAGGCGGCGAAGAGGACTCCCGAGCTGCTGCCGCTGGCACATGTCATCGGTGTCCACGGGGCCGTGGTGGACCTGACGATCACGGACACCGGCGTCGACATCACGGCCACCGTGCGCACCGCCGATCGCACCGGGGTGGAGATGGAGGCCCTCACGAGCGTCACCGTCACCGCCCTGACCGTCATCGACATGGTCAAGGGGCGCGATCGCAGCGCCCACATCGCCGACGTGCGACTGCTGGAGAAGACCGGCGGACGCAGCGGCACCTGGACCCGGGAGGACGCATGACCCAGGAGGTCACCTTCGACGCGATCGTGCTCGCCGGGGGCACCGGACAGCGCCTCGGCGGGGTGAGCAAGGCCGATGTCGAGCTCGACGGTCGCCGCCTCATCGACGGGGTGCTCGTCGCCGTCGCCGATGCCCGGGAGATCGCCGTCGTCGGCGACGTCGAGGTTCCGGAGGGAGTGCACCGCACCCTCGAGGACCCACCGCTCGGCGGGCCCGTCGCCGGGGTCGAGGCCGGGCTGGACGCCCTGACGGCGCTTCCACCGGTCGCCCCGTGGACCGTCCTGCTCGCGTGCGACCTGGCCGACCCCCTTCCCGCGCTCGGCCGGCTCATCGCCGCGTGGTCCTTCGCGCAGCGCAGCGCGGAGGTCGCGACCGACGAGCACGACGGCTGGTGCCTCGCCGACTCGACCGGCCACCCGCAGTGGCTCTTCGGGATCCACCGCACCGACGCGCTGCGTCGCGCCCTCGCGCGTCTCGACCCGCCGCGCGACGCGTCGATGAAGACCCTCTTCGCCAGCTCCACGCTCGTCACCGTCCCCGCGTCCGACGAGGACGTGGCGAACATCGACACGTGGACCGACCACGCCCACTGGGTCAAGCGACTGCGGCAGGACCCGTCGTGACCGAGGCGACGCGGGCCCGGTGGGCCGACTGGATCGAAGCAGCCTGTGCCGCCGTCGGCGTCGACCCCGAGGGGGTCGACGTGGTGAGCATCCACGCGATGACCAAGACCATCGCCCACGACTTCGAGCGGCCGATGGCCCCGGTCGGCTCCTTCATCCTCGGTGTCGCCGTCGGGCACCTCGAGGCGCAGGGCCGCCCCGTGGACATGGAGTCGCTGCGGCAGGCCATCGAAGAGACCATCACGCAGCAGGGACAGGAGTGATCATGGCGACGATCCGATACTTCGCCGGCGCGGCCGAGGCGGCCGGCACGGACGAGGAGCAGCTCGACGGGACCACCGTCGGGGAGGTGCTCGCGCGGGCACGACGTGCCCACGGCGAGCGACTGACCGAGGTCCTCCAGCGGTGCTCCGTACTGCACGCCGGCCGGTACGTCGACGAGGAGTCGACCCCGGTCTCGAGCGGGGACACCATCGACGTGCTGCCCCCCTTCGCCGGGGGCTGACGGGCGGCTCAGCCGCCGATCGCGCTCATCGGTCGGGGTGGCTGGAGGAAACCCGGCTCGTTGATGCCGTGCCCGGGCAGCTTCAGGGACAGGCACTCGTGGACGAGGTCGTGGATCTCGGCCTCGCTCGCCCCCGCACGCAGGGGTGCTCGCAGGTCCGTCTCGCCCTGGGCGAAGAGGCAGTTGCGCAGCTGGCCGTCCGCGGTCAGGCGCAGTCGGTCGCAGGACCCGCAGAAGGGCATCGTCACCGAGCCGATGACCCCGACGGTCGCGGGCCCGCCGTCGATGAAGAAGCGCTCGGCGGGGGCCGCACCGCGGCCCGGGACCTCGGAGAGGTCGAAGGCCGTGCGCAGCTGGCCGAGGATCTCCGCCCCGGTGATCATCTCGGTGCGTTGCCAGGTGTGGCCACCGTCGAGGGGCATCTGCTCGATGAACCGCAGCTCGTACTCGTGCTCCACCGCCCAACGCACGAGGTCGACGGCCTCGTCATCGTTGATGTCACGCTGCAACACCGAGTTGACCTTGACCGGGCGCAGACCCGCGTCGTGGGCCGCCGCCATCCCCGCGACGACCTCGTCGAAACGGTCGCGGCGGGTGATCTCGTGGAAACGCTCCGGGCTGAGGGTGTCGAGGCTGACGTTGACCCGGGCCAGCCCCGCGTCGGCGAGGGCCGAGGCCGTCTTGGTCAGGCCGAGTCCGTTGGTCGTCATCGACACCTCCGGCCGGCCCTGCGGTCCTTCCATCGCCGCGATGGCACCGACGATCTCGACGACGTCGGGGCGCACGAGGGGCTCCCCGCCGGTCAGTCGGACCTCGCTGATGCCAGCGGTGACGGCGGCCTCGACGAGAGTGAGCAGCTCGGGTGTCGAGAGCAGCTCGTCCTTGGGCAGCCAGGGCAGACCCTCGGCGGGCATGCAGTAGGTGCAGCGCAGGTTGCACTTGTCCGTCAGGGAGACCCTGAGGTCACGGTGCACCCGGCCGTGGGTGTCGAGCAGCGGACGGACCATCAGCAGCTCAACCCCGACCACGCGTGGGTGCCGTCGGCGACGAACTGCTGCTTCCAGACGGGCAGCTCGTGCTTGATCGCCTCGACGACCGCTCGGCAGAGGGTGAAGGCCAGGTCCCGGTGGGCGCTGCCGACGACGACGACCAGCGCGAGGTCACCGACGTCGAGGTCACCGATGCGGTGGGTGGCGCTGACGTCGGTGGTGCCCTCGGGGTCGTGTGCCGCGACCGTGCGCGCGAGGACCTGCTCGATGAACTGCTGGGCATCCGGGTGACAGCTGTAGCGCAGGGCGACGACCTCACCGGTCGCCTCCGGGTCGTGGTCGCGGACCTGGCCGACGAAGCTGGCCACGGCCCCGTGGGCGGGCGCGTTGACGCTCGCGAGCATCGCGGGGAGATCGATCGCCTCGGTGGCGATCCAGGCGGAGCGTGTCATCAGTGGTCACCACCGGAGATCTGGTCGAGGACGTGCTCGACGAGGGGGAGGAGGACATCAAGGCCCTCGCCGACGCCCTTCGGGCTGCCGGGGAGGTTGATCACGAGCGCGCCGGGGCCCTCGGGCCCGGCGTCGACGACGCCGATGAGTCCGCGGGAGATGGCGGCGAAGGGGGTGTGTCGCGCGCCCTCGGCACGCACCATCTCGGTCAGCCCGGGGACCTGACGATCAAGGACCGCGGCCGTGCCCTCGGGAGTCCGGTCGCGGGGGCTGACCCCGGTACCGCCGGAGGTGATGACCAGACGGGCCCCCGTCGCCAGAGTGGCGCGCAGCACCTCCTCGACCTCCGCGGCGCCGTCCGGGACGACGCTCGCACCGGTCTCGTACCCGGCGGCCGTCAGCCGCTCGACGGCGAGGCGCCCGGAGTGGTCGTCGCGGGTGCCATTCGCAACGCGGTCGGAGACGGTGATGACGTGGGCTGGGACGGTCACCGGGCCTCCCTTCGCTTGGGGTTCTCCCCAGTCTCTCAGGTCCACGCAAGTGCGCTGCGGCTGGCCGCCCGGAGGCAGCCAGCCGCAGTACATGGTGCGCTCGGCCGATGAGCTCCTTCATCGCTCTCAACCTCGCATCCGTCTCCGTCAGAGACCCAGCCCATGGGGTCTCTTCGGTCGACTCCGCTCGGCCGAGAGCTCCTTCGTCGCTCTCAACCTCGCATCCGTCTCCGTCAGAGACCCAGCCCATGGGGTCTCTTCGGTCGACTCCGCTCGGCCGAGAGCTCCTTCGTCGCTCTCAACCTCGCATCCGTCTCCGTCAGAGACCCAGGTCCCGGCCGATGAGCTCCTTCATGATCTCGTTCGTGCCGGCCCAGATCTTGTGGACGCGGGCGTCCTTCCACGCGCGGGCGACGCGGTACTCGTTCATGAAGCCGTAGCCACCGTGCAGCTGCACGCACTCATCGAGGACATCGCACTGCACCTCCGCGGCCCACCACTTCGCCTTCGCGGCGTCGACGGCGGTGAGCGTGCCCGCGGCGTGCGCCACGACGCAGGCATCGGTGTAGGCCTCGGTGACCTCGACCTTGGTCACGAGCTCGGCCATCTTGAACTTGTTGTGCTGGAAGGAGCCGATCGGCTGGCCGAAGGCCTTGCGCTCCTTCGTGTAGTCGATCGTCTCCTGCAGGATCTGCTTGGCCCCGGCGATGTTCGCGATGGCATTGCCCAGCCGCTCCTGCGGCAGCTTCTGCATCATCGAGATGAAACCCATGCCCTCGGGGCCGAGGAGGCGGTCCTCGGAGACGCGCACGTCGTCGAAGAACAGCTCGGAGGTGTCGGACTCGGGCTGACCGACCTTGTCCAGCGGCTTGCCCTTGGTGAAGCCCGCGTCCTCCTTCTCCAGCACGAAGAGCGAGATGCCCTTGGCGCCCTTCGCCGGGTCGGTGCGCACGGCGACCACGGCGAGGTCGCACTGGTGGCCGTTGGTGATGAAGGTCTTCGACCCGTTGATGATCCAGTCGCCGGAGCCGTCATCGGCCCTGACCGCGGTGGTCTTGAGGTTGGCGAGGTCCGACCCGCCGGAGGGCTCGGTCATGCCGATCGCGAGGATCTTCTCGCCGGTGACCACGCCCGGGAGCCACCGCTGCTTCTGCTCCTCGGTGCCCATCGCGACGATGTACGGCGCCGTGATGTCCGAGTGGATCCCGAAACAGGACGAGGTCGCGGCGTTGAACTTCGACAGCTCCTCCGCCAGCACGGCGTTGAAGCGGTAGTCGTCGATGCCCGCACCGCCGAACTCCTCCGGGATCGTCAGCCCGAAGAAGCCCTGCTTGCCGGCCTCGAGCCACACCTCACGCGGAATGGAGTGCTCGGCGATCATCGACTCGGCACGCGGGACGAGCGTGCGCTCGACGAACTCCCGGACGGAGGAGCGAAAGGACTCGTGGTCCTCGTCGTAGATGTTGCGGGGCATGTGCCTCACCTTCCTGGCACCTGACGTGCCGACATGCTGACTCACGATGTTGACTAAGCGCTTGCTTAGTCTCGCCGGGAGGGGGCATGCTGTCAACCGTGACGGCATCGACACCTTCCCTGCCCGCGCACGACAACCCGACGGTCGTGCGTCTCTTCGAGGCGGCGGCGGACGCCTTCGCGGACAAGGGTTTCCACGCGACGACCACCCGCGACATCGCCTCCCGGGCCGGGCTCTCCCCCGCCGGGGTCTACGTCCACTTCGCGAGCAAGGAGGACCTGCTCTTCCAGCTCAGCCGCGTCGGCCACGAGGGCGCCCGGGACGCGCTGGCCGAGGCCGCCGCGCAGGCCGAGTCACCGACGGACGCCCTCGCCGAGGTGATCTCGGCCTTCGCCCGGTGGCACGCCGAGGAGTACCAGGTCGCCCGGATCGTGCAATACGAGTTCCGCCACCTCTCCACCGAGCACCAGCGCGAGGTCCTCACGCTGCGTCGCGAGATCGACGCCGTCGTCGAGCAGATCATCACCGAAGGGGTGGCCACGGGTGAGTTCTCGGTCGAGGACATCCGGGCCACGGCCCTGGCCGCACTCTCCCTCGTCGTCGACGTCGCCCGGTGGTACCACCCCGGGGTGCGTCGGACCACCCCGACACAGATCGCCGACACCTACGGGACGCTCGCCCTGCGCCTCGTGGGAGCACGGAGCACCTGATGTCCTGGACCCGCACCTCCTCCGCCCGCCTTCCCGTGGCACCCGCGGCGGTGTGGCGGGTCCTGTCCGACCCGGTCCGCTGGCCCGAGTGGGAACCGATCGCGGCCCGGCTGCACGAGCGCTCCACACCTCCCCTTCGCACCACGGGGTCCGACGCCGAGCGGCGCCTGGAGGTCACCCAGCAGACCCGCGCCGGGTCGATGCGGGTCGAGTGGACCCTCCGGTGGGAGGGTGAGGGCACCGTCCTCACCCAGACCGTGGAGGCGAAGGGGGCTGCCACCCCGGTCGTCGTGGCGCGAGTCGCCGCAGAGCTCGACCGCGGACTGACCGACGCGGCCGTCCGTCTTGCGCGCCTCGCCGGGTCCCGGGCCGACCCGACCCTCCCCCGCGTCGTCATCGCCGGCGGATCCGGCTCGTTGGGAAGACTGCTCGGTGCACGCCTCTTCGCACGCGGTCACGATGTCCGCATCATCACCCGTCGACGAGACCCGCACCTGCCCTTCGACCAGGTCATCTGGGACGGGCGCACCGTCGGCGACTGGGCCGACGCCCTACGCTCCGCCGACGAGGCGGGGGTGGCGTTGATCAACCTCGCCGGCAGGCTCGTCGACGTCCGCCCCTCGGCGGCTAACATCGCCGAGCTGCGCCGTTCCCGCGTCGACTCCACCCGCGCCCTCGTCGCAGCCAGCCAAGACCTCACTCGCCCACTCGTCGGCTGGTTGCAGGCCTCGACCACCGCGATCTGGTCGGATGCCGGGGAGCGGCGCGTCACCGAGTCCACGCCCCTGCCCGACCCGGGCCTGCCGCAGATGACCGGTGTGGCGGGTCCCTGGGAGGCGGCGACGACCGGGGCGAACGCGGACCACCTCGTGCACCTGCGCACCTCGATCGTCCTCGACCGGCATGCGCCGGCGCTGCAGATCCTGGCCCGCCTCACCCGCGCCGGCCTCGGCGGCCGCGTGGGGTCGGGCCGGCAGTGGTTCAGCTGGATCCACCACGAGGACTGGCAGCGGGTCGCGATCGCCGCGCTCGGCTTCGACCCGCAGGTGAGGATCCCGAGCGGGCCGCTCGTCGCGGCGGCGCCACACCCCCTTCGCAATGCTGATCTCATGGCGGCCCTGCGCCGGCACCTGCACCGCCCGGCCGCACCGCCGACTCCCGCGCCCCTGCTCAGGGTCGGCGCCGTGGGGCTGCGCAGCGACCCGGCGCTGGCGCTCACCGGACGGCACTGCACGTCGACGGTCCTCGAGGAGGCCGGGTTCACCTTCGCCCACCCCGACATCGACTCGGCCCTGACCGAGATCTACGGCTGAGGCCTCACTCGACGACGACGCCGAAGGGAGCGAGCAGCCCGAGCGCACCGACCTGGTCGACGGTGAGCCCCGTGACCGTTGCCTCCCGCACGTCGATGACGTAGTCGCGGGCGCCGCGCAGATCGGCCCCGCTGAGGTCGGCGCGCACGAACCGGGCACCGGCGAGGGTGCAGTCGTCGACGACGACGTCCGTGAGCCTCGCCCCGTCGAAGTCCGCATCGGTGAGCACGCACCGCTCGAAGCGCCCACCCGTGAGGTCGAGGCCGCTGAAGCTGCCCATCGACAGCTGGCAGTCGACCCAGGTGGTGGGGTCGGGCGAGAGCATCGGCTCGCGCAGCATCGACCACGAGGTGGCCATCGCCTTGCACCCGGTGAAGGTGCACCCGTCGAGGACGGAATCGGGCAGGCGCACCCTGGAGAGGTCGACCCGCTCGACGACGCACCCCTCGAGGCGGACCCCCGCGAGGATCGCGCCCGCCCAGCTGGCGTCCCTGAGGGTGCATCCGACGAGCTCGACCCCCGCGAGCCGCTCGCCGTCCGCGAGACCCCCGGTGAGCACCTCGTCGCTCACGGTGCCGCGGCCGTCGATCTCCTCGATGAGTGAAGGCATGTCCGCACGCTATCCCGGTGCTGCCCGGGAACTCGACGGCGCCGGAACCCTGTCCCGGGGCCCCGGGTGGTGGCACACTCTGCTCATGGGCACACGGTGTCCGAAGGGGAGAACCATGGCGGGGAATCCATCCATCACCTGCCGTGTCTGCGGGACGGACACGGCCACGACCTTCGTCGACCTGGGCGCGGCACCGCCGTGCGAGGCCTTCCTCCCTCCCTGTGGCGCCGAGGCTCCGGAGACGCACTACCCACTGCACGTGCGTGTCTGTGGCAGCTGCCTGCTCGTGCAGCTGCCGGAGTGCCTGCCGCCTGCGGAGATCTTCACCGACAGCTATCCGTACTTCTCCTCCTTCTCCGACTCCTGGGTGGAGCACGCCCGGCGTCATGCCGTGGCGATGACCGAGCTCCTCGACCTCGGCCCGGACTCCTTCGTCGTCGAGGTCGCCTCCAACGACGGCTACCTCCTCCGGCACTTCCAGGAGTCGAGGATCCCGGTCCTCGGCGTCGAGCCGACGGCGAACACCGCGGCCGCGGCCACGGAGCGCGGCATCCCCACGGAGGTCTGCTTCCTCGGCGAGGCGACGGCACGCGACATCGTCGCCCGCCGTGGCCGGGCCGACCTCGTCGTGGCGAACAACGTCTACGCGCACGTCCCCGACCTGCGGGACTTCACCCTCGGCCTCGCCGCCCTGCTGGCCGAGGACGGCACCCTGACCATCGAGGTCCAACACCTCGCCCGACTCGTCGAGTTCGGGCAGTACGACACGATCTACCACGAGCACTTCCAGTACTACACGCTGCTCACCCTGCAGCGCGCCCTCGCACTCGGCGGCCTGGTCGTCGTCGACGTCGAGGAGCTGCCCACGCACGGCGGTTCGCTGAGGGTGCACGTGCAGCACGGCCGGCAGGTCGAGACGACCGGCCGAGCACCCGGCCCGGAGGTCGCCCGGGTGCTGGCGCTCGAGGCAGAGCGCGGACTGCACACCCTCGAGGGGCACCGGGGTTTCGCCGAGACCGTGGCCAGGGTCAAGGACGAGCTGCTCACCTTCCTCCTCACCGCCCGGCGGGAGGGCAAGAGCGTCGTCGGCTACGGCGCGCCCGGCAAGGGCAACACCCTGCTGAACCACTGCGGCATCCGTGGCGACCTGCTCCCCTTCACCGTCGACCGCAACCCGCACAAGCACGGCAGCTTCCTGCCGGGCAGCCGGATCCCGGTGCGCCCGGTGGACGCGCTGGACGACGCCCGCCCCGACTACGTCCTCGTCCTGCCGTGGAACCTGCGCACGGAGATCAGCGCACAGCTGCGTCACGTCAGCGAGTGGGGCGGGCGGCTGGTGTTCGCGATACCGGAGCTCGACGTCGTCGAGCCGACGAAGGGAGCATGATCATGAAGGTCGTCCTGTTCTGCGGTGGCCTGGGGATGCGTATGCGTGACGGGCAGCGCGACCTGCCCAAGCCGATGGTCATGGTCGGGGACCGTCCGCTCATCTGGCACGTCATGCGCTACTACGCCCACTTCGGCCACACCGAGTTCATCCTCTGCCTCGGGCACGGCGCCAAGGAGATCTCCGATTACTTCCTGCACTACGAGGAGACCGACACCAACGACTTCGTGCTGTCCGACGGTCAGGTGAGCACCGTCTCGAAGGAGATCGACGACTGGCGGATCACGTTCGCGCACACCGGTGTCTCGACGCCGATCGGCGAGCGACTGCGCCGGGTGCGTTCCTACCTCGGCGACGACGAGATGTTCATGGCCAACTACGCCGACGTCCTCACGGACGCGCCCCTGAACACGCTCATCGAGCGCTTCCGCCAGACCGACGCCCTCGCCTCGCTCCTGGCGGTTCCCCCGCAGTCCTCCTTCCACATCGTCGCGACGGACGAGCGCGACCGGGTGACCGAGATCGACTCGGTCGCGAGCCTGGACCTGCGAGAGAACGGTGGCTACTTCGTGCTGCGGCGTGACCTCCTCGACGAGCTCGAGCCGGACTGCGACCTCGTCGGCGACACGCTCACGCGGCTCGCCTCGCGCGGTCAGGTCCTCGCCCAGCCCTACGACGGCTTCTGGGTCCCGGCCGACACCGTCAAGGAGAGGGTCGCCCTCGACGAGCTGGCCCGGGGCCCCGTCCCGCCCCCCTGGGCGGTCTGGCTGCACACGGGGGACGACGGGAGGGTCCGCTCGACCGCGGACGTGAGCGCAGCAGCCGAGCCCCGCTGATGATGGGCCTGCACCTGCCGGACGGGCCCCTGCGGGTGCTCGCGGTCGGCGCCCACTGCGACGACATCGAGATCGGCGCCGGGGGGCTGCTGCGACGGCTCGTCCGAGAGCGGCCCGGCACCTCCGTCGGCGCGCTCGTGCTCACGTCCACGCCCGAGCGTGGCGCGGAGACGACGGCGGCCCTGTCCGCACTGCTCGACCCGGTCGTGCCCGCAGTGACTCTGTGCGGTCTGCGCGACGGTCGGCTGCCGGCCCACTTCGACGAGGTCAAGGACGCCCTCGCGGAGGTCGCCGGGCAGCCATGGGACCTGGTGCTGGCGCCGCACGCCGAGGACGCCCACCAGGACCACGCGCTCGTCGGGGCGCTCGCCCCGACGGCGCTGCGCGACCATCTCGTCCTCCACTACGAGATCCCGAAGTGGGACGGCGATCTGGGCCGGCTCGCACCGAACCTCTACCTCCCGCTCACCACGGAGGACCTCGAGACGAAGTGGGCTCTCCTCGACGCCCACTACCCCTCCCAGAGGAGCCACGACTGGTGGCTCCGGGAGACCTTCCTCGGCCTCGCCCGGCTGCGCGGCATGGAGTGCCGCTCCGACTACGCCGAGGCCTTCCGGATGACGAAGGGCGTCATCCACCTGACCACCACACGGGAGACTCCATGAAGGTTCTGCTCACCGGCCACCACGGCTACCTCGGCACGGTGATGAGCGCGGTACTCACCTCCGCCGGGCACGAGGTCACAGGCCTGGACACCGACTACTTCGTCGACCGGGTCATCGGTCCGGAGCCCGACTCACCGTCCTCGATCCGGTGCGACCTGCGCGAAGTCAGCCGGGAGCACGTCGAGGGGCACGATGCGGTGGTGCACCTGGCCGCCCTGTCCAACGACCCGCTCGGCGCCCTCGCTCCGGAGATCACGCACGAGATCAACCATCGGGCCAGCACGCGCCTGGCACGACTGGCCAAGGACGCCGGCGTCCCCCGGTTCCTCTACGCCTCCACCTGCTCGGTGTACGGGGCGAGCGACACCACAGGGATGCTCGACGAGGAAGCACCGCTCGCGCCGGTGACCGCCTACGCCCGGTCCAAGGTCGGCGTCGAGGCCGACCTCACCGCCCTCGCCGACGAGGACTTCAGTCCGACGATGCTGCGCAACGCGACCGCCTTCGGATTCTCGCCACGGTTGCGCTGCGACATCGTGCTGAACAACCTCATCGGTCACGCAGTGCTCACCGGCACGGTGACCGTCCTCTCGGACGGCACACCCTGGCGCCCCCTCGTGCACGCCCGCGACATCGCCGCGGCCTTCCTGGCCACCCTGGAGAGCGAACGGGAGGCGGTGCACGCACAGGCCTTCAACGTCGGCCACCCCGCGAACAACCTGACCGTCGCGGACATCGCGGAGGTCGCAGCGGACGCCGTGCCGGGGGCCGGCATCACGATCACCGGCGAGCACGGTGCCGACCCCCGCTCCTACCGTGTCTCGCTGGACAAGATGGCCGACCTCGTGCCGGCCTACGTTCCGGCGTGGGACATCCCCCGGGGCGCCGCGGAGCTCGCCGAGGCCTACACCACCCACGGCCTGACCACGCACGGCTTCGAGGTCGACCACATCCGTCTCGCCGTGCTGCAGGAGCTGGTCGACGCCGGCCGCCTCGATGGCCGGGACCTGCGGTGGACGGGATGACCACACGCTCACCGCGCGCTCCGCAACCGGGCGGTCACCTCCGCCCAGCCGGGTGCCTCGCGGTCCCGTGGCGAGAGGAGCGTGACCGGCAGCGGCCACGGGATGGCCAGGTCGGGGTCATCATGGCGAATGGTGACGTCCTCGGTGGGGTCGTGCCTGGCGTCGATCCGGTAGCAGACATCGGCTTCGTCGGTCAGCGCCTGCCAGCCGTGCGCCACCCCGCGCGGCACGTACAGCACGGCGTGCGCGATGTCGTCGAGCTCAACGGTCAGCACCGACCCGTGGGTCGGCGACCCCACCCTGGCGTCGACGAGGACGTCGAGGATGCGGCCGCGCGCGCAGCGCACGAGCTTGGCCTCACCGTCACCGGTGCGCAGGTGCATCCCCCGCACCACGCCTCGGTGGCTGCGCGACTGGCTGTCCTGGACGAAGTCCGCCCCGTCGATGCCGGCCCCTGCGGCGACGTCATGGTCGAAGGTCCGGGTGAAGAACCCTCGGTCGTCCCGGTGGACGGTGGGCTCGAGGACGAGAACCCCCTCGAGCGTGGTGTGGCGGATCTTCATGTGCCGTCTCCCTTCGTGCGATCGGTCCCGCGGTGAGCGCCCCCCGCGGCGACGCGGTCCGGGAGGTCACCCGCTGCCGATCATGCCGCTGCGCCCGCCTCGTGACCATCCTCGACCTCGGCGACCTGCCGGCCTGCGACGACTTCCCGCCCTCGGGCAGCGACCCGGCCGGCGACGGTCGGTGGCCCCTGGGCCTGCGCTGGTGCCCCCAGTGCACCCTCGTCCAGCTGTCGCACACCTCTCCCGGCCCGGAGACCCCCCTGGCGACGACCAGCCGCACGGCCGGCGCGCACGCCGTGCACATGGCGGCGGCCCTGCGCGACTCCCCGGAGACGAAGGGCGGCGCCACCCTGCGCGAGTTCGGCAGCGCCCACGGCGGTCACTGGGCCGACGAGCTCGAGCGGGTCGGTTTCACCGCGACCGAGGCCGTCGCGGACCTCGTCGTCGACAACCACGGGCTGATCCACGCCGAGGACCTCGACGCGGCGCTGGCCGAGCGCGTCGAGGCACTGGCGGACGACGGCGTGCTCGCGATCGAGTTCCACCACGCCCTCGCCCAGGTCACGGGCCACCAGGTCGACACGATCCGACACGGTCACCCCGTCTACCTCTCGCTCACCGCGTGGCAGCACGCCTGCGCCAGACACGGTCTCGTCGTCGTCGACGCGTGGCCGGAACCCGTCTACGGCGGGTGCCTCGTGGTCCTCGCGCGTCGTGGCGACGAGGGCACGGTCCGCGCCCCCTCGGTCGACGCCGTGCTCGCGCAGGAGCACGCCGCGGGACTGGATCGCGAGGAGGGCTACCGTCGCTGGGGAGCAGCCGTGACCGGCGTGCGTCGCACCGTGCTCGATCACCTCGCCGCGGCCCGCGCGGCGGGGCGGTCCGTCCTCGGTTACGGGGCCGGATCGAAGGCGGTGACCTTCCTCGGGGTCACCGGGGTCGATGCGTCGCTGCTGCCCGTCGTCGCCGACGCCTCCCCCGACAAGCAGGGCCGTCGCATCGCCGGGACGTCGATCGAGGTCGTCGCTCCCCAGGACCTGCTCGCCCACGACCCCGATGAAGTGCTCCTGCTCACGTGGGACATCGCGCCGGAGGTCACCGAGCAGCTGCGCGCTGCAGGTCTCACGCGTGCCGACCTGTCCGTGGCCCTACCGGAGGTGCACCTCGTCAGCGTCGGTGGCTGAAGACCGGTCGGATCGACCGGCCACCCATCCACGGGCTCGGGTCCCCGCGGTCGAGGGCGGCCGCGTAGTCGATGCAGGTCTCCCGGACAGCCTGGGCGGTGACCTCGATGTCCGCGGCGTCGAGCGCGCTCGAGACGACGAACGAGGGCGCGATCACCCCACGACGCAGGAGCCCACGCATGAAGAGGGTCCGGTACTCCTGCGACGGGGCGCCGGTCTCGTCCAGGGTGGCGAAGACGAGGTTGCAGTCCCGGCCCCGCAGAACCACCCGGTCGGAGAGCCCGGCGTCGGCCACCACCTCCTCCACCGCACGCCGTAGTCGCCCCCCGATCTCCAGCAGCCGGGCACTGGTCCCCTCTTGGCGCTGCACCTCGACGCACGCTCGGAAGGCGGCGAGCGAGTGCGTCTCGCCGCCGTGGGTGGTGGAGAGCAGGAAGACCCGTTCCTCGTCGGTCTCCGGCCCGCCTCGCTCCATGATGTCGCGCCGGCCCGCCAGCGCCGAGACCGAGAAGCCGTTGGCCATCGCCTTGCCGAAGGTCACGAGGTCCGGCCGCATCCCCCGCAGCGCGTGAGCCCCGGCGAGGTCCCAGCGGAACCCGGTGATCATCTCGTCGACGATCACCAGGGCACCCTCGTCGTGGGCGAGGTCGACGACCGCGTCGAGGTAGCCATCGGGCGCAGGCGTCATCGTCTCCACCTCCAGGACGACGGCGGCGACCTGCCCCGCTCGGGAGCGCAGGGCCTCCCGCAACCCGTCGAGGTCACCGTAGGGGAAGCTCGTCGTCAGCTCGGCGCTCACGCGGGGGATCCCCGCGGGCATCCCGGTGGTGGCGATGAACCAGTCGTCGGTGGAGAAGAAGGGATGGTCCCCGCAGATCGCGACGACGTCCCGGCCGGTGACGGCCCGCGCCAGGCGCACCGCCGCGGTCGTCGCGTCGCTCCCGTTCTTGGCGAACTTGACCATCTCCATCGTGGGGACGGCCGTCAGGAAGTCCTCCGCCGCCGCGAGCTCGGCAATCGAGGGACGGGCGAAGTTGACCCCCTTCGCCAGCTCCGCGGCGACCCTCTCGTTCACCAAGGGGTGCGCGTGGCCCAGGACCACCGACCGCAGTCCCGACCCGTACTCGACGTACTCGTGACCGTCGACGTCCCACACGTGGCTGCCGAGGCCGCGGGCGATGATCGGCGCGCGATCCTCTGGGTACTGGTCCTGGCCCTTGGCGTAGGTGTGCGCTCCACCCGGAACGCACCACGCGAGCGCCGCCGCGGCACGCTCGGAGCCGGACGTGCTCGATCGGATCTCGCGGGCCGGGCTCATCCGCACTCCTTCACAACGATCTCCTGATTAGAGAACGATCCTCACGTGTGGGGGGCTATCGTGTTGACATGCTAGGGGTTGGTGACCAGCGCCGGTCGCGCGAGGGGAAGTCGCGGCAACCGGATGCACTCCGCCGGGGCCACCCAGCGGAAGACCGGCCCAGGGGGGAGAGGGGAATGCGCATCGCCATGATCGGCACGCGAGGCGTGCCGGCACACTACGGCGGCTTCGAGACGGCGGTCGAGGAGATCGGCAGTCGGTTGGCCGCCGGAGGGCACGTCGTGACGGTCTACTGCAGGCGAGGCAACAACGGCCCTGACGGGGACCCGGCCACGTATGCCGGCATGCGACTGGTGCACCTGCCCTGCCTGCACCAACGCTCGCTCGAGACGCTCACCCACACCGCCGTGGCCGCCCTGCACGTGGCCCTCTCCCGCGGGCAGTACGACGTGGCGCTCGTCTTCAACGCCGCCAACACCTTCGCCCTTCCGCTGCTGCACCTGAGCCACCTCCCGGTTGCGGTCCACGTGGACGGCCTCGAGTGGAGGCGGTCGAAGTGGGGTCGTGCGGGCAAGGCCTTCTACCTCTGGTCAGAGGCGCGAGCGGTCCGGGACGCCGATGCCCTCATCGCCGACTCCCCCGGCATCCAGGAGTACTACCTCACGGAGTTCGGCGCCCAGAGCCGCCTCCTCGAGTACGGCACGACGGTGACCGCGGACCTCTTCCCGAGCCGCGTCGGTGAGCTCGGGCTCGAACCCCGTCGGTATCACCTCCTCGTCGCCCGTGTGGAGCCGGAGAACCACGTCCTCGAGATGATCGAGGCCTACGCCGCGAGCGGCGCACGCCTCCCGCTCGTGGTCGTCGGGGACTCGCCCTACGTGACGGACTACCGCGAGGCGGTGAGGGCCACCGCGGGTCGGACCCCCGGAGTGCGGCTGCTCGGGAGCGTGTGGGACCAGGACCTGCTGGACCAGCTGTACGTCGGGGCAGCGAGCTACCTGCACGGCCACTCCGTGGGGGGGACCAACCCCTCCCTGCTGCGGGCCATGGGCGCGGGGGCCACGACGATCGCGCACGACAACACCTTCAACCGCGACGTCCTCGGCGAGGACGGCGTCTTCGGTCGGACCGTGCACGACCTGGCCGAGGCGATCGCGGCGGTCGACGTCGACCCGGACTCGGACGGCCCGCGCCGAGCACGGCTGGTGGCGCGGTGCCGGAAGCGCTACGTCTGGGGCGCAGTGGCTGAGGGCTACACCCAGCTGTGCTCGGACCTCGCCGCCGGTCGGACCCAGCGCCACCTCTACTCGGGTCGCCGCGACCCGAGCTCACCGTGGCATCACTCCCCGGTCGCGACACCGTCGGACTCGTCGGTCGAGCGATGAACGCTGCTGGTCCGGTGGTCACCCTCGTCGTTCCCACCTACCGTCGCCCGGAGCTGCTGCGCGAGTGCCTCGAGGCGATTCGGGGACAGACCTTCGAGGACTTCACCGTGCTGGTCTGCGACAACGCCGCCGACCCGGCGGTGGGGCGTCTCGTGGACGACCTCGATGATCAACGATTTCTCTGGACGCCCCGAGAGACCAATCTGGGGATCCTCGGCAACGTGTGGTCCGGCTTCTCGTCAGCTCGCACGGAGCTGGTCATGGAGGTCGACGACGACGACGTCCTCGCCGCCGACGCCCTCGCCCTGCTCGTCCCACCGCTGCTCGAGGATCCCACCGTCCTCGTCGCCTTCGCCGACGTGGACCTCGTCGACGCCGCCGGCCGACCGTTGCCGCCCGAGCACCCGATGAGCGCCATCGTCAGCCGGCGGGACGTCCCCGCGGGCCGTCTGCACCCCTTCCACGAGGTGGCCGCACGCGGCGACATCTTCATGGTGGCTGCCGTGATCCGTCGTGCCGCCATCGACTGGACGGAGCGCCCCGATGCTGCCGGAACCGCCTACGACCGGTACCTCGCGGTCGCCCTGGCCCGCACCGGCGCGGCCGCCCACCATGTCGCCCGACCGGTGGTGGCCTACCGCATCCACGAGCAGGCGGACGGTAGCCGCGAGCTCACCTCCCAGCTGGACGGTGCCGCAACGGTGCTCGAAGCCGAACTCGCACGGGGCGGGAGCGGGACCCACATGCAAGTGGTCAGGGACGAGCTGACCCGCACCCACATCCTGCGCATCCGCAGTCTGCTGGCCGACGGCCGGCCCGGGGCAGCGGCGGCAACGGCGGCGCGGGTCCTGACCGCCCCCCGCGGCCTGGTGGGCAGCGCACGTTTCGCCCGTCGGTACCTCCGGCGGATCCTCGGCGCGCGCCGCGGTCGCGCATCCCCCACCCGCGCGAAGGGAGCCGCATGACTCACCTGCGGACCAGAGCCTTGCCCGGCCTCTCCGTCGCCCTCCTGCTCGTCGCTGCGCTCGTGAGCGCGGCGGCGACGTGGTTCGGCACGGCAGGGTGGTCCCCCGCCTCGGTGCGAGCGACCGCCGAGGTCGACATCGCACCGCTCATCGGCACCTACTCGAACTACGAGGTGGTCACGCACGCCGCGGACTTCGCCACCGCCTACGACGGTGGCCGCTCCTCCGGCGACGCCCCGGCAGACCCGGACTCTGCGGGGGCGTTCGTCGACTCCAGCCGGGTCAGCGACAGCACCCTCATCCGCGTGACCTACGTCGCGGACTCCCGGAAGGAGGCAGAGGACGGATTGCGTCGCCAGGTGCGCCGCGCCCTGGACTCCATGGCCGAAGGCATGGAGCAGCAGCTCGACTCCGAACTCGCCGGGGCCAAGCTGGCCCAGGAGTCCTTGGAGGAGCAGTCCCGGAAGGCGATTCTCGAGGGGGTCCCCGAGACCGCTGCCACGGCGTCGGTCACCCGGGCCGGCGAGCTCGTCGCGGATGCCAGCTCTGCGCTGCGCAGCGTCCAGGTGGCAGCCAAGGGAAACACGGACCGTGCCGAGTCCCTGCGTGTGGACGCCGAACCGTTGTCCTCGACCGACGCGCGCATCCGGGCGAGCCTCGTCGCCGCGCTCACCGCCCTCTTCCTCGTCGGGGGTGTCCTGGTGGTGCTGCGCACCCGCTCATCACGGCACCACACCCCGCGCACCGACGGTCCGGGCCACGACCCCACTTCACCATGACCACCGACCCACCGACCGCGGGTGAGCACATCCGGGTGGGCGGCCGGTCCTCGACCGGCCGGGCCTTCGGCGTCACCCTGGCCACGAGCGGCGCGACCATCCTGCTGGGGCTGGTCTCCGGTGTCCTGACCGCCCGCTTCCTCGGGGCGGACGGTCGCGGTGTGGTGGCGGCGGTGAGCACCTGGACGCTGACCCTGACCTGGGCGTCGAACCTCAGCTTCGCCGACGGGATGATCTTCCTCCAGTCACGGGGCGCCGACCGACGGCGAGCCCTCGGCACCACCTTGGTCATCGCACCCGTGCTCGGGGCCGTGGGCATCGGGATCGCCCAGATCCTCGTGCCCATCGGCTTCTCGGCGCAGAGCGAGGAGACCCGGATGATCGCCCGGGTCTTCCTGTGCGCCGTGCCGGTCGTCCTGACCACGGAGGCGATGTGGGCGATGCTCATGGCCCGCCACCGCTTCGTCTTCCTCGGGGCCGTGCGGATCGCGCAGCCGGCCATGTACGTGCTCATCCTCATCGCGCTGCTGGGCGCGGATCGCTTCAGCCCGGTCACGGTGCTGACCGCCCAGGTGGTCAGCTACGCGGTGGCACTCACGGTGGCCCTGGTCGGACTCGTCAGCGAGGGGATCTCCTGGCCGGATCGCCGGCTCGCCGGCCGGGCGGTCGGGTACGGGCTGCGCATGCAGGGAGTCACGCTGGGTGCCCTTCGCCTGGACTCGGTGGCCCTGCCGGCCTTCGTCACGGCGACCCAGATCGGCTACTACTCGATCGCGGTCAACGTCTCCTCGATGGTGGTCGCCCTCTTCGGCAGCGTCGCGATGGTCATCTTCCCGGTGACCGCCTCTGCGGACGGCCCCGCGGGGCGCCGCGTGCTCGAGCGAGGCCTACGGGTCAACTTCCTCGGTGGTGGTGTCGCCGTCCTGGGGCTTGCCGTCGTCGCACCCTGGCTGATCCCCTTCGTGTACGGGGCCGAGTTCGCCGCCGCGGTCCCGCCCCTGTGGCTCATGCTCCCCGGCATGGTCCTGTTCTCGGCGAGCAACGCCCTCATGGCCGCGCTCCAGGGCCTCGGAACACCCGGCCGGGCGAGTCTTGCGCACCTGGGCGGTGCCCTCGTCCTCCTCACCGGGCTGGTCCTCACCGTCCCGGTCCACGGGATCCTTGCGGCTGCGCTGATGAGCACCCTCGGTTACACCGTCGTCTTCCTCCTCAGCTACCGCCTCGTCTCCCGCCGCAGCGGGCTCTCGCTGCGGGCCACCCTCTCGCCCGCCGAGATGCGGCAGGACGCACGGTGGCTTCGGGAGCGCATCCACCGCCTGAGGGAGAGAGGCTGACGTGCGCATCCTCCAGGTGAGCAAGTTCGCCCACCACGTCGGCGGCGTGGAGACCTACGTGGGGTGGCTCGTGCGGGCCCTCGCGGCGGCCGGGCACGACGTCGGCATGGTCGCGATGGACCCGCCGCCCGGCCGCTCCCCCATGGCCCTCGCAGGTGCACCCTTGTGGTTGACCCGGAACCGGTCCTTCGACGCAGGTGCCTCGGGCCGGGTGCGCAGCGCTGCGCTGTCCGTCTGGTCGCCCGAGGCGGGCGCCACGATGGCGCGCGCTCTGGCGGAGCACCGTCCCGACGTCGTCCACTTCCACGGCACCTGCTACCAGCTGACCTCCTCGGTGGTGCAGGCAGCAACGAGGGTCGGCGTGCCCGTCGTGCTGACCGCGCACGAGTACAAGCTGGCGTGCGCCAACCAGACCCTCTTCAGCGACCCGGACGGGACGATCTGCACCGACTGCATCGGCGCCCCGCCCCTGCGGCGGGCCCTGGCACCCGTCCGCCGGCGCTGCATGAAGGGCAGTCGCGCGGTCAGTGCCCTCGGGGCGGCGGAGCACCTCGTCTCCGTCCCGGTGTGGCGCCGGTCCGGGGCGCTGATCCTGGCTCCCTCCCGCTTCATGCGCGATGTGCTCCTGCAGGAGGGGTGGCCGGCCGAGAAAGTGACCCATCTCGACCTCCCCTGGCGTTCCGCTGCCGAGGACGTGGTCCCGGCCGCCGGGCCGCGGCACTCGATCGTCCTCGCCAGCCGACTGGTTCCGCTGAAGGGACCGCACGTCCTGCTGCGGGCATGGCAGCGGGTGGCGCAGGACCATCCCGATGTGGCCGTGGAGCTGATCGGCGAAGGGAGCCAGGCGGACGAGCTGAGGTCCTTGGTGCGGACCGAGCGTCTGCCCCGGGTGAGCCTGCCCGGGGTCACCGACGCCGCCGGCATCCGGCGGGCACTGGATCGTGCTCTCGTGACCGTCCATCCCTCGCAGTGCCACGAGAACTCCCCCTTCGCCCTCCGGGAGAGCCTCATGGCAGGGGTCCCGGCACTCGTCTCCCGGGTCGGGGGGATGCCGGAGATGGTCGGCCCGGGCAGTGGCTGGACCGTGCCGCACGACGACCCGGACGCCTGGGCCGCCGGTCTCCACACGGCGCTGCGCTCGGGACTCGCAGGCAGCGCCGGTCTGCTCGCCGAGGTCCGGGCCCGCAGCACGACCGCGGAGGACCACCTCGATCACGTGACCGCCGCCTACTCCGAGCTGGTCGCGAGGTCGAGCCGATGATCCGTCGGGCCGCCATCGGCTCGGCAACCGCGGCGAGCATCGCTGCAGCTGCCACGGGGATCCTCGCCGTGCGCACCGGGGTGGACCTGCTCCCCGTCCTCGGCATCGTCGCCGCGGCCATCGTCATCGTCATCGCCGCCGTCCTGGCCGTGCGACGCTACGCGGCCCTCATCCTCCTGCTGCTCGTCGTGCGACCCGAGCTGGATGCGGTTGGGCACTCGACCGCGAGCGCGGTCGGGCTGGTCTTCCTCGGCGGCTCGGCGTGGTGGCTGCTCTCCCGGTGGCGCCACGACCGCCTCCTGCGGCCGACGCCCGCTGCGTGGGGTCTCATCGCCTTCGTCGGTGCCGCGTCGTTGAGTACCTTGGGCTCGCACCTGCCACTGCTCTCGGCCGGGGCCACCACCCGCTTGGCCGCGGGCGTGCTGATGTTCGTGGTCATCGAGCAACTCGTGCGCAGTGGCACGCTGTCGACGAGGTCGATCCATCTGGCCCTCGCGGCGTCCGCCGTCCTCGTGTGCGCCCATGTCGCCGTCCAGGTGCTCGCCGGCTCGGCCCCGGTCGACGAGTCGACAGGCCTCTCTCGCGTCACCGGGCCCTTCGTGCACGCGAGCGTGCTCGGCAAGTACGCCGCCGTCGTCACGGTCCTCATGCTCGCCCGGGCCGTGTGGACCCAGACCGCGGACCGACTGCTGTGGGCGCTCGGAGCCATCGCCACGAGCGCAGTCGTGCTCCTCACCTACACCCGGGCCGCCTGGCTCGCCCTGGCCCTGGGGGTCCTCGTGCTCGCCTATCGGAGGGACCACCGGTGGCTCCCGGTCATCGCCGTGGCCGGCCTCATCGGATTCGCCGCGACACCCAGCCTCAACCAGCGGCTCGTCGATGTGTGGGATCCCCCCGAGCCACCGCCGGGGGCCCCGGCGAGCTCGCTCGCCTGGCGGGTCGACTACTGGCACGACCTGTTGCCGCTGGGTCGGGTCAACCCGCTCAACGGCATCGGCCTGGACGTCGTCCCGACCGTCCGCAGCGAGGGTCTGCTTCCGCACAACGTCTGGGTGCAGACATGGATCGAGCTCGGCCTGCTGGGCGTCCTCGTCCTCCTCGGCGTGGTCGTCACGACGGTGCTCACCCTGCGGCGGGCCTCACGCGCGCTGCAGCACACGAGCGGCGAGCGCCGCGCGGCCCTCGAGGCGGCGCTCGCCGTCGCCGTGGGCCTGTTCGTCGTCACCCTCAGCGAGAACCTCCTCGACGAGACGACCACCTTGTGGTGCGCCGCCGCGGTCATGGCATCGGGCTGGTCCGCCAGCCGCCTGCCGGAGCCGCGCGACGAGGACGCAGCGCCGTGGTGGCTCAACCGATCCGGGTGGCGAGAGCGGCGACCTCGTCGCGGACGAGACGCCGCCAGCCCTCGATGACCTCGTCGCTCCCGCGGTACCGCGCACCATCGCGGGCCACGGCATCGACCTGCTCGAGGATCCAGGCAGCGGTCACCTCCTCTGCGGGGCGATCCACGTGCGCCAGACCGACCCTCGTGAGCAACGCCCTGTTCTTCGGCGCGTACCCGATGGAGATCACGGGTCGGGCGCTCACGAGGGCGGCCACGACGAGGTGGAACCGGGTGGCCACGACGAGGTCGGCGCCCAGGATCTCATCGACCACGTCGTCGAAGGCGCCGATGTCTGCCACGCGCAGGTCGGCGTCCGGACGCCGGGACAGCACCGACCGCCGCACCTCATGGGCGGGGCCCACGTCCACGGGTTGTCCGACGAGCAGCACGACCCGGTGGCCACGGTCGAGGACGCCGACCACCGCTTCGGTGAGGGTGGCCAGGTACTGACCCCTGGCTTCCTCGTCGTCACCGGACCAGCCACCCCAGTCCATGACCGCGACTGCGACCCGCATCCCCGGTCCGGGAGCGGCCGCCGGCCCCGGTGCGACCTCACGACCGAAGGCGAGGTCACAGGTCACGCGTGCGTCAGCGCGAACCGAGCCCAGGTCCACCATGGTGCGCAGGGAGTCCGCGTCGCGATAGGTCACCTCGGTCGCGAGCGCTGCCGTCGCCCGGAAGAGGCGGCCGCTCACCCGTCCACCGATCGGACCGGCCCCGACCGACAGCAGGATGAAGGGGCGGCGCCGCACCCGCGCCACCGCGGCCCAGAGGAGGAGCGACCACGGCATCCCCCAGGGCGGTTCCTCGAAGTCGTCGAGGACGCCGGTGCCGCAGACGACGAGGGCACGCATGCCGCCCACCTCGTGCACCACCCGGCAGGTGTGCCGACCCTCGGCGAGCGCGCGACGGAGCACCGCACCGACAGTGCGTGGACCGGCCGTCGAACGTGGGGCACGGAGGGGCAGGACGGGTTCCCCCGGATGCGCCAGACCTCGCGTCGTGGTCTCCACCGGCATCGGCGTGACGACGCAGAACCGCAGGTCGTCGCGGGCGGCGCGCAGGAGATCCCGGACGACGTCCAGGCTCACCTCATTGCCGGTGTTACCCCCGCCGACACCCCCGACGAGGGCAACCCGCTTGCCCCGTGGCATGGGTGAAGTCTAGTCACGGGTGAGGCGACGGTGGGTGACGCGGTGCGGTCGCGCTGCGTCCTCCCCCAGTCGCTCGATCTTGTTCTCCTCGTACGCCTCGAAGTTGCCCTCGAACCAGTACCAGGCTCCGGGGTTCTCGTCGGTGCCCTCCCACGCGAGGATGTGCGTTGCGACGCGGTCGAGGAACCACCGGTCGTGGGAGATGACCACGGCGCACCCGGGGAAGTCGAGCAGCGCATTTTCCAAGGAACCCAGGGTCTCGACGTCCAGGTCATTGGTCGGCTCATCGAGCAGCAGCAGGTTGCCGCCCTGCTTGAGGGTCAGCGCGAGGTTGAGGCGGTTGCGCTCCCCACCGGAGAGCACCCCGGCCTTCTTCTGCTGGTCGGGCCCCTTGAAACCGAACTGGCTCACATAGGCGCGGGAGGGGATCTCCACCTGACCGACCTGGATGTGGTCGAGCCCCTCGGAGACGACCTCCCAGACGTTCTTCTCGCTGTCGATGCCACCACGCGACTGGTCGACGTAGGACATCTGGACGGTGTCACCGATGTCGACGGTGCCGGAGTCCGGCTCCTCGAAGCCGACGATCGTCTTGAAGAGGGTCGTCTTTCCGACACCGTTGGGACCGATGACACCGACGATGCCGTTGCGCGGGAGGGTGAAGGACAGGTCCTCGATGAGGACACGGTCGCCGAAGCCCTTCCTCAGGTCGCGGACCTCGATGACCTTGCTGCCCAGGCGCGGACCCGGCGGGATCTGGATCTCCTCGAAGTCGAGCTTCTTGGTCCGCTCGGCCTCGGCCGCCATCTCCTCGTAGCGGGAGAGCCGGGACTTCGACTTCGTCTGGCGGGCCTTGGCGTTGGAGCGGACCCACTCGAGCTCGGACTTCAGGCGCTTGGCGAGCTTCTGGTCCTTCTTGCCCTGGATCTCCAGACGCTCCTGCTTCTTCTCCAGGTAGGTGGAGTAGTTGCCCTCGTAGGGGTAGAGGCGGCCGCGGTCGACCTCGGCGATCCACTGCGCGACGTTGTCCATGAAGTACCGGTCGTGAGTGACGGCGAGGACGGCGCCCGGGTAGTTCGCGAGGTGCTGCTCGAGCCAGAGCACCGACTCGGCGTCGAGGTGGTTGGTCGGCTCGTCGAGCAGGAGCAGGTCGGGCTTTTGCAGGAGGAGCTTGCACAGCGCGACCCGGCGGCGCTCACCACCGGAGAGGACGGTGACATCGGCGTCCGGCGGGGGGCAGCGAAGGGCGTCCATCGCCTGCTCCAGCTGCGAGTCCAGGTCCCAGGCATCGGCGTGGTCGATGTCCTCCTGGAGCGTGCCCATCTCGGCCATGAGGGCGTCGAAGTCGGCATCCGGCTCGGCCATCTCCTCGGAGATGGCATTGAACCGGTCCAGCTTGGCCTTGATCTCGCCGGCGCCCTCCTCGACATTGCCGAGGACGGTCTTCTCCTCGTTCAACGGCGGTTCCTGCAGGAGGATCCCCACCGTCGCGCCCGGCTTGAGGGACGCCTCGCCGTTGCTCGGCTGATCGAGCCCGGCCATGATCTTCAGGATGGTCGACTTACCGGCCCCGTTGGGACCGACCATCCCGATCTTGGCGCCGGGGTAGAAGGACATCGAGACGTCATCGAGGATGACCTTCTCGTGGTGCGCTTTGCGCGCACGGACCATGGTGTAGATGTAGTCGGCCATGGGGGCAGGCTATCCACTCCCGCCCCCATGCCCGAATCGCCGGCCGAGTCAGGCCGGCAGGCGCACGTCCTCGTCCTCGCGCTCACCCGCATCCTCGCCTGCGGTGCCGGACGGCTCGCCACCCGGTGACACGGGCGGAGGTGCCCCCCAGCCCGGGCCGTCCCCACCGGCGATCCGCTCGGTCATGGCGGTGAGGGAGCGCTGGGCGGCCTCGTCCGCGCCCTCGTCGACGCCGCTGCGGCCGGCCTTGGTGTACGCGGTCGTCCCGAAGGTCAGATCGTGACCGAGGCTGATCGCCTCCAGCTCGGCGGAGCTGCCCCACGACTCGTCGGCACGCTGCCAGGTGTTGATGGTCAGTCGACCGTGGACGAGGACGGGGTCGCCCTTGTGCAGGGACGCGTGCGCATTCATCCCCAGCGCGCGGAAGGCCGCGACGTTGTAGAAGCTCGTCGCGGCGTCGACGTACACGCCCTCCTTGGTGCGTCGGCGCACGGTGCTCGCCATCCGGAAGGTCGTGAACTGCATCCCGGAGCGGGTGGTGCGGTGCTCCGGGTCGGCGACGACCCGTCCGGCGATGGTCAGCTCGGCTTCGTTCATGACAGGTTCCCTCTCTCCCCACCCACCACGGTCGGTGGGCTCGTGGAGTCCACTGTCGAGGCGACGAAGGGGGCGGGCCAGCCCGGTCGACGCCGCTGTGCACGAGCGCCGGGACTGCCACACGGATGTGGACGAGGGGGTCAGCCCAGCGCGCGCCGGATGCTCGCGCGCGTCCCGGCGTGCTCGGCCAGCACCTGCTGCACGGGCTCGATGACCCGCTCGTCGGCGACCTCACCCACGGAACGGCGCAGGCGCCTCTCGACCGTCCGGCCGCGCCTGCGTGCTCCGGCCCGGGCCATCCACCGCGCCAGGGCGGCGAGGAGCAGCCCGGCGAGCAGACCGCCACCCAGGAGCAGGAAGGGCGTCGCGAAGGGCCCGATGTCGGCCGTCGGCACGGCCGGCAGCTGCAACCACGACGCGAGGCCGACGACGACCAGCCACCCGAGGCCGATGACCGCGGCGAGCGCGAAGGCGATCTGCAGGGCGCCGAAGAACGTCCACCACCACGGCTTGCGGGCACGCAGCGGTGTGCGCAGCACCGCCTGGTCGAGGGCATCGGCGAGGTCGTGGTCCTCCGGCCTCGCGGCGTCGGCCACCGCATCGGACCAGCGGGTCGGCAGGTGCTCACCCGCCCCCGTCCCGATCCGACGCGCGGCGAGGTCGACAGCCGCCCGCGCCGCGGGTGCCGGGGGCGGGATCGACGAACGCCCGAGCACGGCGCGCACGTCCTGGTCGGTGATGTCGGGAACCGCGTCGGCGCCCTTGTCCAGGCGCAGCCGCTTCAGCGGCGCCGGCCGGAAGGCCCGCACCCACCGGGTGAAGGGCCATCCCGTGCGTGCCCACGCCTCCTGCCGGAAGTCCCGGGCCACCGCGTCGACGACGGTCGGGACACCGGCTGTGCGGCAGAGCGCGTCGACGAGTTCGTCGCGGGTGCGCTCGGGCACCTCCGCGTCGGTGTCGGCGACGGAGTCGGCGAGCGCCGCGGCACCGGTCAGCAGGTCGGCGGCCAGACGGCGTCGAGGGGCATCGGAGTGCTCGACGGCCCGCCGCAGGTGGGAGCGCAGCTCGTCCATCCCGGCAGCCGTGACCGTCGAGGTCCCGATGACGTCGTGGTGCTCGAGACCGTCGCGCTCGAGCAGCCGCGTGAGGTCCGCCTCGATCTGCTCCTGACCACCTGCAGGCAACCGGTCGACCTGGTTGAGGACGACCACCGTCACCGCGCCGTACTCGCGGAGCACGGCGACGTACTCGTCGTGCAGGACCGCGTCGGCGTACTTCTGCGGGTCGGTGACCCAGACGAAGACGTCCACGAGCTCGAGGACCCGCTCGGCCTCCTCGCGGTGCGCGGACTCCCGGGAGTCGAAGTCCGGCAGGTCGATGAGGACCAGCCCGTCGAGCTGGTCCTGCGAGGGCGGGATCTGGTGGCGGGCCCCGACGGAGAGCCAGTCGAGGAGCTCGCCGGCCGGCTCCTCGCCCCACACGGCGGCCGTCGGGGTGGAGGTGGTCGGACGACGCGTCCCGACCGTGGCCACGTCCGCGCCGGTGAGCACGTTGAAGAGGGAGGACTTGCCCGAGCCCGTGGCTCCGGCCAGGGCGACGACCGTGTGGTCGCCGATGAGGCCGATCCGCTCGGAGACCTTGGCGACCACCTGCCGCGCCCGCTCGGCCGCCCGCGGGTCGAGGCGCGTGCCGCCGGTCTCGAGTGCCGCACCGAGGGCGTCCGTCCGGGCGCTGATCTCCTCCACGGACAGGGCGACGGTCTCGTCCTCCCGCGGAAGGGGGCTGCGCGGGCTCATCGCATGCCCTCGCCGACGGCGGTGGCCGCCTGCTGGAGGCGGCGGATCTGCGCCTCGCTCACCGTGAGGTCACCGGTGACCGCCGTGTAGCGCTCGCGCTCGGCCGCGTAGAGCCCGGCGACGCGCTCCAGCAGCAGCTCGCGCGCCTTCCTCGCCATCTCGCGCACGGCCTGGTCGCCGAAGATCGCCTCCAGCACCTTCTGCGCGAGCGCGGTCGTGCCGCCGGCGATGGCCACCTCGGGGGCGACGAGCGCGCCACCGGTGTGAGCGAAGGAGACCAGCATGAGGAAGAGGCCGATCCCGTTGATCCCGTACGCGGCGACCCGCGCATTGGTGCGGCGGTTGCCCCCTTCTGCCCGGACGATGTCGAGGACGTCGCTCTGCCAGTCGCGCACGAGGCGCTCGACGTCCTGCTCGAAGCCGTGCGACGAGCGGGCCAGCTCGGGGTGGTCCTCGAGGACGAGCGGTCCGGCCTCGGTCCCGCGCCACGCGCGGGCGATGGTCTCTGCAGCCGTGTCGGCCTCGGCGATGAGCATCGCAGAGACCCCGGTGTGCAGGGCCTCGTCGAGCTCGGCGGTCTCCGGGCGACCGCCGATCGCGGAGGTGACCCGGTCGCGGACCCGGGCGACGCCCTTCTCCACCTTGCGGAAGAACTCGCCGGTACCGACGAACTCCTGCCAGCGGGCGAGGACCTCGCCGCGGAGGAGCTGGCCGTCCTTCATCCCTGCGGTCACCCCCTCCTCCGCCGCGTCGTAGGCGTCGTAGGCGAACTGGGTCAGGCTGCCGACCTCGTCCCGCTGGGCGCGGGTGGCCCGCACGAGCGACTCGGCCCGACCGTCGAGGGAGCGCAGGGCACCGTCGAGGGTCTGGCGGACGATGGTGCCGCGGGCCAGCTGGTCCCCGGCGAGGGCAGTGAGCCAGTTGTGGAGCCGTTCGATGTCCGCCTCGGGGACGAGGCCGTGGGCATCGAGCTCGGTCTCGGGGATGGTGAAGACCGGCGAGGTCTCCATGCCCTGATCACGGAGCATCTCGATCAGGTGGGAGCGCACCTCGGGCATGGCCGGCCGGTCCACGCGGTCGAGGACGATCGCGACCGCGGTCCCACGCTCGGAGGCCTGACGCAGCAGCTGCCACGGGATGGCGTCGGCGTAACGGGCGGCGGTCGTGACGAAGAGCCACAGGTCTGCGGCCGAGAGGAGCTGGGCGGCGAGCTCGCGGTTGGCAGAGACGACCGAGTCGATGTCCGGGGCATCGAGGACCGCCATCCCGGACGGGAGCTCCCGGGAGGGGACCAGCCGGACGGTCCCCGGCTGGGGCTCCCCCGGCGCACCGGTGACCCGAGGCAGCGAGGGGAGCACCCGCGCGTCCCGGAACCACGACTCGTCCTCGGGGTGGTGGATGAGCACCGGGCTGGTCGTCGTCGGGCGCAGGACGCCCGAGCGACTCACCTCACGGCGGAGGACGGAGTTGACGAGGGTCGACTTCCCGGATCCGGTCGACCCGCCGACGACCGCGAGCAGCGGGGCATCGATCGCGGCCAGGCGCGGGATGACGTAGTCGTCGAGCTGGTTGAGGAGGGCCTGACGCCCGTCGCTCGCAGCCCGGGTGGACGGCAGGTCCAGCGCGGGTCGACTGCGCTCGACCTCGTCACGCAAGGTCGTGATCCGAGCGAGCATGTCCTGCGCGCCGACCTGTCCCGTCGTCAGCTCACCCATGCGCCCACCCTAACCAGCACAGCGCCTCCCCCACGCCCGCGTCCGCGGCGTGCGGCGCGGACGGGCATCACGCCGGCCGGGGACCGGGTGGGCGCCTCCGGCAGGACTCGAACCTGCGACCTAGGGATTAGAAGGCCCTTGCTCTGTCCAGCTGAGCTACGGAGGCATGCGCCGGAAGCGGACGTGTCCACGACCGGGCGGGGTCCAGTGTAGTGAGCGCCCGACCTGACATGATCGGCTCCATGCCCGTGCAGGTCGTCGTGCGAGAGGCGGAGGTCACCGATTCCCCCGCCGACCTCGCGCTGCTCGACGACGGGGAGCGCGCCCGGGCGGGACGAAAGCGGGAGGCCGCCCCCTTCGTCACGGGGCACGCACTCGTCCGCCGTCTGCTCGGGGAGCTGCTCGAGCGGGACCCCGCCGGCCTGACCTTTGCCCGCCGCTGCACGACCTGCGGCAGCGAGCTGCACGGCAAGCCCAGCCTCGTCGACCTCCCGGGATGGCACTTCTCGCTGTCGTACACCGCATCCCTGGCCGTCGTCGCCGTCGCCGAGGGCGTCGAGGTGGGGGTGGACACCGAGGACCTCACCGATGCCGACTTCGAGGGCTTCGCCGGCGCCACCCTCTCCCGCGACGAGGTCGCATCCTTCGAGGGACTGTCCGGCCGGGACCTGCTCGTCGCCCGTGCCCGCGTGTGGGCCCGCAAGGAGTCCGTGCTCAAGGCGACCGGTCACGGTCTGGTCGTCGACCCCTCCGAGGTCCTCGTCACCGGGCCGCTCGACGCACCGGCACTGCGCGCCTGGCGGGCCGAGGAGCCCGCTCCCCCGGCGGTCTCCATCCTCGATCTCGACCTGAGGACCGAGAGCCACCGGGCGGCGGTCGCCGGACTGACCGACGAGCCCCTCGAGGTCATCACCGCCTGACCGCCCGCCCGACGCCCGGCTAGGCGACCCCGGCGAACTCGCGCCGGCGTGCGGTCATCGAGTCCAGCAGGATCCGTTCGCGCTGCAGGGACTCGAAGTCCGCGGTGTGACTGAGCATGCGGAACCGCAGCAGGGCCAGCTCGGAGGCGCTGTCCTGGAAGCTGCGCATGGATTTCACGCCCTGCGGGCCGCGATGGAACTTCGCCCAGGTGCGCGCGCCCCGGCGTGCCTTCATCGAGGCGAGCATGCCGACCTCCTCGCGTGAGATCCACCCGGTGTCGACGTAGGCCATGAGGTGCTCCCCGATGACGCGGCCCTCCCGGTTGCGGGTCCACACGACGAAGACGATGAAGCCGACGAAGCACAGGAATCCCACCGCCAGGCCGATGATCAGACCGACGAGTCCGGTGGAGGCGCTGAGGTTCCACAGTCCGTGGAGGAGGACGGCCGCACACCACCCGAGGAAGGGCGCGATGAACTTCACCGGCATGGAGCGCGAGACCGCGGCCACGCCCACGCCGATCCCCGTCATCGTGGTGAACATCGGGTGGAGGAAGGGAGTGGCCAGGCCCCGGAGGCCGAACGTCACGCCGAAACCGACGGGCCCCTGGTTCATGAAGGCGCCCGCGAAGTACTGGATGTTCTCGGTGAAGGCGAAGCCGGCGGCGACGATCCCCGCGTAGACGATCCCGTCCGTCAGGCCGTTGAACTGCTTGCGCAGGAGCAACCACATCACGAGCAGGAAGAGGCCCTTGAAGGTCTCCTCGGCCAGCGGGGCGGAGATCACGGCGGTGAGGACGCTCGCGGACTCCGCGTCGGTCAGGCTGGCGAAGACCACCCCGGCGATGGTGTTGACGAAGATGGCCAGGAAGGTCGAGCCCAGCGCGCCGTAGAGGAAGGCCGTCACGAGGTATCGCCACGGCTCCGCCTCGAAACGGTCCAGCCAGAGGAAGATCGGGATGACGAGGACGAGCGGGATCAGCGCCGTGATGACGCTGAGCAGGGTCAGGAGGATGCCGAAGCTCAGGCCGTAGTAGAGGGCGAAGAGCAACACCAGCACCAGCGAGGCGATGGCGACGAAACCGCTGAGCATCCACGTGCGCAACGTCGGGCGCGGCGTCGGGTTGGCCTGGGCCCGGGCGGTGACGTAGTGCGCGCTGTACTGCTGCTGCTGCATCCACGCCTGGTGCTGCGCCTGCTGGTGCGCGAGCTGGGCCTGCTGCTGCGCGTACGCCGCATTCGCGTGCTGCTGGGCCATCTGCGCAGCGTGCGCCCGCTGCTGGCCGTAGGCCTCCTGCTGGGCGAGGGCCCGCTGCCGTGAGTCGGTGCGCGCCCGCTCCTCGGCGAGCAGGACCGACCGGGTGGCGGTGCGGTGCCACTCCGGCTCCTCGGGTGGGGCGTTGCGACGCAGCATCCGACGGCTCAGGGTGTCCTCGGGGTCGCGGCCCGACGTCGGGGGGGCGGGCGGAGTCGTCGACGGGGCCGGCGGCTGTCCGGCGGGCGGGTTCGCAGCGGGGGTGGCCCCCCTCGTGACCGGTGGTGGCGGCGGCGAACCCACGGGAGCCGGAGGCTGGCCCTGGGGTGGTGGGGGTGGCGACGAACTCATGGACGACACGCTAATGGAGCGTCACCGTGCTGTCGGTGGGTAGAACTCCCCACGCGCGGCGGGCGACCCGCCGCGCGGTCGCTATGGTGATCGCCGTGACTGAAACGACTCTGCCCTCGTCCGAATGCATCGTGTGGATCGACTGCGAAATGACCGGTCTCTCCCTCGAGCACGACGCGCTCATCGAGGTGGCCGCGTTGGTCACCGACTACGAGCTCGAGCAGGTCGGTGAGGGCATCGACATCGTCGTGCGGCCTCCGGAGGCAGCGCTGACGCAGATGAACGACTTCGTGCGCACGATGCACACCACGTCCGGTCTGCTCGACGTCCTCGCCGACGGGGTCTCCCTCCCGGAGGCCGAGGAGGCCGTCCTCGCGCACCTCAAGGGGATCGTGCCGGATGCCGGCAAGGCCCCCCTGGGAGGCAACAGCGTCGCCACCGACCGCGCCTTCCTCGCGCGCGACATGCCGGACCTCGAGGGGCACCTGCACTACCGGATGATCGACGTCTCCTCGATCAAGGAGCTGTCCAAGCGCTGGTATCCACGGGCCTACTTCGCCTCGCCGGCGAAGAACGGCGGCCACCGGGCGCTGGCCGACATCACCGAGTCGATCGCCGAGCTGCGGTACTACCGGGAGGCCGTCTTCCGCCCCCAGCCCGGGCTGGAGTCGCCGGAGCTGAAGGAGATCGCTGCGCGCCACCAGGTGGGCTGAGCTCAACCCGTCCGTCGGTCGCGGGCACGACACAGGGCTGCGAAGAGCGCCCCGGAGACGTTGTGCCACACCGAGAACACCGCACCCGGTAGCGCCGAGAGCGGGTCCATGTACTGCGCCGCGAGACCGGCCGCGAGGCCCGAGTTCTGCATCCCGACCTCGACCCCGACCGTGCGCCGCACCGGCACCGGCATCCTGAACGCAGCGGCCGCCCCGTAGCCCAGCGCCATCCCGACGACGTTGTGGATCACCACCGCGACGAGGACAAGGGGCCCGGCGGAGACGATCGAGTCCGCGCTACCGGCGACGACGATGGCGACGATGACGGAGATCGTCAGCACGGACAGCCACGGCAGGACGGGCAGCAGCGCCTCCGCGACACGGGCCAGCAGGAACCGGACGGCGAGGCCGCCGATGACGGGGAGCAGGACGATCGCGACGATCGTCTGCGCCATCCCCGCCCCGTCGACGGGCATGTATCTCCCGGCGAGCCACAGGGTGAGCAGCGGCGTGAGGAAGGGGGCGAGGAGGGTCGAGATCGACGTCATCGTCACCGAGAGCGCGACGTCTCCGCGGGCCAGGTAGGACACGACATTCGAGGCGGTGCCACCGGGGGCGCAGCCGACGAGGATGACGCCCGCGGCGATCTCCGCCGGCAGGCCCAGGGCCACCGTGACACCCACCGCGACCAGCGGCATGACGCCGTACTGCGCGAGCACGCCCAGGAGGACCGGTAGCGGACGGGTGAGCACGAGCGTGAAGTCGACCGGCCGCAGCGTCAGCCCCATGGTGAACATCACGAGGCCGAGGAGCGGGTTCACCGCGGGCGCGGCCCGGGTGACCGTGTCGGCAGCGACGTACCCCACGAGCCCGCCGATGATGATCAGGACCGGGAAGACGAGCACGGCGACGTAGCCGCTGCGCTCCTCCGCCGGGGTCGTCGTCGTGTCCGCGCGCGTCTGCGTCGCCACGGGTCCTCCGATGTCAGGGTGCTGGCCGGCGAGTGCCCAAGGTACTCCGGACCCGGGTCAGGTGCGCGTCGTCGACCAGTGGGTGTAGGTCACGCCGGTGGCGAAGGCCAGGTGCTCCTCGAGGCGCAGGGCGGCGTGGTGCCCGTCGGGGAAGAGCCGTCGCCCTCTCCCCTGCACGTAGGGGTAGGTCCACAGCCGGTACCCGTCGACGACACCGGCGGCGATGAGCGTGTGGCAGAGGCTGATGCTCCCCGTCACGACGATCTCCCCGCCCCCGGGCGCGGCCTTGAGTTCCTCCACCCCCGCCACCGGGTCGGTGCCGATGATCGTGGAGTGCTGCCACTGGGGATCGGTGATCGTCGTCGAGACGACGTACTTGTCGAGGCCGTCGAGCTCCTCGCTCACGCCGGTCCGGTCGTCGGTCTGCTCCGGCCAGTAACCGCGGAAGGCCTCGAAGGTCCGACGCCCGAGCACGAGCGCGTCACACTGCGCGCTGTCACGGCGGTTGATCTCGAGCATCTCGGCGGACTGCTCCTGCGGGTCGAACCAGTCGTCGAGCATGTCGACCGAACCATCGGCGGTGATGTTCTGGGTGATGACGAGAGCTCGCACGGGGCCTCCCCGGACCGGTGGGTGTCATGGATCACGACGCACCCCCCACGGTAGCCGCTGATCCGGGCCGTTCACTGCTCGTGCGGGACGACGCAGGGCCCCGGGACATCGTCCCGGGGCCCTGCGTGACCTGGGGTGAGTAACGGGACTTGAACCCGCGACCCTCGCGACCACAACGCGATGCTCTACCAGCTGAGCTATACCCACCATGTGCCCTGTCTTGGGCAGCGCGGACCATCGTACCTGCTCGACAGGAGTGCTCCGAACCACCCACCTCCACCGCTCCGGGACGCCCATCGGGCACCATGGCGTGGTGACCACTTCTGCCAGTCCCCACGCCTCCTTCGTCCGTGTCGCGGGTGCGCTCCTCGGCCTCGTCGCGCTCCTCGCGGTCCTCGTCGCCAGCGCCTCCCCCGCCTCGGCGCACGCGCGCCTGAAGTCCTCGAGCCCAGCCGACGGCTCGACGCTCACCGCGGTACCTCCGGAGATCGCCCTGCGCTTCAACGAGCCGATCAAGGACGACCTGAACGAGGTGAGCGTGAAGTCCGGATCGACGGACGTCACCGACGGCGCGGTCGAGGTCGACGGCAGCTCGGTCTACCAGCCGGTGAAGTACTCGATGAAGCCCGGCAAGTACTCGGTCTCCTACAAGGTGGTCAGCGCGGACGGTCACCCGGTGAGCGGGACCCTGTCCTTCACCTACGACCCGCCGGAGGGTGACACGGGCGCGAGCGGCGAGCCCGGGGCGACGACGAGCTCGCCGGCGTCCGGGTCCTCGACCGCAGAGCCCTCCGAGTCCCCTGACTCCTCCGGATCCTCCACGTCCTCCGACTCCTCGAGCAGCAGCTCCGCCACCGACGAGGAGCCGAGCGAGAGCTCCTCCGGCACGAGTGTGACCTCCGAGCCCTCCTCCACCTCCGGATCCGAGACCTCGAGCGCGGAGCCGACCGAGCCCTCCACCTCCTCCACGAGCACCGACGCCGCCGCAGGCACCGGCGATGAGACGTCCGGGGGTGACGGCACCTCCCCGTGGTGGTGGGTCGCCGCAGCCGCCGCTCTGGCGGTCGTCCTCGGCGGGATCGCCCTGCTGGCCAGGGGCCGTCGCGACGCCGGGGACGACGAGGCGGTCACCCTCGAGGAGTGGCGCGAGTAGCCCCGCCATCCGCACGACGAAGGCCCCACCGGAGTGACCGGTGGGGCCTTCGCACACTGTGCGCCAACAGGGACTTGAACCCCGAACCCGCTGATTAAGAGTCAGCTGCTCTGCCAATTGAGCTATTGGCGCGCGAGGAGAGACATTAGCAGCAGCCTCGCTCGGTTGCGAAATCGTCTCCACACCAGGCCTTCCGGAGACGACGAAGGGGGTCCGGACGGTGCCCGGACCCCCTTCGCTCCTTGCGTGGTGGTCACCAGGAGCGCTTGTCGCGCTGGCGCTCCCACTTCTTGTTCTTGCGGCTGCTCGAGACGATCTTCAGCACGATGACCGCGCCGACCGCGGCCGCGGCGATCGCGACGCGGTCCATGCGCAGCTCACCGGACTCGGTGCGGGTCGCCTTCGCGAAGGACGCCTTGGCCTGCGCCTTCTGCCGCTCCAGGACGTTCTTCGGCGCAGCCCGCACGGTGAGCTCGTCGATCGTCTGGGCGAGCCGGTCACGGGTCGTGACGATGTCGTTCTCGAGCTTGGTCATGCTCGGGTTGTCGTTGCTCACGTGGTTCTTCCGTCCTTACTCGATGCCGAGGTCGCGGCGGATACGGGCAACGTGGCCCGTCGCCTTGACGTTGTACTGGGCGTGGGTGACCACGCCCTCTTCTCCGACGACGATCGTCGAGCGGATGACTCCTTCGACGACCTTGCCATACAACTTCTTCTCACCATATGCGCCCCAGGCCGTCATGACCGCCTTGTCCGCGTCCGACAGGAGGGTGATGCTCAGCCCATCGCGCTCGCGGAACTTCGCGAGCTTCTCCGGGGTGTCCGGGGAGATGCCGATGACCTCGGTGTCGACCGCCCGCAGGGCCTCGAGGGAGTCGCTGAAGTCGCACGCCTGCGTGGTGCAGCCCGGTGTCATGGCCGCCGGGTAGAAGTAGACGATGACCCGCTTGCCGCGGAAGTCCGTGAGTGAGACCTGCGTGCCGGTGTCACTGGTGAGGGTGAAGTCAGGGGCCGGGTCGCCCACGGTGAGTCGCTCGCCCATGGATACCTCGCAATCTGCTCTTGCACATCGAATGCAATAGGATGACGGTTCCCTGCCAACCTATCCCAGCGGCCCCCGCTTCCGGAGGAGTCTCCGTGCACGTTCCCGACGCCTTCCTCGACGCCCCGACATCCGTCGCCACGGGGGTCGTCGCGGTCGCCGGCGTCGCCATCGCGCTCCGCCGCAGCCGCGGCGATCTCGATGACCGCGTGGCCCCGTTGGCGGGCCTGGTCGCCACCTTCATCTTCGCCGCGCAGATGCTCAACTTCCCCGTCGCGGGAGGCACCTCCGGCCACCTGCTCGGGGGCGCCCTCGCCGCGGTCCTCGTCGGACCATGGACCGCCACCCTGGTCATGACCGTCGTGCTCCTCATCCAGGCCCTCGTCTTCGCCGACGGCGGTCTGACCGCGCTCGGGACGAATGTCACCCTCATGGGACTCGTCGGGGTCTGGGTCGGCTACGGGGTCTTCCGCCTGGCCCGTCGCGCCCTCCCCCGCCGCACGGCCAGCGTCCCGGTCGCCGCAGCCATCGGCGCCTTCGTCTCGGTGCTGGCGGCCGCAGCCGTCTTCGCGGCGCTCTTCCTCGTCGGTGGCACCGCGCCGCTGGAGGCAGACACCCTCTTCGGCGCGATGCTCTCCTGGCACGCCCTCATCGGCCTCGGCGAGGCGGTCATCACCTTCCTCGTGGTCTCTGCCGTCGTCTCGGTGCGCCCCGACCTCGTCCACGGGGCACGCGACCTGACCGCCCTTCCTCATCCCGCCCCGGCCGAGGAGGCCGCCCGATGAGCCCGCGCATCTCCACCCGCACCCTCGTCCTGGCCGGCCTCGCGATCAGCCTCACCCTCGCGGCCGTCGTCAGTTTCTGGGCCGCGGGTACTCCTGACGGTCTCGAGCGCGTCGCCGAGTCGCTCGGCTTCGCCGACTCGGCCGGTGACCACGCCGCCGCCGACTCCCCCTTCGCCGACTACGGCACGAAGGGGGTCGGCGACGGCTTCCTCTCCGGTGGTCTGGCCGGCGTGGTCGGGGTGCTCCTCACGGGCGCGGTCATGTGGCTGCTCCTGCGGCTGCTCGCCCGCCGGACGAAGGACTAGGGAGTGGGCGGAGCGCACGGTCACGCGCTGAGCCACCACGGACACTCGCGGGTGCACACGGCGCCGGCGCACCTGAAGATCCTGGCGACCTTCCTCTTCGTCGTCGCGGTCGTGGCCACCCCGAGGGAGGCCTTCTGGGCCTTCGGGGTCCACGCCCTGCTGCTCGTCGCGGTGCTCGCCGCGACGCGGGTACCGGTCCGGCACCTGGCTCCCCGACTGCTGATCGAGGTCCCCTTCCTCGTCTTCGCCGTGCTCATGCCCTTCATCGCGACCGGGCCCCGGGTGGACGTCGGCCCGTGGGCCCTGTCCGAGCCGGGCCTGTGGGGCGCGTGGAACCTCGTCGCCAAGGGCACCCTGGGCGTCGCCGCCTCGTTGCTGCTGGCCGCGACGACCGAGCCGCCGGACATCGTCGCCGGGCTGGCCCGTCTTCGCCTGCCGAGCCAGCTCGTCCTCATCCTCAGCTTCATGGTCCGCTACGCCGACGTCGTCACGAGCCAGCTGCGCTCGATGAAGGTGGCCCGGGAGTCGCGTGGCTTCCGCGGGGGCGGGATGCGCTCGTGGCCGGTCCTCGCGAGCACGGCGGGGGCGCTGTTCATCCGCTCCTACGAGCGTGGCGAGCGGGTGCACCTGTCGATGCTCTCCCGGGGCCACGACGGGCGCGTCCACGACGGCGGGGCCGCCGCGGTGCCCGCCACGACGTGGGCGATCGCCCTGGCCCTCCCCCTCGGTGCGGCGCTCGTGGCCGCGGCGGCGATGATGATCTCGTGAGCACCCCCGTCCTCGAGCTGAGCGCCGTCCGGCACGCGTACCCGGACGGGCACCTCGCGCTCGACGGGGTCGACCTGCACATCCACCCGGGCGAGCGCGTCGCCCTGCTCGGTCCGAACGGGGCCGGCAAGACCACCCTCGTGCTGCACCTCAACGGGATCCTCACGCCGGCCTCGGGGCGCGTCGCCGTCTCCGGGCTCCCGGTCACGCGGGAGCACCTGAGAGAGGTGCGCCGACAGGTCGGGATCGTCTTCCAGGACCCCGACGACCAGCTGTTCATGACGACCGTGGCCCAGGACGTGGCCTTCGGTCCGCGCAACCTCGGTCTGTCCCCGGCCGAGGTCGACGAGCGGGTCGAGGAGGCCCTCGCCGCGGTCGGGATGAGCGACGTGGCCGGTCGGGCCCCGCACCACCTGTCCTTCGGCCAGAAGCGAAGGGTGGCCGTCGCCACCGTGCTGGCGATGCGGCCCGAGATCCTCGTCCTCGACGAGCCGAGCAGCAACCTCGACCCCGCGTCACGCCGGGAGCTCGCGCAGATCGTCGACGGCCTCGACATCACCGTGCTCATGGTGACGCACGACCTGCCCTACGCCCTGCAGCTCTGTGAGCGCTCGGTGGTCCTCTCCGGCGGTCGGGTCGTCGGTGACGGACCGACGCGCGAGGTGCTCTCCGACGAGGAGCTGATGCACGCACACCGGTTGGAGCTGCCGCACGGCTTCGACCCGATGTCGGTGCCGGAGCGCGTGCGACGCCGCTGAGGAGCGGCGCCGCCCACCCGTCTAGACTTCCGGATCGAGCCGAAGTGGCGGAACAGGCAGACGCGCTTGGTTTAGGTCCAAGTGCCCGGAAGGGTGTGCGGGTTCGAGTCCCGCCTTCGGCACTCAGCCCAGCTGGTCGCGCAGCACGGGGACCATCGCGCGAAAGGCCCTGCCGCGGTGGCTGATCGCGTTCTTCTCCTCGTCGGTGTGCTGCGCGAGGGTCCGGCCGTCACCCTCCGGCACGAAGATCGGGTCATAGCCGAAACCGTTCTCCCCCAAGGGTTCCCGCACAACGACTCCGGGGACCTCCCCTTCGGCCGTGCGGGCGGTGCCGTCCGGGAGCGCCAGCACCGCCGCACAGCGGAAGGCGGCCCGACGGTGCTCGTCGGGCACATCCGCCAGCTGGTCGAGCAGGAGCTGCAGGTTGCGGCGGTCTTTCTCACCACGGGCCAGATCCTCCCCCGCGTGCAGGCCGGACCAGCGCGCGGAGAACACGCCCGGGCTGCCGCCGAGCACCTCGACGGCCAGCCCGGAGTCGTCGGCCAGCGCCGGCGTCGCGGTGGCCCGCGCGACGTGCTCGGCCTTCAGCCGGGCATTGCCGGCGAAGGTCACCTCGGTCTCGGGGATCTCGCCCACCTCGGGGAAGGCCGCCATCGAGACGACCTCGAGGTCGAGGTCCGCAGCGGCCTCCGCCAGGATCTGCCGTAGCTCGTGGACCTTGTGCTCGTTGTGTGTCGCGAGGACGACCCTCCGGGTCACTGCACGCGCTCCCGCGGGGTCTCGGCGAGGGCTGCCTGCTGCTTGCTCGTCAGCTCGGCGCAGCCGGTCGTCGCGAGGTCGAGCAGCTCGTTGAGCACGTCCCGGTCGAAGGGGGCGCCCTCGGCCGTGCCCTGCACCTCGATGAACTCGCCGGTGCCGGTCATGACGACGTTCATGTCCGTACCCGCGGTCGAGTCCTCGGGGTAGTCGAGGTCGCAGACGGCCCGCCCGTCGACGATGCCGACCGAGACGGCGGCGAGGGAACCGGTCAGGGGCTGCGCCGAGGCCTTGATGAGACCCCGGGTGCGAGCATCGGCGACGGCATCGGCCAGGGCGACGTAGGCCCCGGTCAGGGCCGCCGTCCGGGTGCCGCCGTCGGCCTGCAGCACATCGCAGTCGAGGACGAGCGTGTTCTCCCCCAGCGCCTTGGTGTCGATGACCGCGCGCAGGCTGCGGCCGATGAGCCGGGAGATCTCGTGGGTGCGCCCGCCGACCTTGCCCTTGCGGGACTCGCGACCGCTGCGGGTGTTGGTGCTGCGCGGCAGCATCTCGTACTCGGCGGTGACCCAGCCGGTCCCCTGGCCCTTGAGCCAGCGCGGCACGCCGGCCTCGAAGGAGGCCGCGACCAGCACCCGGGTGCGTCCGAACTCGACGAGCACGGACCCCTCGGCGTGGTCGAGCCAGTTGCGGGTGATGCGCACCTCGCGGAGCTGCTCGGGGGTGCGTCCGTCGTGGCGGGGTGTGGTGTCAGTCATGCGCTCAGGCTAACGATCGGCACGCGTCCTACGATCAGGGCCGTGGACACGTACGCCGAGATCACCCTGCCCGACGGGGCCACGACCACGCTGCACGTCGCGCAGTCGGTGCCCGACGCCCCCGTGGTCCTCGTACTCCCGGCGATGGGCGTCCCGGCCGGGTACTACGCCCCCTTCCTCGACGAACTGGCCCGCGAAGGGGTGCACGCCGCCGTCGCCGACTACCCCGGACAGGGGGACTCACTCCCGCGGATCGGTCGGGACCACGACTACGGCTACGAGCACCTCGCGGAGCACTGGCTGCCCACGGTGGTCGCCGGGCTGCGCGCGGCGCACGAGGGCCCCGTGGTCCTGCTGGGTCATTCGCTCGGCGGGCACATCGCCGCCGTCCACCTGTCCGGGGACGACCCCTGCGCTGCTGCGGCGGTCCTCATCGGCTCCGGGACCCCCTTCTGGCGCTCCCACAGCGGCGCGAAGACACTCGCGCAGACGCAGGCCATGGGCCTGCTGACCCGTGTGATGGGGTACTGGCCCGGTCCCCGGTTCGGTTTCGGGGGCGTCCAGCCACGCACCCTGATCCGTGAGTGGTCGGCCTTCGCGCGCCACGGACGGCTCACGCCCTCGGGCCGGGACGTCGTGCCCGGACTCCGCGGTCGCGATCTCCCCCTGCTCGTCGTCGACCTCGACAACGACCCCCTCGCCCCGCCCGCGGCCGTCGACGGTCTCGTCGCGATGTTCACGGACGCGGACATGGAGCGGTTCACCTTCACCAAGCGGGCGGACGACCCGGGCAAGCCCGTGGACCACTACTCCTTCGCCCGCTCCCCGCAGCTCATCGCCGCCCGCATCGCCACCTGGGTGCACGAGCGGGTGGCCGCATCTGCCTAGGCAGATGTGACCGGGAGAGCGCATCTGCCTAGGCAGATGCGGGAGGGCGCCGGAGCTCCTGGGTGGTCCGCCCCGAGTCGCGCCCACCAAGATCGCGCACCGCCCGGTCAGCCGAGGCTCACACCTGGTAGGTCTCGTCCGGCTGGGCGAGCTCGACCTCCCCCGGCCAGACGGCGGCGGCATCGGCGCGGCAGACCGCCGGATCGTTCCACGCGGGGATGTGAGTGAGCATCAACCGGCCCACTCCCCCGGCTGCCACGGCGGCCTCTGCGGCACGACGGCCGGTGAGGTGGATGCCGCGGGCGTCGTCGCGACCCTCGACGAAGGCCGAGTCGGCGAGCACCAGGTCGGCGTCGGCGAAGAGCGGGGAGAGCGCGTCGCAGCTGTCGGTGTCCCCGCTGTAGGCGAGCACCCGGCCCTCGGCCTCCACCCGGAACCCGTAGGCCTCGACCGGGTGGTTCACGCGGACGGGCCGCACCGTGAAGGGGCCGATGTGCACGGGCACCCCGGCGGACAGGCGCCGGAAGTCGAGGACCCCGGTCATGCCCCCGTCGTCGAGTCCCTCGTAGGCAGCGGCGATCCGGTCGGCGGTCCCCGCCGGCCCGTACACGGGCAGCCGCCCCGGCCGGGGCCTGCGCGGGTCGAAGGTGCGCTGGACGTACATCCCCGTGAGGTCGATGCAGTGGTCCGGGTGGAGGTGGCTGATGACGACGCCGTCGAGGTCAGCGAGGTCGGCATGGCGCTGGAGGGCGCCGAGCGCACCATTGCCCAGGTCGAGGACGAGGCGCCAGGTCCGCCCTTCGTGCTCGGCGCGCACGAGGTAGCACGATGCCGGCGACTCGGGACCGGCGAAGGAGCCGGAGCACCCGACGACCGTGAGCTTCATGCCTCTTCCCCCATGTTCCCGAAGACGGTCGCGACCTCGGGTCCGAGGAAGCGGCGGGCCAACGACCGGAACTCGTCCGGGTCGCCCGTCGTGGTGAACCCGTGCGCGGGCTCCGGCAGGGACTCCGGGCGCAGCAGGCCACGGTCCGCAAGGACACGGTAGACGTCTTTGGCCGTCTCCTCGGCAGATGAGACGAGAGTGACACCCTCGCCCATGACATAGGACAGCACCCCGGTGAGCAGCGGGTAGTGCGTGCACCCGAGGACGAGGGTGTCGATCTGCGCCTCCCGGAGCGGCCGGAGGTACTCGTGGGCGACGTCGAGGACCTGCGGACCGGAGGTG
This sequence comes from Janibacter sp. GS2, assembly GCF_051200835.1. Taxonomy (GTDB): domain Bacteria; phylum Actinomycetota; class Actinomycetes; order Actinomycetales; family Dermatophilaceae; genus Janibacter. The sequence goes on from NZ_CP195161.1 coordinate 2,886,117, forward strand.
GTGCCGGCCTCGACGAGCTCGACGAAGCGCGGGCAGGGCCGGGAGAGCACCTCCGCCGTCGGCGCGGCGGCGAAGGCGTCGAGGTAGGCACGCGAGCGGTGCGTCCCCTCGGTGGAGATCACCCCGATCCGCTGGTTGCGGGTCGCCAGGACGGCGCGACGCACGGCCGGGCGGATGACCTCGACGACCGGGACCTCGTAGCGCTCCCGGGCATCGTGGAGCACGGCCGCGGACGCGGTGTTGCACGCGATGACGAGGAGCTTCACGCCGTGGTCGACGAGCCGGTCGAGGCACTCGAGCGCGAACGCCCGGGTCTGGGCGATCGGCCGGGGGCCGTAGGGGGCGCGGGCCGTGTCACCGAGGTAGGCCACCGACTCGCGCGGGAGCTGGTCGATGATGGAGCGCGCCACCGTCAACCCCCCGAAGCCGGAGTCGAAGACCCCGATCGGTTGGGCCGCGACCCGCTCCTGCTCAGTGCTCACTCGTCGTCGTCCGTCTCGCCGAAGGGGGCAGCGCCCGTGAGCGCCTGGGTCAGCGACTCCTGCAGCCAGGTGAGGAAGTCGTAGACGCTCAACGCGAAGACGACCGGGTCGTCCTGCTTGAGGCTCTCGACGAGCTCCTCGAGGCGGGTGGCGTCCTCGTCGGTACGCAGGCCGAGGCGCTCTCCCATGACCAGCCGCACATCGGTGAGGGCGATGAGCACCGCCGGCGCCTGCGCCCGCGTGACGACCCACCGGCCCTCCTGCGCCGCCTCGAGCGTGGCGACGGTGATCGTGAGGTTGTCGTGCTTGCGGCGGCGCAGTCCCTGCTCGGTGAACCGCCGGAACTCCGCGGCCTCCTGCTCGTCCTCACGGTTGCCCGTCGGGAAGAGCCGGTCCAGGGCCGGGTCGCGGTCCTCGTCCAGGCCGAAGGAGCGGTCCGGCACGTCGGCCAACGAGTCGGGCGCCGTGTCGCTGGCCAGATCACCCAGCCCCGCGACGATCGCCTCGAAGGGATCGGCCGGTGCCCCCTTCGTCTCCGTGGAGGGGGCCACGAGCTCACCGACCTGCGAGCACAGACCGGCCACGATCGCTCGCTCCCCCTCGTCGAGGATCGCGACCAGGTGGTCCCCGTCGGGCCGGAAGGCACGGGCCATCAGGAGTCCTTCTGGTAGGTCGCCCAGAGTCCGTAGCCCTGGAGTGCCTCGGTGTCGGCCTCCATCTGCTCCTTGGGGCCGATCGCGACGACGGCCCGACCCTTCAGGTGCACGTCCATCATCAGCTTCTCCGCCTGCTTCTTGGGATACCCGAAGTGCGTCTGGAACACCCAGGTCACGTAGCTCATGAGGTTGACCGGGTCGTTCCACACGAGCGTGATCCACGGGACGTCGAGCGCCTCGACGACATCGGGCTCGACGGTCTGCTGCTCGGCGGGGGCGACTGACACGCCCTCCAGCCTAGAGTGGCCCGCGTGACGATCCGACCCAGCACCGCGCTGCTCACCGATCACTACGAGCTGACCATGCTCCAGGCGGCCCTGCGCAGCGGCGCGGCCTCGCGTCAGTGCGTCTTCGAGACCTTCGCGCGCCGGCTGCCCAGCGGCCGTCGCTACGGGGTTCTCGCCGGGACGGGACGCGTCCTCGACGCGATCGAGAGCTTCCGCTTCGGCGATGCCGAGCTGAGCGACCTGCGCGAGCGCCGGGTGGTCGACGAGCGGACCCTCGACTTCCTCGCCGACTACCGCTTCGAGGGCTCCATCTGGGGCTACGCCGAGGGGGAGACCTACTTCCCCTACTCCCCGGTCCTCGTCGTCGAGTCGGACTTCGCGCACGGCGTGATCCTGGAGACGGTGGTGCTCTCGATCCTCAACCACGACACCGCCGTGGCCTCTGCCGCCTCGCGCATGACCGGGGCCGCCGGAGCTCGACCGGTCATCGAGATGGGCAGTCGCCGCACCCACGAGGAGGCCGCGGTCGCCGCAGCACGGGCCGCGTACATCGCCGGCTTCGCGTCGACCTCCAATCTCGAGGCGGGACGCCGCCACGGTGTGCCCACGGGCGGGACCGCCGCGCACTCCTTCACCCTGCTCCACGAGAGCGAGCGGGAGGCCTTCGAGGCGCAGGTCGCCTCGCTCGGCAGCGGCACCACGCTGCTCGTGGACACCTACGACGTGACCGAAGGGGTGAACACCGCCATCGAGGTCGCCGGCACCGGCCTCGGTGGGGTGCGTCTGGACTCGGGTGACCTCGTGGTCCAGGCGAGCGAGGTGCGTGAGCAGCTCGACGCCCTCGGAGCGACCGGGACGAAGATCGTCGTCACCTCGGACCTCGACGAGTACGCCATCGCGGCGCTGGCCGCGGCACCGGTGGACACCTATGGCGTGGGCACCCGGGCCGTCACCGGATCGGGTCACCCGACCGCGTCGATGGTCTTCAAGCTCGTGGCCTGCGAGGACGAGGAAGGGCGGATGATCGGCGTCGCGAAGAAGAGCAAGGACAAGGTCTCCTTCGGCGGGCGCAAGTACGCGCTGCGCCGCCGCAGCCCGCTGGGGGTCGTCGAGGCCGAGGTCCTCGGGATCGGCGAGGAGCCGCAGGGCGACGAGGACGACCGCGACCTCATGGTGCCGCTCGTGAGCGACGGTGACATCGTCGGACGAGGGCACTGCACCCTCGAGGCGGCGCGAGCCCGGCACGAGGCCTCGGTCGCCGAGCTGCCCCGATCGGCGCACCAGCTCAGCCAGGGACAACCGGCCGTCGAGACGATCTTCCTCACGGAGACTCCCTAGCCCTCGACGCATGGTCTGCCACACAGCGTTGTCGGTGGTCCGCAGTAGTGTTCTTCGTGCGCGCCGGGGCACCAGGGTGCCGGCATCCACCACGGTTTCAAGCACCACGCCGGGTGGCGGTTGGCGATGACACCGGACGGGCTCTGTACCTGGACGGCACCGACCGGCCGCACCCACACCACTCGCCCGCGGGCGGTGCACTCGCCGAGTGTCTGATGCGGAGCGCGGCCAACGACGGGTTCCTGCACAGCGACCCGATTCTCTGGGAGCGTGGAGAGCATGACCGCCGCACTCACGGCCCTCGCCGACACCTGCGCCCGGCTCGTCCACCGGGGTGAGCTCGTCGGCTGGGTGGCCGGCGTCGCGGATGCCGACGGTCAAACCGTCCACGCGGGCGGCCGCCGCTCCCTCGAAGGTCCGGCGATGACCGCCGACACCCAGTTCGCGATGTCCTCCAACACCAAGCCACTGGCCGGGGCCCTCGCCCTGCGCCTCGTCGAGCTCGGCATCCTCGATCTCGACGACCCCGTCGAGCAGTGGCTGCCCGAGCTCGCCGACCCCCGGGTGCTCACGGATCCCGCAGCCGCGCTCGACGACACCGTCCCCGCCGAGCAGCCGATCACCGTGCGCCACCTGCTGACGATGACGCCCGGCTTCGGCTGGGTGAGCGAGCCCGGACCGCTCGCCACGCGCCTGGGCGAGCGGGGGCTCGAGCCCGGTCCGTGGGGTCCGCAGATGGGTCCGGACGAGTTCCTCGCCCGGCTCGGCGCACTCCCCCTGGCCAACCAGCCCGGTAGTGCCTGGCGCTACCACACGAGCAGCGACGTGCTCGGTGTGCTCCTCGCCCGCGCCACCGACCGCACCGTGGGTGAGCTGCTCTCCGAGCACGTGCTCGGCCCGCTGGAGCTGACCGACACCGCCTTCCGGGGCGACCCCGAGCGGATGGCCACCGCCTACGGCCCCGACGACGAAGGGGGTCTGACCCCCTTCCCCGTCCCGGCCGGCACCTACACCCGGGTGCCACCCTTCGAGTCGCTCGCCGCGGGGCTCGTCTCGACGGTCCCCGACCAGCTGACCTTCCTCGCCTCCCTCGTCGGCACCGCCCCCGCGCTCCTGTCCGCCGAGTCCGTGGCCGACATGCGCACCGACCACCTCACGGCGGGGCAGCGCGTCACGGCCAGCGGATTCCTCGACGCCGACTGCGGCTGGGGGCACCACGTGGAGATCCGACCCCACGGACTCATCGGCTGGGCCGGCGGGCTCGGCACCATCGGCTACGCCGACCCGCGGACAGGACGTGCAGCCGTCGTCGCGACGCAGGTCAGCTTCGACGGTCCCGGCACGGCGCAGGCCTTCGACGCCTTCTGGTCCCTCCTCGACTGACGGTCCGGCAGGCCCGCCGTCACCTCGCTCATGACATCCTCGGGTGATGGCACGCGCGCTGGTCCTCGTCGACATCCAGAACGACTTCTGCGAAGGGGGGTCCATGGGCGTCACCGGCGGCGGGTCCGTCGCCGCGCGGTCCGCGCAACGGGTCCTGGCGGACCGGTCGGGCCCCGAGCCCACCCACCGCGAGTACGCGGCCATCGTCGTCACGGCGGACTGGCACCACGACCCGGGTGACCACTGGGCCACCGACGGTGACCCGAACTTCTCGACGACCTGGCCCGTGCACTGTGCCGCAGGCACCACCGGCGCCGACTTCCACCCGTCGCTCCTGCCCGCCCTCGACCACGTCGACGAGATCTTCCGCAAGGGCATGACGGACGCCGCCTACAGCGGTTTCGAGGGCGTCGCCGCCGGCGACGGGCACACCGGGCTGACCCGGTGGTTGGAGCAGCGGGGTGTCACCGACCTCGACATCGGCGGGATCGCGACCGACTACTGCGTGCGGGCCACCGTGCTCGACGCGCTCGGGGCGGGATTCAGCGTCCGACTGCTCACGGACACCATCGCGGGCGTCGCCACCGAGACCACCGAGGCCGCCCTCGCGGAGCTGACCGCGGCCGGCGTCGAGCTGGCGGCCCCGGAATGAGCACCTCCCTGCCACCGGTGATGGCCGGACACACCGTCCTCATCACCGCCCACCGACGCAGCGAGGACCTGGCCGAGGCCTTCGCCCGACGCGGAGCGACCATCCGCCACGCCGCCGCCATGACCATCGTCGAGCACGCCGACGACGCGCGGCTGCTCGCGGCCACCCGTGCGCTCCTGGCTGATCCCCCGGACACCCTCGTCGTCACCACCGGCCAGGGCCTGCGCGGCTGGTTCGAGGCCGCCGAGACCGCCGGCCTCATCGATGACCTCATCGCGATGCTCGCCGAGGTGCGGATCGTGGCGCGCGGGACGAAGGCCAGAGGTGCTCTTCTCGCCCGCGGCCTGTCCCCCGCGTGGGTGGCCGGGTCCGAGACCGCTGCGGAGATCATCGAGCACCTCCTCCACCGCGGGGTGGCCGGCACCCGCGTCGCCGTCCAGCACCACGGCACCGGCTCGGACGGCATCGATCACGCGCTCACCGCCGCCGGCGCGGCCGTCATCCCCTTCGTCGTCTACCGGTCGGGCCCGGCTCCCGACCCCCGGGCGGTCACCCAATCCGTCCACGACGTCGCCGAGGGTGTGATCGACACGGTCGTCTTCACGTCGGCTCCCGCGGTCACGGCGTGGTTCGACGCGGCGGAGGCCGCCGACGTCACCGCGGCGGTCGTTGCCCGCAGCGCCGCGGGTGAGGTGCTCTTCGCTGCCGTCGGTCCGGTGACCGCCGCACCCCTGGAGGCGAAGGGAATCACTCCCCTCGTCCCGGAACGCAGCCGGATGGGCGCCCTCGTGCGCGCCGTCCTCGCCCACCACGGCGACGACGCCGACACTCGGTAGCCTTGCGCCCCATGTCCTCCGCAGCACCGCGTCAGCGCGCCCACCGGGCACTGTTCATCTCCCTCGTCAACGACGCAGCGCTCTTCCCGCCGGCTGCCCTGCCCGTGGACGAGGCCGTCCGCGCCCACCACGGCCACCGCGAGGCGGAGTACGCCGACCTCGTCGGGCCCTTCCTCGTGGGGGTCGGCGCCGTGGACGAGCTCGTCGCCACGGTGGTTGCCGGCACACCGCCTCCGCCCGCCATCGGCCTGGTCGCGCGTCCCGGCACCTCCCCGGCGGACATCACCACCGCGTTGAGCAGCCTGCGGACCCTCGACGGGGCCCGGGTCGTCTCGCTCGACACCGCGTGGGCCCCCGACTGGCGCGACCTCGACCTCGACGGCCTGGTCGTCAACCTCGAGGTCGGCCGCGCGGGCCAGGACCTCGCGCTCGACGACATCGCGGCGGCGGCGCACGTCGCCGACGTGCGGGCGAAGTTCCGCACCGGGCCGACGCCGGACTGGACGTGGCCGGACGCCGCCGAGCTCGCGACCTTCGTCCTCGGCGCGGCGCAGCGCCACCTCCCCTTCGTGCTCACCGGCGGACTCCACCACGTGGTGCGCGGCGAGCACGGCGTCGGCGGTCAGGTCGAGGAGCAGCACGGGCTGCTCAACGTCCTCGTCGCGGTCCACGCGAGCGCGGGTGGGGCGGACGAGCAGACCGTGCGCGAGCTGCTGCACCTCCGCGACGCCGACGCGCTGGCGGACATCGTCGCGCGATGGTCGAGCCCGGACGTCGCGGCCGTGCGCGCGGCCTTCGCCGGCTACGGGTGCTGCGACGTCACCGACCCGATCGGCGGGCTGGGCGACCTCGGGCTCCTCGCGCCGTCAGGCGCCTGAGGCGGCTCCCCGGGGCTCAGGACTCCTGGGTGAGCGTGCCGCGGGGCTGCTTGCCCTTGACCACCTGGGTCCCGGCGATCTTGTCGTGCAGTGCCTGTCGACGCTCGTCCTTGATCGGCCACAGCAGGTCGGCGACCGAGACGAACCACACCAGGTAGCTCAGCAGCGGCACCACCGAGAACACTCCGACGGTCAACGGCAGCAACAACCGCATGAAGGCCGTGCCGACGCCGAGGCGTCCCGGCTGGTCTACGCGACGGACGCTCAGGCCGAGCATCATCTTCCCGGGCGTCGCATTCCGGGTCGCGAGGAAGCCGACGTGGTAGGCGGTCTGCAGCAGCAGGCTCAGCCCGACGGCGACGAAGAAGTACTGCCAGCTGAAGAAGCCGAGCAGCTGCTCGGGAGTCAGCTCGTTGACAGCGTCCTGGTTGCCGGCCAGCGCCGCGTCCCACACATAGGTCACGTAGTCGGCCATCCAGAGGTACCAGGCCCAGCCGGACACGAGCAGGTTGAGCAGCCCCAGGATCACGAGGTCGATGAGGTAGGCCCCCGCCCGTGCGCCGTAGCCCGCGAGGGGCTGGCCGTCCACGGTGGTCGGCTCAGCGGTGCTGGCCGGCGGTCCCCACGGCTGCTGGTGGGGAGCTCCCCAGCCGGCGGGACCCGGTTGCGTCGGCTGACCGATGTGACCCGTCGGACGCCCGAAGACATCCGTGCCCGGGCCGTGCTGCGACGACACCGGCTCGCTCGAGGGCGTCGGCTGCGCCGAACGCGCCTGCCGGGGGACGGTCCGGTCACTCCAGATGATCCCGTCGAAGTACCTCAGCCGGGAGTCGTCCTCCGGGTCGTCGTACCAACCGGCGCTCTCGGGGGTGCTCATGACCTCACGATCTCATGTCGCCCGCGCATCCCGGGACGCCGCCCGGCCCCCCGACCGGGCCCGTCGGGGGACCAGCGGATCAGAGGTTGCCGCGCTTGTCCTGCTCCCGCTCGATCGACTCGAAGAGCGCCTTGAAGTTGCCCTTGCCGAAGCCGAGCGAGCCGTGCCGCTCGATGATCTCGAAGAAGACGGTCGGGCGGTCGCCGAGCGGCTTGGTGAAGATCTGCAGCAGGTAGCCGTCCTCGTCGCGGTCGACGAGGATGCCGCGCGCCTTCAGCTCCTCGATCGGCACCCGCACCTCACCGATGCGCGAGCGCATCTCGGGGTCGTCGTAGTAGGCGTCCGGGGTGTTGAGGAACTCCACGCCCTCTCGGCGCAGCTCGTCGACCGTGCGCAGGATGTCGCCCGTCGCGAGCGCCAGGTGCTGGGCGCCCGGGCCGGTGTAGAAGTCGAGGTACTCATCGATCTGGCTGCGCTTCTTGGCGATCGCCGGTTCGTTGAGCGGGAACTTCACCCGGTGGTTGCCGCTGGCGACGACCTTGGACATCAGGGCGGAGTACTCGGTGGCGATGTCGTCCCCGACGAACTCGGCCATGTTGGCAAAGCCCATGACGCGCTTGTAGAACTCCACCCACTCGTCCATCTTGCCCAGCTCGACGTTGCCCACGATGTGGTCGAGGGCCTGGAAGAGGCGCTTCGGGGCACCGTCGCGCTTGACGAAGCTCGAGGTGCGCGCGACGTAGCCCGGGAGGTAGGCGCCGCTGTAGGCCTCCCCGTCGACGACCCGCTGGACGAGTGTGTGCCGGGTCTCGCCGTAGGTGGCGATGGCTGCCATGCGCACGCGGCCGTGGTCGTCGCCGACGTCGTGCGGCTCCTCGAGGACGGTCGCCCCGGCGCGACGGGCCTGCTCGATGCACTTGTCGACATCGGGCACCTCGAGCGAGATGTCGACGACGCCGTCGCCGTGCTGGGCGTGGTGGGTGATGAGGGGGCTGTCCGGACGCACCGCGCCCTTGACGACGAAGCGGATCGACCCGGAGCGCAGGACGAAGGACTTGTGGTCCATCTGCCCGGTCTCCGGACCGGCGTAGCCGACGAGCTCCATCCCCCACGCACTCTGGTAGTAGTGCGCCGTCTGGGTCGCATTGCCGACGACGAAGACGATCGCGTCCCACCCGGTGACCGGGAAGGGATCGGCCGCCTCGTCGTAGTCGACGAGCCCGACGAGCTGCTTGAGCTGGGCGAGGTCGAGCTGGGCCTCGCGCTCCTGCCTGGTGAGTTCAACTGCGGTGTTGGACATGCTCGTCAGGATGGCCCCCCGCGCAGACGTGTGCAACGGACCCGCGCCGCGGTGCACACGGTGCGCAATCTGTTGCCATCGGCCCACCCCTGACGCGACAATCTGACCATGAACGCCCCTCCCGCCCGGCCTGCGGTCATCGACGACCTCGACGCCCGTCTCATCGCGCTGATGAGCGACCAGCCCACCATCGGTGTCCTCGGCGCCTCCCGGGAGCTCGGGGTGGCGCGCGGCACCGTCCAGGCCCGTCTGGACCACCTTCGGGCGAAGGGGGTGATCCGCACCCTCGCGCCGACGATCGACCCGGCATCGCTCGGCTACCCCGTGACCGCCCTGTGCACCCTCGAGATCCGCCAGCGCCTGGGCCACGAGGCCGTCGTCGATCACCTCCTGGCGATCCCGGAGGTGCTCGAGATCCACTCCACGACCGGGGCCGGCGACTTGATCATCCGCATCGTCGCCGCGGACAACGCGGACCTCGGACGGGTCATCGACGCGATCATCGACGACACGCACGTGGTGCGCGCGAGCACCTCGGTCTGCCTGGTCACCCACCTCGAGATGCGCACCGGGCCCCTTGTCGAGGCGGCGGCCCGGCGCGGCTGAGCGCGGACTCCTCGGGTCAGCGCCGCCCGACGAACCAGCGCCGGATCCGCTCGATCCGCTCGGTGACCTGCTCGCTCGTGGCCTGCGCGAGCTCGGGGCCGCCGCAGGCGCGACGCAGGTCCATGTGGACGTTGGCGTGCGGTACGCCCCCCTTCTGGGCGTAGGCCGAGACGAGCTTGTTCAGCTCCTTGCGCTGCGCCGCCAGCGCGCGGTGGGCTGCGACCGGGGCGTCGGCCGCGGGCTTCGCCGGGGCGCCGGTGCGCTTGGACTGCTTCGTCTGGCGCTCGCTCAGGAGCGCGTGCACCTGGTCCGGCTCGAGCAGCCCCGGCAGCCCGAGGTAGTCCTGCTCGTCCTCGGACCCGACCTCGGCGTGCAACCCGAACTGCTGTGCGTCGTAGAGCACGTGGTCGAAGTGCGCGTCCGACTCCAGCGCCTCGAAGGATCCCTGGAGGTCGTCACTCGCGGACTCGCTGCGGTTGGCCTCCGCGAGCATGCCCTCCTCCTCGGACCACATCGGCGCCTCGTCCTGCGCCGACTCGGGGCGGTCGAGGGCGTGGTCACGCTCCTCCTCGAGCGCCCCGGCGTGGGCGAGGATCGTGGGAACGCTCGGCAGGAAGACGCACGCCGTCTCGCCGCGGGATCGGGCCCGCACGAAGCGCCCGACGGCCTGGGCGAAGAACAGCGGCGTCGATGTCGAGGTCGCGTAGACCCCGACGCACAGGCGGGGCACGTCCACCCCTTCGCTGACCATGCGCACGGCCACGAGCCACCGCGAGGTGCCGCTCGCGTACTCCTCGATCCGCTGCGAGGACCCGGAGTCGTCGGAGAGGACGATCGTCGGCTTCTCCCCGGTCAGCCCCTGGAGGATCCGGGCATAGGCACGGGCCTGGGTCTGGTTGGACGCGATGACCATCGCCCCGGCATCCGGCACCCCGCGGCGCACCTCGGTGAGGCGCTTGTCGGCGGCCGCGAGGACGGAGGGGATCCACTCCCCCTTCGGGTCCAGCGCCGTCCGCCAGGCCTGCGCGGTGACGTCCTTGGTCATCGGTTCGCCGAGCCGGGCGGCGATCTCGTCACCCGCCCGGGTGCGCCAGCGCATCGCGCCGCCGTAGGCCATGAAGAGCACCGGTCGCACGACGCCGTCACGCAGGGCCTCGGCGTATCCGTAGGTGTAGTCGCTGCTCGAGCGCAGGATCCCGTCGTCGCCGTACTCGTAGCCGACGAAGGGGATCGGGTTGGTGTCGGAGCGAAAGGGCGTCCCGGTGAGGGACAGGCGCCGCACGGCCGGCTCGAAGGCCTGCCGGATGCCGTCGCCCCAGGACTTGTTGTCGCCGCCGTGGTGGATCTCGTCGAGGATCACGAGGGTGCGCTCGCTGCGCGTGCGCTCCTCGTGGATCGAGGGGCGTGAGGCGACCTGCGCATAGGTGACGGCGACACCGTCGTAGTCGCTCGACGTGACTCCCGTGGTGTTGGAGAACCTCGGGTCGAGGTGGATCCCCACCCGCCCGGCGGCATCAGCCCACTGGGTCTTGAGGTGCTCGGTGGGGGCGACGACGGTCACCCCGGTGATCTCGCCGGCGGACAGCAGCTCGGCGGCCACCCGGAGGGCGAAGGTCGTCTTGCCGGCGCCCGGCGTCGCGACCGCGAGGAAGTCGGTGCGCCCGGTGTCGAGGTAGTCCCGCAGGGCGTCGACCTGCCACGCCCGCAGGGCTCCGGCGGTACCCCAGGCCGCCCGCCTCGGAAAGGCGGGTGAGAGGTTGGAAGCAGCAGACTGACTCATCGCAGGGACACCTTAGATCGCTGCGGCGACAGGGACGAAAAGGTGTCTCTCACCCTCGGGCGTTCTGCGCCACCATGGTCTGCAGCCCGGTCCCGAGATCGCCGTGACCGTCGGCCAGGGTCGTGTGCACCGTGCCCCCGTGACCCGGGCTCGCGAGCGCCTGGGAGCTCATCCGGATCCACTCCCCGTCGGGGTCGCGGTCGAGCGCGACGTGCAGGTCGCAGTTGATGTAGGTGTGCCTGCGCGGGTCGACCGTCAGGGTGATCCCGCCTCCGGAGTCGGCCAGGACGAGGGTGCGTTGCCACGGGGTCGGCACCTCGCCCGCCAGGAGCGGGATCCGCTGGCGGCCCCACGCCACGGTCGTGCCACCCGTGCCGACGCCGCCCTCGACGATGCGCCACTCCACGGCCCGCAGGTATCCGTCCTCGTGGGCGCCGGGCATCCGGAGGTAGCGCTCGTCGTCGGTGACCTCGGTGTCCGGGACGGCCCCGGGGCCAGCGGCACGGTGGCCGGTCAGGCTCGGGAAGTCCTCTGGCGCCCGCACGATGCGCCAGGCCCGCGCGATGGCCAGCGGCCTGCCGTCGGCACTCGCGCTCGCCTGGAGCAGCTCCATCGATCGTCCCGCGCGCAGCACCTCGACCTCCACGTGCAACGGCGCGAGCGGGATGGGGCCGAGGATGTCCAGCCGCACGTCGGCCAGACGCATGTCGGCCCGGGGCTCATGCATCTCCATCGCCCGGGCGAGCAGGGCGGCCGGGGGGCCGGCGTGCTGCGCGTGCGGGCTCCACGGACCGGCCGTCGGCGGGAGGGACTCGAAGCGACCCTCGTCGACCTGACGGTAGAAGGCCTCCACTGCAGCGGTCAGTCCTCGTCGTCCTGCGGGGATCGAAGACCGTCATAGATCTCCTTGCAGATGGGGCAGATCGGGAACTTCTCCGGGTCGCGACCGGGGATCCACATCTTGCCGCAGAGGGCCTTGACCGCCTCCCCCGACAGGGCGCTCTCGAGGATCTTCTCCTTGCGCACGTAGTGGCTGAAGCGCTCGTGGTCGCCCGGCTCGGCGACCTGGGGGTCCGGGTCGGTGCGCTCGAGCACCGCGGTGGACGGGGCGCCGGACTCCGGGAGGGCGCCGGGCTGGTTCGGGTCGAGGGGCGTGCTCATGCGCTCATCCTAGGCGGGCGGCCGGACGAAGGGAGCGGGACCGGGCCGGTGACCGGCTCAGTTCAGGGCTGGGTCGACGGGATAGGTCGACACCCATCCCACGGGACCGGTCTGGCGGCGCAGCACGCGGCGCCAGAGCGTCGCCGGGTCCTCGTCGAAGACGTCGTGGACCTCGGCGTCGACGACGTACCACCCACCGCGGGCCTGCTCCTCGGCGAGCTGCTCGGCGCTCCAGCCGGAGTAGCCGGCAAAGATCCGCAGCGCACTGACCTGCGGCCAGACGATCTCCTGGGGAGTGTCCAGGTCGACCAGGGCCACCGCGCCGAAGAGCCGCTTGAGCCCGGGAGGCGGCTCGACGTCCCCGGGAAGGCCGGCCAGCCCGATCGCCGAGTCGAGCTGGACCGGCCCGCCCTGGAAAACGCGACGTGGCTCGCTGGCCCCCTCCTGCCAGCCGGGCAGGACGTCGTCGACGGGGGCGTCGAGCGGCTTGTTGAGCACGACGCCCTCGGCGGTCAGCTCGTCGTGCTGGAGCATGAAGACCACGCTGCGGGCGAACAGGTCGTCACCCAGCTCCGGGGTGGCGACGAGCAGCTTGCCGGCGAGCGAGGTCTCCATGTCTCGACCCTAGGCCCGAGAGCGCCCCTGGTAACCACCCTGGCGACGATTGCCGCCGCCCTGGTGATTGCGTGCGCCGCGCGGTCCGCGGGTGCCCGAGTGACGACGCGCCGGGCGCGGGTCGACGAGCTTGCGGAAGTCGGTGTCCGAGATCGGCTCACCCGTGGGCTCGGTGGCCCCGATGCCGGTGAGGACCTCGTCCTCGGGAGTCGTCTTCGTGGGACGAGCCTCGAGGCCGGCCGAGGACGCCATGCGCATGACCTCCTTGCGCTGGTGCGGCAGGACGAGGGTGACGACGCTGCCCTGCTCCCCCGCACGAGCGGTGCGACCGGCGCGGTGGAGGTAGTCCTTGTGGTCGCCCGGAGGGTCGACCTGCATCACGAGCGACACGTTGTCGACGTGGATGCCGCGCGCGGCGACATCGGTGGCGACGAGCACCGGGATCGCGCCGGTACGGAAGGCTCCGATCGTCTTGTTGCGCACGGACTGGGTCAGACCACCGTGGAGGGCCGCCGCGGGGACGCCTTCCTCGCGCAGCTGACCGGCGATCCGCTCGCACCCGAGCTTCGTCCGGGCGAAGATCAGGGTTCGGCCGGAGCGCGAGGCGACCCGGGCGGTGATCTGCTTCTTGTGCTGCGGATCGATGAGGAGCAGGTGGTGCTCCATCGTCGAGACGCTCGCCGCGACGTCATCGGTGTTGTGCGTGACCGGGTCGATCATGTACGAGGCGACGAGGTCACCGACGCCACGGTCCAACGTCGCCGAGAAGAGCAGGCGCTGCCCGCCGGGGGCGCAGTCGTCGAGGATGCGGGTCACCGACGGCAGGAAGCCCATGTCGGCCATGTGGTCGGCCTCGTCGAGGACGGCCACCTCGATCTCGTCGAGAGTGAGTGCCTTGCGATCGAGCAGGTCGACCAGGCGGCCCGGCGTGGCCACGAGCACGTCCACCCCCTTGTCGAGCGCAGCCGTCTGGCCGGTGTAGGACAGACCGCCGGCGACGAGCTTGTGTCGCAGTCCGACGACGTGGACGAGCGGCTCGAGGGAGTCGCTGACCTGCATCGCCAGCTCACGGGTCGGCACGAGGATCAGCGCGCGGGGCTTGCGGCTGCGGGCACGACCACCGGCGAGGCGGGCGAGCATGGGCAGCCCGAAGGCGAGCGTCTTGCCCGACCCGGTCTGGCCGCGGCCGAGGACGTCCTTGCCGGCCAGAGCGTCCGGGATGGCCGCCTCCTGGATGGGGAAGGGCGAGGTGATGCCGTCGCGCGCCAGGCGCTCGACGAGCACGGGCGGCAGACCGAGACCGGCGAAGCCGTTGTCCTCGGCGACGTCCACGGGTCCGCTGATCGAGGTGCGGGCCGAGGAGGTCCAGGTGTCGGCCTCCTGGCGCAGCGCCTCCGGGTCCTCGACGCGCTCGACCGGGCGGCGGGTCTGCTCACGCTCGAAGCGCGGGGGGTAGCCACCGCTGCGGTTGTCGTCCTTGCGGCCCTGGTAGCCACCACTGCGGTTGTCGTCCTTGCGGCCCTGGTACCCACCACTGCGGTTGTCGTCCTTGCGGCCCTGGTAGCCACCACTGCGGTTGTCGTCCTTGCGGCCCTGGTAGCCACCACTGCGGTTGTCGTCCTTGCGGCCCTGGTACCCACCGCTGCGGTTGTCGTCCTTGCGGCCCTGGTAGCCACCACTGCGGTTGTCATCGTTGCGGCCCTGGTAGCCACCACTGCGGTTGTCGTCCTTGCGGCCCTGGTAGCCACCACCGCGGTTGTCGTCGTTGCGGCCCTGGTAGCCACCACCGCGGTTGTCGTCGTTGCGGCCCTGGTAGCCACCGCTGCGACGGTCATCGCTGCGCTGACGCTCCCACGGGCGCTGACCGCGCTCCTCGGTTCCGTCGCGGCGCACGCGCTTGGGGCGCGCCGCCCCGGCGGGCTCCTCACGCTCACGCCAGCGGTCCTTGGTCCTGGGCGCGTCAGCGGCGGGGCGCTGTCCGCGGTGGGGTCGCTTGGGCGCACCCTGCGAGGCGGCCTTCTTCTTCGCAGCGGCGTTCTTCTGGGCGGTCGTCCAACGGGTCTTCTTCTTGGGCGGCACGGGGCAGCTCACACTTCTCTCAACTTGACTGGATAAACCCGCAACTCATCGCGGGCGACATCCATGGTCGAAAGCGGCGTGCGAGCTTCTAGAGTCGGCGACGTCGTGGTCGCCGAAGCACCAAGGATACCCCCGCCAGGGCCAGGCCGATGCCCACGAAGTCGGCTCCGACGTCCCACGGGTCCCCCGAGCGGTGGATGAGGAACCGATGCTGGATGACTTCGCTCACCGGCGCGTGCACCGCGCTCACGAGGCCGACGAGCAGCCACGACCTCCCCTTCGCCAGCCCGGCCACGAGGATCGGCCCCCCGAAGACCACGGCGTGAATCACTTTGTCGCTGTGCGGAATTGAGGATGGCGGACCGGGGCCGAGGGGCAGGTACACCACGACGGACTGGACCACCATCAGGACGACGACCACCGCGAGCACGAGGGGGCGGCGGGGGGCGATCGTGCTCATGGGGCCAGCACAGCACACCCACGCTTCGCCAGTCCGTGGACCGGCAGATTACAGTGGATGCCATGACCAAGATCACCGATCTCGACCTGGATCTCTTTCGCTCGACGGTGTCGGGTGACGGAACCGTGATCGTCGACTTCTGGGCGTCCTGGTGCGGCCCCTGCCGCCAGTTCGCGCCGGTCTTCGAGGAAGCGGCAGACGAGCACAAGAACATGACCTTCGCGAAGGTGGACATCGACGACAACCCGGAGCTCGCGTCCTTGGCCAATGTCTCCTCCGTGCCGACTCTCATGGCCTTCCGCGACGGCATCCTGCTCCACCAGAGCGCTGGCGCGCTGCCCAGAGCGCAGTTCCAGCAGCTGCTCGACGCGGTGCAGGACGTCGACATGGACGAGGTCAAGGCGCAGGTCGCCGCGCGAGAGACCGCAGCCGACTGACATCCCCCGGGGTGGTCATTTCCCCCGTGCTGTGGTTGCGTGAAGTCTTCACCCACCACAGGAGGACCCCCATGGGTATCGAAGACAAGTTCGAGAACGCCAAGGACGAGAACGTCGGCAAGGCCAAGTCCGCTGCGGGTGAGGCCACCGACAACGAGAACCTCCGCGCAGAGGGCGATGCCCAGCAGGCGAAGGGCGGGCTCAAGGCCGCCGGCGAGAAGGTCAAGGACGCCTTCAAGAAGTGAGCACGACATGGGGAAGGGCGGGACCGCACGGTCCCGCCCTTCCTCATGTGCTGGCGTGACGTGACCACGAATGGTGGAGGTGGCGGGAATCGAACCCGCGTCCACTGGCAGACAATCAGGGCTTCTCCGGGTGCAGTGCGCTATGGATTTTCTCGGCCTCGGGGCTCGCACGCACACGTCCCCCGACAGGCCCAGTCGCGATGAAGTCCCACAGTGTCCCGCGACGAAACACTGCAGCAAGATCTCTAGCTGACGCTGGGATCTAGGTCGAGATCAAACCTAGGCCAACGGACTTCGGGCTCGCTCAGGCAGCGAGGGCGAAGTCGGTGCGCTTGGAATCGGCACCTATTGGTTTTGCACGGAGCGTTGACGAGATGACCGTGCATCCTCGACCCGCTTCCCCTGAAGGACCGGCCAATGTCGAAACCGATCACCCCCATGGGGTGGACACGTCACGCTGTTCAGTTGTGCTCTCTCAGTATCCACTCAACAGCGGATGCGACCAAACACATTCCCGCCACGGACTGACGATCCCGGGCGATCCGGGTCAGTTGCGGCGCTTGCGCAGGTCGGAGATGACGCGCTCGGACTCTCGGCGGTCCTGCTGCTCGCGCAGTGCGTGCCGCTTGTCGTAGGACTTCTTACCCGTGGCCAGGGCGATCTCGAGCTTGACCCGACCGTTCTTGAAGTACAACGACAGCGGGACCACGGTCCGCCCGCTGCCCTGGACCTTGGCGGAGATCTTGTCCAGCTCCGCCCGGTGGAGCAGCAGCTTGCGCCGGCGACGTGGCGTGTGATTGGTCCACGTCCCCTGCACGTACTCCGGGATGTGCACCTGCTCGAGCCACAGCTCGTCCCCGTAGAAGACGGCGTAGCCCTCGGTGAGGCTGGCCCTGCCCATGCGCAGCGCCTTGACCTCGGTGCCCATGAGGGCGACGCCCGCCTCGAAGGTCTCCTCGATGAGGTAGTCGTGCCGCGCCTTGCGATTGCGCGCGACGACGAGCTCGCCGTCCTTGCTCTTCTTCGCCACGGGATCCACCCCCTTCGTTTTCGTGATGTCGGGGGTCACCGTACCCGGTGGCCGGGGTGGTCTGGCCACCGGTTTGGCCGGCGTGGTCGCGTCAGAGCCAGCCGCGGGGGTCGGTGGGGGTGCCGTTCTCCCGGGTCTCGAAGTGCAGGTGGCAGCCCGTCGAGGTGCCGGTCGTCCCGACATAGGCGATGACCTGGCCGCGCTTGACGCTGCCGCTGCGCACCGCGAAGGACTCGAGGTGGTTGTACGTCGTGGCGAGCGAGGACCCGCGCTTGACCCCGTGGTCGACGACGAGCTGGTTGCCGTACCCCCCGGCGACGTGCGCTGCGACGACCGTGCCGTCAGCCGCCGCGACCACCGGCGTACCGCAGGCGGCGCCGTAGTCCCGACCCGAGTGCAGCCGGTAGGACTGGTGGATCGGGTGGAAGCGCAGCCCGAACTCGGAGCTGACCGCGGCCGTGCTCGGCGCGGCCAGCACCCCGGAGCTCGAGGGCGGGGCCGGGTTGGGGTCGGCAGGGGCCGGGGCCGGCGCGGCCGGCCTGGTGCCGGAGCCACCGGACGACGAGCTGCTGGACGAGGACCGCCGCGACGCGGCCTTCTTCTCCTTGGCCTTTCGGGCTGCTTCGGCCGCCTCGGCGCGCTCGCGGGCCTCGGCCTCACGCTTCTCCTGCGCCTCGCGGGCCTGACGGATCTCGGCCTCACGGATCCGCGCCTTGCGAGCGCGCTCCTCCAGGACCTTGGTCAGCTTGTCCGACTCGGCCTTGAGGCTGGAGACCTTCTTCTCGTCCTTCTTCTTCTCCGCGCGCAGCGTCGCCGCCTGGCTCGTCTGGTCCTTCTCGAGACCCTCCAGTTCGCTCTCGGCCTTGTCCGCGGCGGTGCTGGCGGCCTTCGACGCCGCGAGCTTCGTCTCCTTGGCCTCCTTGGCCGACTTGGTCTTGGTCCGCAGCGCACTGAGCCGGTCACCCGTGGAGACGAGGTTGGCCCGGTTGGCGCTCAGGTCCTGCAGAGCGGTTCCCTGTGACTCCCCGACCGACTCGGCCATGACCATCTTGTCGACGAAGTCGCTCGGATCCTCGGTGCCGACCGCGACGGACAGCGTGCCCGTGCCCTGCTGCTGGTAGACCCGCCCGGCGAAACCGGCGACGGCGCGCCTGGCGGTGGTGATCTTCGTACTCGTCGAGCGCAGCTCCTTCTCCGCCTTGCGCTCGTTGGCCTGCGCGACGTCATAGGCCGCCGCGGCGTCGTCGTACTCGCCCTGGGCCTTCTCCTCGGCCTCCTTGGCCCGGGTGGCCTTGGTCCGGGCCGCGGGCAACTTGGCGCGGGTGGACTTCAGCTTTTCGTAGGCCTTGACCAGGTCGGTCGAGGTGTCGTGCAGGTCATCGTTCGCGTCCGAGAGCTGCTTGTCGACCGTCGCCTTGCGGTCCGCGGGGTCCGGGTCGGCCGCCGCCTGGGACACGGCGCCCGCGAGCAGGCACACCGACAGCGCCGCACCGGTGACAGCACGGGTTCGGCGACGGGCCGGGGGCCTGGGGGTAGAACGCATCGCGGACCACGGTAGCCACGAAGCACGGGCGTGGACAGCATTGCCCGCGGAATGGGCGCGGCGTGTCACACCCGCAGGTAGCGCCAGAGCGTCACCGTCGAGGTCGCGATGGCGAGCACCACGACCCCCAGGACGAGGAAGGGGGCGATGAACCACACGTCGTCCGCCGAGATGAAGGCGGTTGCGGTGGAGTTCTCCTCGAGCAGATATCGGTCGAAGAGCGCCCAGGCGGACACCCACAGCAATCCGATCGCCATCACCACCCCGATCAGCCCGGAGAAGACGGTCTCGATGATGAAGGGGGTGCGGATCGTGCGGTTGGAGGCACCGACGAGCTTCATGATCGCGATCTCACGACGGCGGGTGAAGGCCGCCTGCCGGATCGTCGTGGCCATGAGGAGCACCGCGGACACGAGTGTCAGGACGGCGAGGCCGACCATGACGGCGGTGATGATGTTGATGGCCCGAAAGAGCGGGGAGAAGACCTCTCGCAGGTTCGGCACGCTGGCCACACCGGGCGCTCCGTCGAAGGCGGAGGCGACGGTCGCGTACTCCTCCGGGTCACTCAGCTGCACACGGTAGCTGGGTGGGATGTCACCGACGCGGATGTTGCTGGCGAGCGGGGAGTTCTTGTAGTCCTCCTTGAAGCGGTCGTACGCCTCCTGCTCGGACTCGAAGTAGACCTCCTCGACCAGTGGCTCCATCTCCGTCAGCTGCGCCGAGATGGACTCCTTCTGGTCCTCGGTCACGCCACCGGTGGAGCAGTTGGGCTGGGCGGAGGTCTCCGTGCACATGTAGATCGAGACCTGGACGCGGTCGTACCAGTACCCCTTCATCTGGTCGACCTGCTGCTGGGCGAGCAGACCGACGCCGAGGAGATACATCGAGATCATCGTCACGAGGATCACCGAGACGGCGATGGACTTGTTGCGCCGCAGGCCTTCCCAGGCGTCAGCGAATACCGAGGGCTTCATCGCAGCAGGTCCTCCGCGTCGTCGTCCCAGTCGTCAAAGGCGTGCACCTCACCCAGCGGGGGCTCCTCCGGAGGCTCGTGGGTGGCCACTCCCCCTTCGCCGCCGTGGTCGTCGTCGGTCCGTCCGGCCTCCCGCTCCTCCCGGTCACGGGAGTCGACGACCTTGGGGACATAGCTGCCGCCCTGCTCGTCGCGGATGATCAGCCCGTCCTCGAGCTCGATCACGCGCTGCTGCATCGCGTCCACGATGGTGTTGTCGTGGGTGGCCATGACGATCGTCGTGCCGGAGTCGTGGATGCGGCGCAGCAACTTGACGATCTCGAGGCTGGTCGCCGGGTCGAGGTTGCCCGTCGGTTCGTCGGCGAGGAGCACCGGGGGCTTGTTGACGACGGCGCGGGCGATGGCCACCCGCTGCTGCTCGCCACCGGAGAGCTCGTGCGGCATCCGCTTCGCCATGCCGGCGAGGCCGACGAGCTCGAGGGTCTCCGGGACCAGCGCGCGGATGGAGCGGCGGGGCCGTCCGATGACCTGCAGGGCGAAGGCGACGTTCTGCTGGACCGTCTTGTTCGGCAGCAGGCGGAAGTCCTGGAAGATCGTGCCGACCTGGCGGCGCAGCTGCGGCACCTTGCGCTGCGGCATGCCGCGCAGGTCGTGCCCCCCGACGAGGAGACGGCCGCCGCTGACGACCTCCTCGCGGATCGTCAGGCGCACCAACGTCGACTTCCCGGAGCCGGACGCACCGACGATGAAGGCGAACTCCCCGCGGTCGATGTTGAGGTCGATCCCGCCGAGTGCCGGGTGGCTCTGGTTGGGGTACCTCTTGGTGACGTTCTCGAATCGGATCATCTACTGCACGCGGCCTCGGGGGACGAAGGGGACATTGGCCGCCTGCAGGATAAGCCGCAGGGCACGACGGCCCGTGACATCACCGTGATCTCGGCGCGTTCGGGCCCGTGGGCCGGGTCAGTCCTCGGCCTTGGCCTGCTCGATGCGCCAGCGGATGCCGGACTCGATGAACTGGTCGATCTCACCGTCGAAGACCGCCGACGGGTTGCCGGTCTCGTGCTCGGTCCGCAGGTCCTTGACCATCTGGTACGGGTTGAGCACGTAGGAGCGCATCTGGTCACCCCAGCTGGCCTTGACGTCGCCCGCGAGCTCCTTGCGCTCGGCGGCCTCCTCGGCCTTCTTCTGCAGGAGCAGGCGCGACTGCATGACCCGCAGTGCGGCCGCGCGGTTCTGGATCTGCGACTTCTCGTTCTGCATCGACACGACGATGCCGGTGGGGATGTGCGTCATGCGCACGGCGGAGTCGGTGGTGTTGACCGACTGCCCGCCGGGGCCGGAGGAGCGGAAGACGTCGACCTTCAGCTCGTTCTCCGGAACCTCGATCGAGTCGGTGCCCTCGATGAGCGGGATGACCTCGACGGCAGCGAAGGAGGTCTGTCGGCGACCCTGGTTGTCGAAGGGCGAGATCCGCACCAGGCGGTGGGTCCCCCCTTCGACGGAGAGGTTGCCGTAGGCGTAGGGGACGTTGACCTCGAAGGTGGCCGACTTCAGGCCCGCCTCCTCGGCGTAGGAGGTGTCCATGACCTTGGTCGGGTACCCGTGGCGCTCGGCCCAGCGCAGGTACATGCGCATGAGCATCTCGGCGAAGTCCGCGGCATCGACGCCACCGGCGCCGGCGCGGATCGTCACGACCGCCGAGCGGTCGTCGTACTCCCCCGACAGGAGGGTGCGGACCTCCAGCTGTCCGACGGCCTTGGTGACCTTGGTCAGCTCGGCCTGGGCCTCGGACAGGACCTCGGCGCCGTCCGCTCCACCCTCCTCGGAGCCGAGCTCGATGAGCGCCTCGAGGTCGTCGATGCGTGCGTCCATGGCGAGGATGCGCTCACGCTCGTGGTTGGCCCGGGAGAGCGCGGACGTCACGCCCTGCGCCTTGTCCGGGTCGTCCCAGAGGTCGGGCGCCGTCGCCTGCTGCTCGAGGTCGGCGATCTGCGCCTCCAGTGCGCTCAGATCGGTCACCTCACGCACCGACGCCATGGTCGTACGCAGGTTCTGGATCTCGGATGCGAAGTCAATTGCCACGACAGGTCACCCTACGGCAGGGCCGGCCGCGAGATCGTCGCCTCCCCGCCGCTCACGCGGACGAGCGCTCCTCCGGCTGATGCGGACTGCTCGAGATGAAGGGGGTGATCCACCGCGTCTTCGGGTCCCGGTCGATGAGCAGCGACTTCACGAGCAGGGTGAAGGGGATCGCCAGGAGGGCGCCGAGGGCACCGAAGACGTAGGCCCAGAAGACCAGCGACAGGAAGGCCGTCGAGGCGTTGATCCCGACCGCGTCGCCGGTGAACTTCGGCTGGAGGATCGTCTGGATGACGAAGTTCGCCACGCAGTACACGACGATGACCCACACCATCGTCGACACACCCCCGGAGAGCAGGCCGATGAAGGCTGGTGGGATCAGACCGAGGACGAAGCCGACGTTGGGGATGTAGTTGGTCACGAAGGACAGCAGCGCGAAGGTCATCGCCAGGGGCACACCCAGCCACACCAGGGCGCCGTAGTCGATGACCGCGACGATGACACCGAAGACCGTCGAGACGATCCAGTACCTGCGCACCCGGTACCCGAAGTCCACGAGCGCGTCGGCGACATCGGGCTTGTACCGGTGGATGGCCTCCAGCCGGTGGCCGAAACCCCCGGCATCCATGACCAGGAAGATCATCACGGTCAGCAGGAAGAGCATCGTCGTCGTCAGCCCGGTGACGGTGTTGGCCAGGGAGGTCGCGACGCCGGCGAGGTTGCGGATGTCGAAGTTGGCGATGGCCTCGTCGATCTCCGTCGCCTCGACGCCGTACTCGACGAGCATGAAGCGGGCGTCGCTGACCAGCCCGGTGAAGGTGCTCACGTACTCCGGTTTGGCCAGCTCGTTGGCGAAGCGGGTCGCCGCGATCCCGATCGAGGCGCCGAGCGCGGCGAGGATCCCGTAGAGGATGACGATGAGCAGCAGGCCGGCGATCGCCCCGGGCAGGATCCGGCGCAGGAACTTGTAGACCGGGTAGACGGCGATGATCAGCGTCCCCGCGAGGAAGGTCGGCGCGACGATCCCGGCGACCTGTTTCAGCCCCGCGATGGCGATGACGCCGGCTGCGAGCCCGAGCAGCAGGGTCAGGGTCGGGGGGAGGGAGACCCGCACGATCGGCCGGTCGTCCGGGTGCTCGTGCCTCCGGTCGGGATCGCGCACCTCGTCGGCGGGGATGGTCTCGCTCTCGTGGACCTCCCCGGCCCGCAGGACGTCGCCCTCGGTGGTGTGCACGACCGGAGGACTGTCATCGCGCGTGGGGTCGGACTCGATCGGCGCATCCGGCTCGATCTCGGGCACCGTGGGGTCCTCGTCGGGCCGCTCGTGCTCGTCCACCGACCGCTGTTCCTCCACGTGCATTCCTCCTGGACCTGCTGGACGCGATGTGTCCGCGTCGTCATAGTGTCAGGTCGTCGGCCTGCGTGGGAGGGCAGCCGACGATCAGGGTGGGTCCTCGACCACGTCGGCCCGCGCCCTCGACTCGACGGTCACCGTCACGGACCCACCCAGGGACTCCAGCAGCCCCCCGACCAGCGGTAGATCCGCCTCTCCCCGCAGCCGGACGACAGCGGTGCGCCCGTCCGGGCTGCCGGTGCCCTCGGCCACCTCCCAGCCCTCCAGACCGTGGGGTCGGTCGCGACCCGCGAGGTGCTCCGCGGCACTGCGGCGCACGACGTCGTCGGTCAGGGGCAGCGTCTCCCCCAGGCCCTGGTCGTAGATCCGCTCGACCCCCTCGTCGGTCGCCTCGAGGGCGGCCGAGTCGGCGGCGTCGAGCAGCCGCATGCGCGAGATCTGCACCGAGGTGACCGCCAGCCCCCCGATGATCAGGGTCATCGCGATGACGGTCAGCCCGAGGACGAGGATGGACAGCTGACCGCGCTCGTCCCGGGCACGCGGGCCGAGATGGGCACCACGGCGCGTGGCGGGGGCGCGAAGGGTGGTCATCGCACCTCGTACTCCGGGACCGGCGCCACCTGGCTCGCCGAGACCGGAATCTCCAGGGGAACCACGTCGCCGAGGAAGGAGGGCACGAGCGGCAGGGGAACGGTGACCGTGGCCTGGGTCGTCACGGACCCACCGGGCGAGAGGCACGGGCTGGCCGAGCACGCCACGGTCAGGTCACCGTGGTCGGCGAAACCCTGGTCCCGGAAGGCGATGTCGGACGCAGCGCGCGCCCGGGCCTGCGCCGAGCTGTCGTCCTCGGCGGTGACGAAGGCGCGCGCGGCCTCGCGCGCTCCCTGGGTCACGGCATAGGACCCGGCCTGGAGCCGGGCGAGGCACAGGACGAGGTAGATCAACGGGACGAGCAGCAGGATCGCCAACCAGACGAACTCGATGACGGCGGTGCCCCCTTCGTCGGACAGCCGGGCCCGCCACGTGCTCACTGCTCCTCCAGGAAGGCCCGACCACGCACGTCGAAGCCCTCGCTCGGCCCCATCGGGCCGACGACCGGCACCGGGGCGATCACGTCGACGACGAGGACCTCGACGCCGGCACCGGTGGTCTCCACCCGGGTGGAGACCCCCTCGGAGTAGCGCTCCGAGAGCGACCGGTCGATGAGGTCCCGAGCACGCTCGGCGCCCTGGTCCGGACTCGACCCTGCCCGGGCTCCGTAGCGAGCACCCTCCGAGGCACAGGAGACGAGGGTGTTGCGCACGTGCAGTGCCAGACCGAGCTGGAAGACCGCGAGGAAGACGAAGAGCAGCAGCGCGGAGGTCAGGGTGAAGTCGACGACCGCGGAGCCGGTGTCGTCCCCGAGCCTGCGGGTCATGATCAGTTGTGGACCTGGTCCGGGCCGGTGACACCCTCCAGGGCGCTCTTGAACATGCTCTTGAGCTGTTCCCCGGCGATCGCCCAGATGCCGGTGACCAGGGCCGCGGTCATCAGGGTGATCAGCACCCAGCCGGGGACGTCGCCGGTCTCGTCACGCAGGCGCGTGACGGCACGACGGGTGACAGCGCTCATGCGGATGTGTGCCTTGATGAGCTGGTCGGACATGTGGATCGATCTCCTTCGTGGCGGTGGTGGGTCGGTCACATCTGGAACTGGAAGAAGCCCAGTCCCGGGAAGAGGGCGAAGAGGATGGTCACGGGGAGGACACCGAAGACGACCGGGACCATCATCGCGATCTCCTTCTTGCCGCCGGCCTCCATGATCTGGCGGCGGCCCTCCTCACGGACGTCCTGGGCCTGCGCGCGCAGGACGTCCGCGAGGGGGGTGCCGCGTTCGACGGCGACGACGATCCCGTCGACGAAGCGGGCGAGCGAGCTCAGCCCGGTGCGGTCGGCGAGCCCCTGCAGAGCGGTGGGCAGGCTGGCTCCGGCGCGGGCATCCGCGAGGCACCGGCCCAGCTCATCGGACAGCTCCCCCTGGGAGAGACGCACGACCCGTTCCAAGGCACCGGCGGCTCCCTCACCTGCTCCGACCGCGAGCGCGAGCAGCTCGGCCACCGTGGGGAACTCGGCGAGCATCTTCGCCTCGCGGCGGTCGGCCTCCTTGGACAGGGACGAGTCGCGGACGACGACACCGCAGGCGAAGCCGAGGACGATGAGCACGAGGAGGAAGAAGGGTGAGCGGCCCTCGCTGGTGACGAAGACGACCCCGAGCAGACCACCCAGCGCCGACCCGCCGAATCCGTAGACGACCTGCTCCGCACGGAAGTGGTCGGTGTCCGGCTCCCGGCCCGCGCGCAGCAGCCGACGTCGTACCGAGCTCGTGCCGCCGAGGACGGACTCCACCCGCCGGGCGAGGTCGCTGACGAGGGGCCGCAGCACGGTCGGGATGACGGCGGCCAAGGGCACCTCCGGCGCCGTGAGCAGCCGGGAGGGCTTCGGGGTGTCCCGCAGATAGGGCGCGAGCCGGTCCTCGAGCGTAGCCTGACGGTGTCGTGGCAGCCCCTGGTGCACGAGCACGACACCGAGCGCGAGAACGAGACCGAGCAGCGCGCCGCCGCGCCCCGGGCCGATGGAGTGCACGAGATCGGTCATCTCAGCACCCGTTCCTCTTCCGGGAGGCGACCGATCCGGACCATGAGCCGGTAGGCGAGCACCGTCGCGGCCGCCCCGACGGCGAGGACGGCCGCTCCCGCGGCACTGTTGTAGGCCTGCACGGACTCGGGCCGGGTCGAGAGGAGCGCGAGCACGATCCACGGGGCGGCGACGGCCAACCTCGCGGCGTTGACCGTCCAGGACTGCCGCGTCTCCAGCTCGCTGCGTGTGCGGGCGTCCTCACGCAGGAAGGTCGACAGGGTCCGCAGGAGGGACCCGAGATCGGAGCCGCCGACCTCGCGGGCGATGCGCAGGGACTCCACGAGTCGGTCGCCCACCGGGTCGGCCAGGCGGTCCTTCAGCCGGTCGAGGCAGTCGTTGAACCGACCGGTCGTGCGGTAGTCGCCGGCGAAGTCGCGAAAGGCCGGACGCAACTCATCCGGACCCCGTACCGAGAGCTGGGCGAGCGCCTCGGGGAGCGCGAGACCAGCCCGTACGGCGGAGGTGACGTTGTCGACGACGTCCGGCCACAGCTCGCGAAGGTGGGCGCGACGCGAGCGCGCCCGCATCCGCACGACGGCCACCGGCACCCATCCGGCCATGACGGCAAAGCACAGCGCGATGCTCGGCACCGTGGTCACCGCGGTGACGGTGACGAAGACCAGGAGGAAGGCGATGACGCAGGCGGCGAGCAGACCGACCGGCCCGATCCCCCGGTAACCGGCCTGGGCCAGCTCGTCCCGCAGCTGACGCAGCAGCCGATGCTCCTGCGGCTCGCGCGCACGCGTGGGCTCCTGCGGCCAGGTGGACCACCAGATGAGGAAGAGGCCGGCACCGAGCAGGGCCCCCACGAGGACTCCGGTCACGGGCGACCTCCGGCGAGCAGCGCGGCGAGGTCGTACCCGGCGCGTTCGAAGCGGTCGCGGTGCGGCGGGAAACCATCGGCCCGCACGAGCCGACCCTCACGAGTGGTGAAGATGTCGCTGATCTCGACGACGTCGTTCTCCATGCGGCCGGGCAGCCCGACGATCTCCCGGACCCGGCGTGTGCCGTCGACCTCGAGCGCAGCATGGACGACGAGGTCGATCGAGCCGGCCACGGTGGGCACGACGAAGCGGGAGCTGACATTTTCTCCGGCCAGCAGCGGGAGGGTGCACATCTTCGTCACGGCCTCGCGGGCCGAGTTGGCGTGGATCGTGCACATCCCCGGCAGGCCCGAGTTGAGCGCGATGAGCAGATCGAGGCTCTCTGCCTGACGCACCTCGCCGACGATGATCCGGGAGGGCCGCATCCGCAGCGCCTCCTTGACCAGGCGGCGCAGAGGGATCTCGCCGGTGCCCTCGAGGCTGGGCTGGCGACACTGCATGGCGACGACGTCCCGCTTGGGGATCTTCAGGATGATCCCGACCGACGTTCACACGTTGAAAGTGGGGGCCGCCACGATGGCTGGCATGACCAGAACCGCGGGGATCTACGTGCGCATCAGCAGCGACCCAACCGGCCGCAGGCTCGGCGTCACCCGACAGCAGCAAGCCTGCCGCGAGGCCGCCGACGCCAAGGGCTGGCCAGTCCACCGCGTCTACGAAGACAACGACCTCTCCGCCTACTCAGGCAAGCCCAGACCCGAGTACCAGGCCATGCTCGACGACCTCGCCGCCGGCGTCATCGACGCCGTCGTCGTCTGGGACCTCGACCGCCTCACCCGCCGCCCCATCGAGATCGAGCACTTCATCGAGCTCGCTGACCGGCACGGCATCGCGCTCGCGTCCGTCGGTGGCGACGCTGACCTGTCCACGGACAACGGGCGGCTGTTCGCGCGCATCAAGGGCGCTGTGGCCCGGGCGGAGGTCGAACGCAAGTCTGAGCGTCAGCGCGCCGCGGGCGAGCAACGCCGCGCGGCTGGGCTGATGCACGTCGGTCGGCGCCCGTTCGGGTTCACCACCGACGGCATGGCACACAACGAGGTCGAGGCCGCGTGGGTCCGCAAGGCCACCGCGGCGCTCCTCGCCGGCGCCTCGCTGTCCTCGATCGCCCGGGAACTCACCGGAGCAGGGGTGGTCACCACGGCCGGCAACCGATGGCACCCCACCGAGCTGCGGCGCATGCTGGCCTCCCCCAGGAACGCCGGCCTGCTCGTCCACCACGGCGCCGTCATCGGCGAAGGCGCGTGGCCACCGATGATCAGCGTCGATGACCACCGGGCGCTCGCGGCGCTGCTCGCTGACCCCGCCCGGCAACCGGGACGACCGAAGCAGTCGTCCCCGCTGCTCGTGGGTGTGGCCACCTGCGGCATCTGTGCCGAGCCGACACGGGTCTACTCGACCCGCTCCGGCGACCGGCCTCGCCTCTACTACTGCTCCACGAAACGACACCTCTCCCGCGCCGCCGCACCCATCGAGGAGTACGTGAGCGACGTCCTCCTCGAACGACTCGCCCGCACACCCACCACAGACCTGCTCGACCCCGTCTCGCCCGAGCACGCGGCCGCACTCCGCGCCGAAGAGACCACCCTGCGCGCTCGCCTGGACGGCGTCGCTGATGCCTACGCAGCCGGCGACGTCGACGAACTCCAGTTGCGCCGCATCTCCACCAAGCTCCGGGCCCGCCTCGACGACCTCACCGCTGAGCTCGCCAGCCTCTCCCGCCGCCCAGCCGTCGCCGCCCTGCTCGAGCACGACGACCTCGCGGTCGGGTGGCGTTCCACCCCGACTGAGATGCAACGCCAGATCCTCGCCTCACTCGCCACGATCCGGCTCCACTCCCCCGGCCGCGGCGCGCGATGGTTCAACCCGGCCACGGTCGAAATCTCCTGGTCGTGACGGTCTAGGTGTCGAGATCCAACGGGATCGTCTTGCCGAACTTCGGATGGATACGGTCGAGTTTCCCCTTGAAATCGTCCCAAGACTCACTCAGTTTCATGATCGAGACGACAGAGGCAAGGTGCTCACGCAACTTGGGATGTCCCGTGTCCGCTGTCAGTTGCTGATGCAGCCTCGCAGCCGGGCGCCCGCTCTCATTTCGCGGGACCTTTCGCTTCAGTTCCTCCCGTACGCCGGGCGCCAGACGGTCGTACACCACATCGTTAGTCAGCGTGCCGAAGTACTGCGGACGTTTGACACCGTCCTTCTTGTAGTCAAGACCCCTGAGCCGGAACATCTCTTCGTAGAACTCTGGAGGAAAGGTCTTGACCCACGCTTGGAGTTCCTTCGCAACGAACTCCTCGAGGATCCTCGCCAAAGCGTCACGCTGGCGCATCTCCTGGTACCCAGTGGCTTCGTCGACAAGGGCGATGATGCCCACGCGAGCCAAGCCGCGGACGAGGATCTCAGCTTGCTGAGCCACGTGCATCTGCTGGTACGGCAGTGCCCTGTTCTCACGCGCTGCCAGGTAGATCTCACAAACCGCGGGCAGAAGCTCAGCGTTGTACCCACTGGCCCGTCCACCGTTCGGAAGCCTGAACGTGATCGGAGCGGCCTTCTCCATCACCTCGCGAGGGATGAACGGCGCGATGGCTTGCCCCTGGAGGATTGGCGGCACTCCGGACAGGCTCCGGGTGTTGGCTCTGGGGTGACGGCCGAGTGCCTGCAAGAAACTCGCCTGCGTGAGCACCCTGGTCCCGTCGTCAAGGACGTAGCAGGAGAGCTCGGCGTCGCCGACCCTCAGGGGCTTGTCCGACGAGCCGCACACAGCCACCTTGTCGGGCTCGTCCCATCGAGTTCGAGCCGCACGCCGGCTGATAGCGGAGCGTTCTTGAGGAGAGAGCTTCTTGGCGCGGGCACGACCTCCTCTCGCACGTCCACTCGTCGGACCCTCCTCGGAGGGGTCGTGCTCGCCGCGGTTCTGTGCAGGCATGTCATCCCTCATGCCTGCATAATTGCACCCATTAACCCAACATGCAAGCAATAAGCGCCGATGCTTGCACATCTAGGTTCATCGTGCTCGCCCTCATGGGTGACGGACCAAGCGAGTGGAGGCGCTAAGCCGGGCGGCGCGTCCTCGAGTCCCTCAGCCGGCGCAGACGCGCCACGGTCACCGGATCGTAGCGGTACGCCGCCGGCATGGACAGGAGTCGGTTGATCACCTGCAGAGCTCTCGTCTCGCCCAGACCGAGCTCTGCGAAGGCGTTGAGCCTACGGTCACGCTGCCCATCGAGCGGCCATCTCCGCCAGACGTCCAGCAGCTGCTCCTCGAGCTCTGTCATGCCCCGACCTCCAACCGGTTGATCCGCTCCACGATGATCGCCCGCTCCGCCGGGCGCAGATGCCGAGCGTCGAGCCGCGCTCGCAGGGTGGGCTCATCGACCCACAGTTCGTCTGCGGCGATCTCGAGGTCGCCCCCGGACCACACGAGCTCGTTGGCCACGTCCCACGGATCCGGCAGGAGGTACCGCGCTGCATCGGCCTCAACGAGACGCTCGGTGCGTTCGTCCTGGCAGCCGGCATGTCCGCGCCACAGGTGGACCAGCTCGTGCGCGAGCGTGCACCGCCGCTCCACTTGGCTCAAGCGAGCGTCCAGCCAGATGCGCTCGCGGCCGTCGTTGACGCCCCACACGCCAAGCTGCAGCTCGTCGAAGTGCACGGCGACGTGTGCGAGGGCGCGGAGTTCGCGCCACGGGTGAGGCAGATGCATGACCGGGACGCTAGATGAGGCCGGTGACATCCGAGCTACCTGTGAAGTGGCCCCCCGGAGGGCGTCGAGCGGTCCTGAGTGTCACCTTGCGCAGGCACTGGGCCGCTGCGGGCGTTCTCGTAGGCATCCCACAGGAGGTTCACGATCAAGAGAAAAGTCAGAACGAGATAGGCACCTAGGGCGACGACCGCCGCGGTAAGACCACGCTGCGCCCAAGAAGCCACAGCGTCTCCTGCGCGGTCGATCGAGACAGTGTTCGCGATCACCACGAGACACAGCGCTGTCAGCACGGTTATTAGGCTTGCCCACAGAGTCTGTGCAGCAGCCTCATCGATCGCGCGTCGTTGCGGGCCCTCGTAGCTAACTACGGCCTCCGGCTTACCCCCCGGACTTAGCCGCTGTCTCCACGTAGAGAGCTGGACGAAGACGGCCAACAGCGCAGCCGCCAACAGTGACAGCCCGGCAATCAGTGAGTCCGCCGCTCGAATTTGCCAGCCGAGCCCGAGCGACAGGAGGCCCAACAGAGTCGGCGGCACGAAGAGAATCAGCAGAGCACCGTAGTCGCGTGGTTCATCCTCGTGAACGCGACGGTGGCGAACTCCGTCGGCCACCGCCGACCAAAGCGGGGCTAGGGAGAATCTGTCAGTCCGTAGTCCTGCGCCGACCTTGAGTATCCACTCACGCATCCGTGACACCGCTTCCCACCATGAGTCAACTACTCGAATTCTAGGTCCAGCGCCTCCTGCTTGGCGAGGTCCCGCGCCTTCTCCACCGTCCGGTACCGCCAAGATCCCCCATCAAGACGGAGGTTCTTACTCAGAGGGTAGGTGAAGACGTCATCGACATTATCTGGGCTCACCGACAGCGGCTGGTCGCCTTCCAGCCGGATTGTCGTCCGGTTGACGTCCATCCCGCCGTCGCGGATCTTTCCCAGATCGAGGTTTACCCTCGATGCCGTCCGGGCGACCGCGCCCTTCTTATTGCCCTCTACCCACCCCACGACTTCCTTGACCAGTTCAGCGGCCTGAGCGCTCGTCACGTCCGTCACTTCCAGCTCCCCCTTCTTCACCGGGCGCCGCCCACGCGCGGTCGGTGGTCCCATCGACCTGAACTGGACCGTGGTCCTGCGCGCGTTCTTGATCAGCGCGAGCAAGTGGTCAACGTCAGCGATCGTCTGGATCCGGATGGATCGCCAGTACTCGACGTTGCTGGAGTCGTCCGCAAAGTGCAGGGCCTCGAAGCGTCTCAACCACGCCAGCAGGTCGGAGACAGGGGCAGACCTGCTCCGAACCTCGGTCACGAGGATGCCCTCGTCACCAGAGCGCGGATAGTACAGGTCGACTCGGAACCGGCGGGTCGCAGAGTCGCCAACAATGGATGTGGATCGACCATCGCGACGGAGGAGATCGTCGTGTCCCCCGATCTTTCCGAAGCTCACCTCGCATCGAACGGTCAGACCCACCTGATCGACCGATTGGATCTTGATCTCGTAGTCCCCCGGGGATGCCTCGGGGACCTCGCCGCGCAGGTCCTGGTAGTCCGGCCGGCCACTCAACACCTCGCCTCGATAAGCATCGAGCAGTGCTGCGACTGTGGATGCGTGGTCAGCGGCGATCGCACTCAGATCCTCCGGAGTCCTCCCCTTCCGCTTGAAGGTCTGGAAGGTGTACACGCGGAATCCAAAGGTCATGGAGCCTCCCCCTCGTCGTCCTGCCGGTCGCGCTCTACTTGGGCGCGACCCTTGCTCTCCTGCGATCGTGCGGCGACGTCGTCGGGCATGGTCGAGTCCAACGCTGTCGCGCTCGGCAGCTGGTGTATGACGGCCCCGCTCCCCGGGACCTGGGTGGTGGCGGCGGAACGTTCATCGTTCCCCACGTCCTCTCGTCCTCGGTCCAAGGCCCGGTTGGCCTTGGCGAACTGACGAACGACCGCGAGAACAGCATCTTGCTGTTCCCCCGTGAGCGAGTCCGCGTCTACCGGGAGCCGCTCAGCCAAGGGCGCGAGAGGAATCGGTCGGCGAGCTGCGGCGTACACCACTGCCTGGTCGAGGCCCGACAGGGACACCAGCGCGTCGAGTGTTTTGTCCGACGGCGTGGACCTGTACGAGCCCGCAGCCATGGCGTTGATCGTCGTGTAGCTGATCGTCAGCCCACGACTCCGCGCCAAGGCATCCAGCTGCCGACCACTCACATCGTGCTTCGTCAGCACGGTCTGAGCGACCTCTCGCAGCGTCAGGCGTTCGTTCATCACGGGACGACAGTCCTCCATCTTGTGTCACTGGTGCCACCGGCCGCACTTGTATTCGTGACAAGTGAACCATCCCGCGCCCACGGTTTCGTAGGGCCCGCACGGCGGAATGTTGACAAGTGACTGACAGGTGCGCCATGCTCCACTTGTCAATACGAGGGAAGGGGAGCAAGATGAGTCGCAGACCGAAGGTTCGATACCTCAGGGAGACATGGATGAAGGTCACCGACAAGGAGGCGCTGCGCAGGGCACGCAAGCGCGCCAAGTACAGCCAGCGGGACCTGGCCGCCCTGTGCCGATGCACCCAGGCGACTATCTCCGCACTCGAAACCGGCACGATGCCCAACTGCTCCGACGACCTCGCCGAGCAGATCGCAAAGTGGCTCGACCGCGACGTGGAGGACCTCTTCGAGCGCATGAGGTCCTCTCGCGTGCACCGAGTGACAAACGCGCGGGGCATCACTCGTCAGAAGATGTCGGCATGAGCGCCCTCGCGACTTCGGAGCCGATGTCCGAGGACGATGCGCGCCGCCCCAGAGACGCCGCGATGACCAAGACCACGCCCCGTGACCAGGTCTCATCTCGCGACCGCGCTCGCAGGCAGGCGCACGGCGACGCCTGGGCCGACGCCGTGGCGGCGCTCGCGGCTTCGGCGCCGAGGCGTCTCACTGCGGAGCAGGCCCGGGTCGTCAAGACCGGGCTGCGGCTCGATCCCACCCACGGCAAGAAGGGGGCGATGGCGTGAGTACCGCGAAGCGAATCCTGAGCGCTCTCACGGTGGTCGCCCTTGCGCCTGCCGGTGTCGCCTTCGCCGCGCACGCGCCGGGCGACTACGACGGGCCTCCTCGTTGGCAGGCGCAGACGGTCACGATCACTGCTGACCTCGTCGTGGCGTCTGAGCAGTGGGGCGACGCGGTGGAGTTCGTAGTCGTCTCGCCCAGCGAGACGCAGATCAGCACCCGCCCCGCGACGGCTCTGGATGCCGGCGTCGGCGGCGAAGCCGCCCGCACCTTCCGTGACGGGAACTACCTCGCCTCCTGCACGATCACCCTCGCGCCCGGCGAGACCACCGGCGACGTGGTGACCCACGAGCTGGGTCACTGCCTGGGCCTGGGCCACGACAGCAGCGCGGAGCCGTCCAACATGCACTGGTTCCGACAGGACTACCAGAGCGGTTGGTCCGACAGCGTCACCGACGCTGACCGGGCGAAGCTCGACGCGCTCTACGAGACGAGCACGCGATGATCGCCCTCCTTCTCCTCGCGCTCGGCGCGTTCACCGTCCTGCTGGCCCTCGTCGGCTTCGCCTTTGGGGAGGAGTGGTGATGACGCTCCTCGACGTCGTGATCGGAACGCCGACCGCGTTCGTGCTCATGGTCGGCACGTACCTGCTGGCTGCCCGGGGCGCGAGCCATGTCCACCTGGTCGAGCCCTCTGGCCGGTGCGGAGTGTGCGGCCTCGTACCCGAGGACGGTGCCTCATGAAGGTACTCAACCCGTGGGACGTCGCGCTGCGGATGATGCGCAACGGCCGCGACCCGGGACTGATCGTGGCGTACCTCGAGGAGGAAGCACGACGCGCCGGAGTCGCCCCCTTCGACCTGTCGATGCACCAGCGCGACGTGCTGGCCCTCTTGTTTGGCCGCCGAGCCGACTTCGCTCTCGTCGGGCCGCCCTAGACCGGCCGGGTGGCGCTCCGGTTCGCCCGGTGACCTCCCCGCACGACGTGGCTGCTCCCCCAGCTGCGGGTTCGGGTTGAGGCACCAGGGCAGCGCAATGGACCGGCGAAGCGCCACCCGGCCACCTACCACCCACCCACGACCACCGACCAGCACGAGACGTAAGGACGAAGGGAGCCGATCCGGATGGGCACTCGTCAGGACCACGCGGAAGCCGTCACCTCACCGTCTTCGAGCCCGTACTGCGTGCAGTGCGGTCGCCCGGTCGTGCGAAACCACCGGTGTCCCGCGACCCCGGCCACTAGCCAACTCCACGGCCCGCCCCCGGACTGGCGCGAGCAGGTCGAGGCCGAGCGATCCACAGCCTCGGCGCTCGCGCCCAGCTCCCGGTGGGAAGAGGAGCCGCTTCCCTTCGACGACGCGCCTGACCCGTGAGCCAGGCACCCGAACCAGTAATCCCCGTGTGCACAGACGGAGGGCCGGCCCCCGTACCAGGAGAAGCCGACCCTCACGAACGAGAGAAGGGTACCGAATGAGCACCACGTCAGCACCAGCTCCGACACCGGCCGAGGTCCTCGCCGGCATCGACCACCGCGCGAAGTACAACTCCGAGGTCGACCTGACCATCGCCGCGTGCAGTGAGCGTCTGCGCCGGGGAGTCTCGCCCCAGGAGGTCACCGACGAGCTCCGTAAGCGTTACCTGTGGCTGGCGAGGATCGCGGCCGCAGCCGAGGTCCTCGACGACGTGGCCCTCGAGCAGAAGGAGGTGCAGTTCTCGGCCGGCGCCGTGGAGCGCGCCCGTAACAGCGCCGCGGCGCACTCCGCGCCGCCTCGCCAGCGGGTCGGTGACGGGGTGGTGCGTTACTCCCCCTTCGGTAGCGCGCAGCCGCGTGCATCGCGGAAGGCGGCCCGGGCATGAGCACCCGACCAGATGGCATGCCCCAGGGCCACCCGGAGAAGCGCTCCATACCGATCGCGCAGCTGACGATCCTCTCGTCGTCCACGGATCCGGATGACCCTTCCTTCGATGTCCACGGCGAGTTGCGCATCCTCGTCCCGGCCCCTGCGGGTCGCGAGGCCGAGGTCGTCGACGTGGTCCGCGGCATCATGCGCCAGGTCCTGGACTCCGAGAACGTCGCGACCTTCGCCATCTCCCACGGTGGCCGGTCGTGAGCCCCGTGGTGCAGGGCAACGCGAACGCCGCGGTACACGACCACCGGCACGTGCCGTTCGCCCGTCCCCGGCCCGCCGTCGACGACGACCCGTGGGAGCGTCTCGAGCTCGCCCGGGCACGCAAGACCATCCAGTCCCCGATCAAGGCCCCTGAGGGTGGCTGGTCCGGACCCGAGCCGCTCTCGCCCGCGGAGAGCGCCACCACGACGAAGGCATCCCCGAAGTCCACGAAGGCGAAGCGCGCGAAGAAGTCCCGCGCCACCAAGAGCTCATCCCCCAAGACGCGCCCCGAAGACGGGAACCTCGACAGCGCCGAGGTCGCGAACGAACTGCGGGAGCAGTGGGAACACTTCAAGGCGCTCGCAGCCAGGGGTGACACCGCCCCGCAGATCGCGGAGGCGTTGGGCTGGACGGCCCGCCGAGTCCGTGCGGACGCTCGCGCTGCGGGGATCTCCCTGCCTCGGGCCGGTGGCCCGGGCCCGGGGCGCACCCCACATTGGAATGTCGACGACGCGATCCAACTGGCGAAGCAGGGTCTGACGGCTCGGGAGATCTCCGAGCAGGTCGGCGCCTCCGCGGTGACGGTTCGTCGCACTCTCGCCCGGCACGGGACCCCCCTCGTCGACGGCAGGACGAAGTTCTCCGGCACGAGCAACCCGGTGTCGCAGCGCCTGGCTGACCTCGACCATGAGCACGTCCTCGCCTTATACGCCGACCTCGGCAACGCACACGCCGTCGCCGCTGCTCTCGGGGCGGGCGCATCGACCATCACCCGGGTGCTGCACCAGCACGGCGTGGACGTCAGGTCCTCGGGTGAGGTTCAGAAGGGTCGCCCCAGTACGGACCGGGCTCGCTGGATGAAGGACGAGATGCGCGCGGCCGGTGTCACCAGCGCCGTCGTCCGCGAGTGGGCCCTCGAGCAGGGCCACGCCGTGGCCGACCGCGGGATCCCTTCCAAGGCCGTCTGGCTCGCCTACAAGGACGCACACCTTCCGACAACCCATCAGGAGAACTGACATGGCACACCACGAAAGCACCCCGGCGTCTGTCCTCGACGCACCGACCCGCGTCCCCGTCGTCGTGCACAGCAACCGCGGCATGAGCCGAGCACAGCGCCGCGCCCATGGCCTCCGGGCTCGGGCATCGCAGAACACTCCCTTCGTCGGGAAGGTCCGCGACGCGCTCGCGACAAAGGGGGCGCGAGCATGACCAGCGAAGTGGTCCTCCCGGACTTCGGTGGGCAGCAGCCGTGCCTGCAGGTCGACCCTGAGCTGTTCTTCCCCGACTCGCCTGGCATCGAGCCGCAGCGCGCGAAGGAGCTGCAGCCGCTGTGCGGCTCCTGCCCCGTCGCGAGCTCGTGCCTGGAGTTCGCCCTGACCAACAGCGTCACAGGTGTGTGGGCTGGTACGTCCACCAGTGAGCGTCG
Source organism: Janibacter sp. GS2 (assembly GCF_051200835.1). GTDB lineage: Bacteria > Actinomycetota > Actinomycetes > Actinomycetales > Dermatophilaceae > Janibacter. The sequence continues at coordinate 2,922,956 of NZ_CP195161.1, forward strand.
CCAGATGCGCCGCGCCGCCAACATCCAGGCGAACGGTCAGCAGCGCCGCGCCACCAGCAACCGCGCAGCAGTGGAGGACCTCACCCGCAAGGGCCTGTCGTCCGGACAGATCATCGCCCAGACCGGACTGCACGAGCAGTTCGTCTACCGGGTACGCCGTGACGCCTTGGCCGCGCAGGAGCAGGTCGCATGAGCGACCAGCCCGACCTCGCCCGCCAGATCGACGCTGACGCCGACGCCGCGCTCGCGGCGGTACCTGCGCACCTGCGCGACAAGCAGACCCCGCAGCGCACCGGGTCCACCCGCCTGCGCTTCTCCCACGCCCGACCACACCCGGAAGGCAGCAACCGATGACCATCACCGCTCCAACCACGACCCTCGAGCACATCGCGCTCGGCAAGATCGCGAAGCACCCGGACAACCCCCGCCACGACGTGGGCGACGTCGCCGACCTCGCCGCGTCCATCACCGAGCACGGCGTCCTCGAGCCCCTCGTCGTCGTCCCCTGGGACAGCCTGCCCGAGGACCTTGCCGCCGGCCACCGTCGCAAGAGCGTCGAGTACTGCCTGATCGCGGGCCACCGCCGCCTCGCCGCGGCCATCGAGGCCAAGGCGAAGACGGTCCCTGTCATCGTCCGCCACGACCTGACCACCCGCGAGCAGCAGATCGCGGCCATGGTCATCGAGAACCAGCACCGCGCCGACCTCTCCCCCGTCGAGGAAGGCGAGGCCTACCAGCTGCTCCTCGACATCACCCCCAAGCCCACCCAGGCCAAGGTCGCCAAGACCGTCGGCATGCCCAAGCGCCGCATCAGTGAGCGCCTGCGCCTGACCAAGCTCGCCGACACCGCCAAGACCGCCGTCCACGACGGCCAGATCACCCTCACCGACGCCCTCAAGCTCCTCGAGCTGGAGCGCCACCCCGACCTCGCAGAGAGGGCCGCGCTCGCGGCGGGCACGAAGGACTTCGCCGTCGAGCTTCAACTCGCGCAGCGGCGCATGGAGGCGCTCGACAGGTTCGACTTGGTCCGCGACCACGCGGCCAAGCTCGGGACCCAGATCCTCGAGTCGGCCCCCGGGTACGGCATGGACTCGCCCCGGAAGGTGGGTCAGGGCACGCACGGCATCCCTGAGGTCACCGCCGAGGCCAACGCCAAGGACCCGCTGCTCGCGACCGGCACTGCCCACGCCGGCTGTCCAGGCGCGGCCGTGTACATCCCCAAGGCGGCATCGGGGATCTACGAGCTCGGCTTCTACTGCACGCAGTACCACGAGCAGCACGTCGTCAGCGCGGAAGACCGCGCCGAGGAGCAGGCCGCCGCCGAGGAGCAGCGCCTCGCGCAGATGAGCGACGAGGAGCGCGCCGAGCTCGACCGCAAGCACGCTGAGGAGCAAGCAGCCAAGGCCGAGCAGGCTGAGCGCCGCATCGCGCTCGAGGCAGCGCAGGCCACCCGCCGCGCCCACTTCACGGACGTCATCCAACAGGCCGAGCCCGCGCTCGCGAAGTGGACTGCCATCGACAGCGCCACCTCCACTGACGGTGACTACGCCCGCGGAGACTTCGCGGGATCACTCTCAAAGGAGCTCCTCGGTGTTGGTGACGACGCCGGCGCCGAGGACGTCAGGGCGGCCATGGAGAAGCTCACACTCGAGCAGCTGGCCATACACGCGTGGCTCCTCGAGCACGAGTACGACGACGACGGCCTCGTGCTGCACCCCTGGCAGCAGCACGCCGACCCGTACCCGGAGTACGTCGCCGCGCTCACCGACAGGTTCGGCTACCAGTGGTCCACGGTCGAGATCGACGAGTTCGGCCTCGACGAGCACGGCCACGTCCGCCCCGAGATCGAGGACGCGGCATGACCGCCCTCTGCGCGGCCTGCGGCCTGCCCATCCGAGAAGACCAGGCCTGGCACGACGTAGAGGACCTCGGCACCGTCCACACCTCCCGACAGGGCTGCGAAGACGCCCATGCCCGCCAAGACGAGAGGCCAACGTCATGAGCACCTTCACATTCACCGCCGAGACCGGCGACCTCTGCAGGGCGCTCGCGGCGGCCGAGCCCTTCGCCAACTCGAAGCTCCCTTCGTTCTCGACGGTGCGCCTGTTCGTCGACGAGGCGAACATCTACGTCGGCGCGACCAACGGCAACGCCCTGGGCCTCGCACTCGCGTCGTGCTTCGCGTTGGAATCCATCAACAGTGACGGTGAGGCTCAGAACACGGCCGGTGCCCTGTTCGAGGTGGACCTGCTGCCGGCGCAGTGCAAGGCCATCGTGGCCCTCTTCAAGGCGGGCGCGGCTGAGGACTCCGACGATGGGGAGCCCGGCGCCGAGCTGCGCATCGAGGTCGGTGAGGAAGAGGTCATCATCACCGACGCCTCGGGGCTCCTCGAGGGGCAGTCGCTAACGCTCCCGCGCCCACCGACGGTCGCCAACGCGGCCGCGGTGATCGTCTCGGTGGAGTCACTCAACGTCAAGGGCCCTGACCCGGCCAGTGACCGGCCGCCGAGGTACTACCCGGCCTCGCTCGCGCTGGTGCTGAAGGCCGCGAAGGTCTACGGCCATGACCTGACCTTCGAGCACCGTGCGCCCGCCGCGCAGAACCGTTCCGGGTCAACCCTCGTGCGCTGCGGGGAGTCCTTCCTCGCGGTCCTCGTCGACGCGTGGCTCGACGAGGACGTCGCCGGCACGCGTGACCGCTGGGCCGGCGCGTGGGGCGACCGTCTCGCACCCCTGCGCGACCGAGCACTGGCCTTCACCAACAACGACCCGAAGGAGAACTGACGATGCAGACACCCGACCACCTCAACCGACCCTCCAACGTCGGCCTGTCCGGCACCGCCTCGGACCGCAAGCAAGGGATGACCCTCGACGAGCTCGGCAGCCTCGTCACCAAGGCCCACCGCCTCGGCACCCCGGGCGACTCCCCCATCTTCGCTGACGTGGGCTGGTCACAGCAGGTCCGCTCCATCAACGTCCGCCCAGAGAAGCGGACGCAGCCGTGAAGACCGTCTGGAGGTTCCCGTTCACGGTCAGCGACTCAGTCGTCATCGAGATGCCCGTGGGCGCCAGCGTGCTCCCCACTATCGACGCCAGTCGCTTCGAAGCGACGCTGCTCTTCCTGTGGGCCGAGGTCGACCCCGACCGTGACGGACCGAAAGAAGACCGCGTCTTCCGCGTCGTACGGACCGGCCACGAACTCAAGCACGTCGGCCGCTACATCGGAACCGCGCGCACCGCAAGCAGAACCGCCTGGCATGTCTACGAGGGAGCCGAACTGTGAGCGCCTGGAGCGACGCGGAGGAGGCCGACGCCTGGGCCGTCGAGCAGGCTCGTGTGGCCGCGTGGGCCGCCGAGCACGAGCACCCCGTCACCGTGGCCCTCCACCGCGCAGAGAAGGCCGAGGCGCAACTCGCAGACCTTGCATCGCAACGCGGACCACAACAGAACAGCACAGGCCGCTCGTACATCCAGATCCACACGACACCGCCTGAGCCCAGCACCCGCCTGGTGCCGGTCAACGTCCCTTGTCCGCGATGCGGGTGGCGCTGATGGCGACCTACACCGTCCGACCTCTTTCGGACCGCACGTGGCTGCGGGAGCCCCGCAAGCGCGAGCGCTCTCCCTTCGATACCTCGTGGACGGGGACGCTGTCGCTGCTCGAGCGCGAGGTGGCAGCGATCGCCGGCAGGCACCTCGTGATCGGTATCGACGTCTCGGAGAAGGACCTGCGCCTGGACGGCACGCTGCGTGCGCGAGCGCGCGCTGAGTCGCCTGCTGTCGAGGTCGCCTTCGACTCCAAGCACGGTCCGATGCTCTACCGCTGCGACCGGTACCTCGCGAGGTCATCGGTCCAGGGCCCTGACTGGCAGCAGAACGTCCGCGCGATCGCGAAGACCCTCGAGGCGCTGCGCGCCGTCGACAGGTACGGCGCCTCATCCTCGGGTGAGCAGTACCGCGGCTACCAACAGATCGCCGCAGCACCCCCGCGACCCGGCACCCAGCCGGACACCGCGCCCCGCGACCCGGCACCCAGCCGGACACCGCGCTCGCGACCTGGCACCCAGGGCGCGGCCCTCGCCCGGCTCCGGGAGATCGCCGGCACCCGACGCGACATGCCCCGCGTCGACCTCGTCCGGCGCGCTCGCCGCTTCGCGCACCCCGACAGGGGTGGATCCGCCGAGCTCTGGGCCGAGGTGGACGAGCTCGCCCGTCTCCTCTTGGGCGACGGGGCGGCATGACGGCTCCACACGCAGGCCGTGGCCCGCCGCTGCCCTCCTGCCTGCCCTGCCGCTGCCCCTACTCCTCGAGGAGACCCCTTCGTGCCTTGGCTCAAGATGAGCGATCGCTTCGCCACCCACCCGATCTGGGCTCGGCTGCGAGGCGTGCGACGCGCGGACGAGCGCACCGTGAACGAGGTCATCGGCTTCGTTACCCGGTGCGCGACCCAGGCGTCGGGGCACATGACGGACTACTACGTCGACCTCGAGACCGCGGAGATGATGGGCAAGGCCCGCACGGACGTCCTGCTGCGCCAGGCCGTCACCGCGGGCATGCTCACCGCCGAAGGGAAAGGCGCAGCTCGTCGCTGGCGCATCGTCGAAGACGAAGACCTGTGGCAGATGCGCGCTCGCGATGACGTGCTGTGGGAACGGCAACGGGACAGGGACCGCAAGAACCCGGACCTGACGATGCCAGTCCTCGCGCGTGACGGCGACGTGTGCCGCTACTGCGGTGTCGTCGTCAACTGGAAGGACACCCGCTCCGGCCGGGGCGGGACCTTCGACCACCGCACCCCCGGCGAGGAAGCCACCGTCGACACCTACGTCGTCGCGTGCCGCACGGACAACTCCAAGCGCCTCAACAACCCGCACGCGGACGAAGACACACCCCTTCGCCCGCCACCAGCCCTGCCGTACTTCTCCTCAGCGTCGAGCACCCTCGCGCGCCTCGAGAAGTTCTACGGGCGCCCCATTCCACACGTCGACACCAAGCAACCCACCTCGGACACCGCAGCACCCCCGCGACCCGGCACCCAGCCGGACACCGCGCCCCGCGACCCGGCACCCAGCCGGACACCGCGCTCGCGACCTGGCACCCAGTCGGACACCGCGCTTTCGCCACGACCCGAGATGGACGCTGGGGAATCGACCCGGGATACCGCAGCCACGGCCACGACCTCCGCCACTGGCGGGGACACCGCAGCCAAGGCCACGACCCCGGTATGGGGCGGGGACACCGCAGCTTCGGCCGCGACCCCCGCCCCGTCGTGGGCGGAGCGACCACCCGACCACTGCGGGACCACTCCTGGTACCGCAGTGGTCGAGGGGTGGAGTCCCGGTACGGGACGGGACGGGGATGGGTCTAGGTCCGGGTCAGGACGGGACGGGACGGGCGCCGCGCCTGCTCCTGAGAAGAAGAAGCCGCGTGCACGAAGGGGGAAGTCCTGATGAGCAGTGATCTGTGGGGAGTGGAAGCTGTGAGCAGACAGATCGGAGATGGCAGGTGGGAGCTGGTCCTGCCCTGGGGTAAGCCTCCGCTGAGCATGAATGACCGTCATCGGCACTGGAGTCACAAGAGCCAGTGGACGAGGGCTCTCCGGCAGGCAGCTTGGGCTCTGGCCAAGCAGACGGGAATCCCGGCGCTGGACTCGTGCTCGGTCGAGCTGCTGTACGAGCCCGCGGCTCGCCGCCGGCGTGATGACGACAACCTCTTCGCGACCCTCAAGCCTCTGGCCGACGGGCTCGTCGACGCGGGTGTGGTCACCGACGACACCCCGGACCTGATGAGGAAGACCTGCCGCATCGGCCAGATCCGCAAGCCGTCACGGCTCGTGCTCGTCGTCGAGCGCTGCGAGGGCCACCGGGAGCAGCCATGACGTGCCCGCGCCTGACCGAGGAGCTCACCAACATCGCCCGCATGTACACCCACCTCGACACCGCCACCCTCGACCGCATCGCCATCCACCACCAGTGGCACTGCACCCACTGCGGTGGCGGGTACGTCGTGCCGCGGTGGCTGCCGAGGGACCCGCACCAGGAGGACCCACGATGACCGCGACGAGCAACCCTGTGCGTGCCGTGCGCTGCTGCCTGTGCTCGTGGACGTGCAGCGACGCCGACCCCGCTGTGCGTGAGTCGAAGTGGCTGGCGCACTACTACGGCCTGCACCCCCAACCGTTGTGGACGCGCTGCACGGTCCCACCGTTCTGCGGTTGGTCGACCACGGCCGACGACCTGACCACCCTGCGCCGGCTGAAGGCCGCGCACGAATCCACTCACCAGAAAGCGAACGAGACCCGATGAAGAAGCGTGACCTCGTCCTGGACGTCAGCAGCCTCGAACCCGAGGACCTCTCTCACGTGTGGGGCGTCCTCACCCGTGTCGCTGAGGGGCTTGCCCTCGACGGTCACGAGGTGGCCGTGCGCGTGTACCGGTGGGAAGACGACGGTGACGGCGAGGAGCAGCTCGTCCTCGACGGTCCCGCGAACGATGGGAAGGACCAGCCATGACGGAGTTGGCCACGATGCGATCCGAGATCCCACGGCAGGCGGAGTGCCCTGGGGAGTGCAACCGCAACCACCGGGCACGGCCCGGTGCGTTCGACCCGGTGATGGGCGAGCCGGTGTGGTGCGACGCGTGCGCTCAGCGGATCGCTGACGCGATCGCTGGGCTCCCCGATCTGGCCGCCGGACTGTGGGCCATCGGTCACGACGAGGCCGGGACGATCTGGCAAGAGGTCACCGACCGGCAGATCGAAGAGCTGTGCCAGCGCGGCGTTGCCCTTCCGGTCGTGATCCATATCCGTGAGGTCCTGGCCTGCGGCCATCGCGTGCCGACGGTGACTGTGCGCTCGGGGAACTTGATCCCGGACGCGGCGCGGGTGCGCCCGTGCTGGCAGTGCGCGATCGACCTGCCTGGAGTGGACGGTCGGCTCGCGCCGGTCTCTGCTGCGGCGCGTCGGTCCCCTCGGATCCTTGGTTCGCCGGCTGGGTCCCCTTCGTACCTCGCGGTGGACGAGGTCGTCTCGTGGGCGGTCTCGACGACGGACTACCTCAAGGCGCGGCTGCCAGGGGAGCACTCGGGCATACCGTCGTCGACGTCAGCGAACGACGAGGCTCGGGCCGTTGCGCTGACCCAGTGCGCTCGGTTCCTGGTCGAGTGGGTGCATCACCTGCTGGCGACCCCGCATGCCCGGGCTATCGGCCGTGAGGTCCTCGACCTGCAGCGTCGGGCGGAGCGCGCGGCCGGCATCGACCGCCAGCCTGACCAGCCTGTGCCTGTGACGCCGTGCCCAGCGTGCGACCTCATCGCGCTATCGCGCAGTGGCCGCGACCTGCGGGTGCGCTGCCGCAGCTGCGGGTGTCTCGTCAGCGAAGCGCAGCTGGCCGAGCTGCAGGAGGTCGGCTCGTGATCGACGACCTGCTCCGGCCGCTCGACGTGCGAAAGGCTGCGCTCCTCGCCGGTGTTAGCCCGACGACGATCCGATGGTGGATCTCCGAAGGGCTGCTTGACTCGGTCCTCGTCGAGGGCAAGCGGTACATGCGCGAGATCGACGTGCTCAACTGCGAACGAGGCCAGCGGGCGAAGGCGAAGGCACGCAAGGGCGGCAACCGTCGTCGGCGCCTGCCTTGACATCGAGCCACCAACACGATGGTCTTAGCATGCGCGAGCAAGTTGTGTTGATGGAAGTCGAAACAGATTTTCCGTTTTGCGAAATCGCGATCCGAGATTCTCCGCGAAGTCGCCGCTCAAAAAAATCCAGCGCTGACCGCGAGACCACTCCCTGCCCGTGTCCGTCCCTCCCCCCGCGGGGCAACCAGAAGGCCCACTGGGGCAACGTCAGGCGCCGTCGCTCAGTTAGGTCAGTCCCAGATGGCTTCCAGTGCCCCGTACGGCGCCGATCACCGGCGTAGGCGAGTTCCGGCGATTGAGGCGGCCTACAACACGCCCTGTCCCCGCTGTGGAGAGCTGATGCTCAGGGGCCAGCGCCTCGACTTCGGTCACTCCGAGGACCTCGCTTTCAACGGCGATTCCAAGGCCGACCGGATGGAGCACGCCGACAAGCAGGACTGTCCGGAGGGAGGCAACCGGGCGGCCGGTGGACGACTTGGTCGGATGATCCAAGACCTTCGCCCTTCGCGGAAGTGGTGACGAGCTAGGAGGCAGCCATGGCGACCAGTCGCGCTGCCCGCGCTCGCGAGAAGGAGAATCAGGTCGTCGCTCTGCGTCTGGAGGGCAAGGACTTCGACGCGATCGCGCGTGAGGTCGGGTACCGGGACCGTTCCGGGGCGTGGAAGGCCTACCAGAAGGCGCTGACGCGTCGGGAGATCGCCACGGAGACCCATGAGGACGAGCGTCGCCTCGAGCTCGCTCGTCTCGACGAGCTGCAGGCGAGCATCTTCCAGGCTGCTCAGCGTGGTGATCTCGCCGCGCATGACCGGGTGCTGAAGATCATGAAGCACCGTGACAGGTTGCGAGGGCTCAGCGTTGCGCCTGTGCGTGCGGTGGGGTCGTCAGACGGGGACCAGGACGACGACAACGTGCTCGTCGGCCCGGACAAGCTCGACGAGCTTCGGGCGAAGGTGAGGACGAAGCGTGCGAGTCAGTGACCTACTCGCGCCTGACGCCGACTGGGACGAGAAGGACCTGCCGCTCGGCAACCAGGAGCCCACCCACCGTCTGGTGCCGGAGTGCTTCGATTCGCACGGCCCCGAAGCGATCGAGTTCGCGCGTTACTGCGGTTACGAGCTGCACCCCTTCCAAGCGCAAGGGCTGATCGACGACCTCGGGTATGTGCGCGTCACCACTGCAGACGGGCGGATAGTCGAACGGTGGGCAGCGCAGGAGACCGAAGAGGTACTCTCGCGCCGCAACGGCAAGACGATCCGCTTCGTGGTGTTGATTCTCTTCGCGCTGTTCATGCTCGGCGAGGAGAAGATCCTCTACACCGCGCACCGTGATGACACCGCGAAGGACGTCTTCGACGAGTTTGTGAAGGCTCTCGAGCGCACCCCGCGTCTGTGGGCACAGGTCGTCGACTCGGGACCGCGCTACACCAACGGCCAACGCTCCGTGGAGCTGAAGACCGGCCAGATCGTCTACTTCCGCACCCGCGGGACGGACGCCGGCCGTGGGCAGGGCTACAACCGGCTGATCTTCGACGAGGACCAGAACCTCACCGAAGACGAGATGGCCGCAATGATGCCCCTGGCCACCGGCGCGGAGAACGCGCAGATCAACTTCGGCGGTAGTGCTGGCGGCCGGACCGCGAAGGTCCAGGCGAAGATCCGACGCTCTGCCGACAACAAGGAGCGTGGCCTGTGCTACCGGGGGTGGCACGCCAATGTCGATGACGACCTCGACGACCTCGACCTCGTCGCGCGCCTCAACCCACGTCTGGGTTACGGGCTGTCGTACACGTTCATCGCGAAGGAGCTGGCCCGCATGTCGCGGGTGCAGTTCGGTCGGGAGCGGTGCGGCGCAGCGACGTACCCGCGCGGTGAGGGCGAAGGGTGGGTCATCCCCCAGGAGGCGTGGCTGACCGCGACGGACACCACGTCGGCGACCGCGCCTGACAGTCCGCTCGCGTTTGTCCTGGAGTCCGGCCCGCAGCTCGACCGCGGGACGATCGCCGTCGCTGGCTTCCGCACCGACGGCGCCGTGCACATCGAGGTCACCGACAACGCCCCGGGCGTGCTGTGGATGGTCGACCGCGCCAAGCAGCTGCAGGTCCGGCACGGCGGCGCCGTCGGGGTCGACCCGAAGGGGCCTCTCGGCTACTTGGTCGAACCCCTTCGTGACGCCGGCGTGAACATCACCCTGTTCGAGCCGGTCGACTTGCGTGACTGTGCGACGTGGTTCTACACCGAGCTCACTCCGCGCCCGGACCCGAAGGACCCCGACGCACCGACACCGCCCCCGGGGATCCGTCACCGCGGCGCCGCGCGGATGACGCAGGCGCTCGCGGCAGCGGAGACGCGACGCTTCCTCGACCGGTGGACGTTGCGCCGGCAGGTGGCGCTCGAGGTCGACCAAGGACCGATCGTCGGCGTGATGCTCGCCGGGTGGTTGCTGGTGAAGAAGGCGCGGCAGACGCCGCCTCCGGCACCGAGGAAGGTCGCGAAGGGGGAAGGTCCTCGTCGCGGGTACCGCAAGGCGCCGCAGCGTCGCCGCAGTGACGCCGATCTGACTACGACCGGATTCTGATGAGAGGGGCTCTTGTGGCTGAGGAGCAGACGCCCCCTCCGGTGAAGTCTCAGCCGGCCCAGCGTGAGGTCGGGTATGCCGCGACCCCGAACTCTGGCGCGTGGTGGGACGTCGACCTCGACCAACACGAGTCGACGCCGGAGCTGCGGTGGCCGCTGAATCTGCCGATCTATGACGCGATGGTCCGCCAGGACGCGCAGGTCGCGTCCGTGCTGCGGGCTGTGACTCTCCCGATCCGCTCCACGACGTGGCGGATCGAGCCGAACGGCGCCCCAGACCACGTGGTCGAGCACATCGCCCTGGATCTGGGGTTGCCGATCCGTGGCCGCGAGGACATGGCACCGGGGCGCCTGCGGGAGCGGTTCTCCTGGTCGGAGCACCTGCGTCACGCGCTGTTGATGCTGCGCTACGGCCACATGTACTTCGAGCAGATCTACCGGCCCGGCGACGATGGGCTCTACCACCTGCGCAAGCTCGGCCCGCGGATGCCGCGCTCCATCATGAAGTTCAACGTCGCCCGTGACGGTGGCCTGTCCTCCATCGAGCAGTACCCCGACAGCACCCACGCCGGCGAGGCCGGCAAGGGCATCACCCTCCCCGTCTCCCGTCTCGTTGCGTACGTGCACGAACGGGAGGCCGGCAACTGGGCCGGTACGTCGCTGCTGCGCACGGGCTACAAGAACTGGCTGATCAAGGACCGGCTGCTGCGCACCCAGGCGCAGGCCATCGACCGCAACGGCATGGGCATCCCCGTCTACGAGGGCGCCGAGAACGGCGGCACCGACGACCTCGAGGCCGGCGAGAAGATCGCTCGCGATCTTCGCTCTGGCGACAACTCCGGCGCCGCGACCCCCAACACCGCGAAGCTGCGCCTCATGGGCGTCGAGGGCACGGTCCCCGACGCTGACAAGCCGATCCGGTACCACGACGAACAGATCGCCCGCGCGGTGCTCGCGCACTTCCTCAACCTCGGCACCCAGACCGGGTCGTGGGCCCTCGGGTCCACGTTCGCTGACTTCTTCACCCAGTCGCTGCAGGCCGTCGGCCAGGACATCGCCGACATCACCACCGCCCACGTCATCGAGGACCTCGTCGACCTCGCGTACGGCCCCGACGTCCCTGCGCCCCGCCTCGTCTTCGACGAGATCGGTTCCCAGACCGCGGCGCTCGCCACGGCCATCAAGAAGCTCGTCGACGCCAGCGTGATCACCCCTGACGAGGGCCTCGAGGCGCACCTGCGGCTCGGCCTCGGCCTGCCCACCAAGACCGACGACACCGCCTCCGGAGAGGACGCACCGTGACCAAGAACCTGAAGCCCGTCTTCAACCTCGACGGCCACCCCTGGTACCGCATCACCAACGAGGGCAGCGACAAGGCCAAGGTCTACATCTACGCCCCGATCGGCTCGTCGTTCTGGGAGCAGGGCGTCACCGCGAACGACTTCGTCAAGGAGCTCGACGACCTCGACGTCGACGAGATCGAGCTCCACGTCAACTCACCGGGGGGCTCGGTGTACGAGGGCATCGCCATCCGCAACGCCCTCGTCCAGCACAAGGCCACGGTGACCACGATCGTCGACGGCCTCGCAGCGTCCGCGGCTTCGTTCATTGCGCTCGCCGGCGACGAGGTGATCATGGCACCCCACAGCGAGATGATGATCCACGACGCTAGTGGGCTGTGCATGGGGTGGGCGTCGGACATGAAGAAGATGGCCGAGGACCTCGACCGGATCAGCGACAACCTCGCCTCCATGTACGCCGAAAAGGCCGGCGGCAATGCCAAGGACTGGCGCAAGGCGATGCTCGCCGAGACCTGGTACTCCGCCGACGAGGCCGTCACGGCCGGGCTCGCGGACCGAGTCGACCGCAAGCAGGACTCCGGCGACGACACCGAAGACGTCGAGAACCGCTTCGACCTCTCCGTCTTCAACCACGCAGGGCGCTCGCACGCGCCCGCGCCGATGCTCCCCGCCGCGTCCGCGGCCGGGGCCCACCCTCCGGCCGCTCCGGCGTCCGGGGACACCACACAGGAAGGAGACGCTGCCATGGCCGACATCACGGATCAGCAGCTGACCACCCTGCGGCAGACGGCCGGTGTCGCCGACGACGCCGACGTCGACACCGTCATCGCCGCCGTCACGGAGGCCCTCGCCGAGCAGGCCGAGCCGCCCAGCAACCACCCCACCCCGCCCGAGGGCGCGATCGTCGTCGACCGGGCCGCGTTCGACGAGCTGCGCTCGCAGGCACAGCTTGGCGTGCAGGCCCGCCAGGAGCAGGTCACGGCACGTCGTGAGCAGGTCCTCGACGACGCGGTCCGCACCGGTCGCATCGCGCCGGCCGCTCGCCCCAGCTGGGCGGCGCTCCTGGAGCGTGACGACTCTGCCGAGGAGACCCTCACTGGTCTGCCGGCCAACACCATCCCCGTCGTCGAGCTCGGTCACGCCGGGTTCGTCGAGTCCACCACCAAGGCCGAGGGCGATGACGCCCTCATGGCCGAGCTCTTCCCCCAGGAGGCCTGATCATGAGCGACTACGCACCGGTCTACAAGCCGGGTCAGGAGTACACGATGTCCGCGGCCTCGGCCGTCACCGCCGGCCAGGTCGTCGAGGTCGCCGCCGCCGGCAGTGTCGGCCCCGCTGGGGCCGTCTCGGCGAAGGTCGTCGGCGTCGCTGCCTTCCCTGCCGCTGCGGGCGAGCACCTCACCGTCATCGACGGTGGCGTGCACCGCCTCACGGCTTCCGGCGCCGTCAACGCCGGCGATCGTGTCGTCGCGGCCACCGATGGCGCGGTCGCCACGTCCGCCACCACCCCCGAGACCGGCACCCAGCTCGGTCTCGCCCTCACGAACGGCACCGACGGTCAGACCGTCGAGGTCGCCTGGATCCGGGCCTGAGGGCCGGGAAGGAGAACATCATGGCCTACACCTACCCCCCGGCCGCGCCGTCCTACGACGGTGACGTCCTCAAGGTCCACCGGTTCCTCGCGAACCCCACCCTCGTCGCCAAGCGCGTCCAGAGCCTCCTGCAGCGCCGGTACATCGCCGACGTGCTGCTCTCGCAGCGCCTGCAGGTGCAGGGCGGCGCGATCGTCTACGAGTCGGGTGAGCCCCTCGGCACCATGGAGCACCCCCGCGCGGTCGCTCCGGGCGCCGAGTACCCCCTCGTCTCGATCGGCGACGGCACCCCATCCGTGGCCCGCACCACCAAGTGGGGCCAGGACGCCGAGGTCACCGACGAGGCGATCAAGCGTCTGGGCATCAACCCCGTCAACCGTGGCCTCACGCGCCTGGCCAACCAGAACGTCCTGCGCATCGACAGCCTCGGTCTCTCGGCGATCTCCTCGGCCGTCACGACCACCCGTCCCCTGCCCACGTTCGTCAAGGACATGAGCGCCGAGCAGATCCTCACCGAGGTCCTCACCGCCAAGGCACAGGTCGTCGACCTCGAGGAGGGCTACGACCCGGACACCGTCGCGCTCGACGCCATGTCCTACGCCTTCATCAAGGCGAAGTTCATCGCCGCCGGCTACCTCCCCCGCGAGGGCCCCGCCAACGCGATCGCCTCCGGCGACTTCCCCAAGGTCGAGAACATGACCTGGCTGCCCTCCCCGCACGGCGTCCCCGGCGAGATCGTCGTCGCCGACACGGAGCAGCTCGGTGGCATGGCCGACGAGGACCTCGGTTCCCCCGGCTACGTCCGCTCCTCCGCGCCGGGGACCTCCCCGGTCGAGGTGAAGACGATCCGCGACGAGGACAACGACAAGTACCGGATGCGCGCTCGCCGCGTGACGGTCCCGGTCGTCCTCGAGCCGCGGGCCGCGATCCGCCTGACGGGGGCCCGCTGATGGCTGGCGGGAAGCGGCTGTTCGCCGCCGCCCCGCTGGTCGTGGTCAAGGACGTCGCCGGTGTCGACCACTACGTGTACGAGGGGCAGCCGCTCACGGCGATGGTCCCCGACGAGCGACGCAAGCAGCTGCTCGCCGAGGGCAAGCTCGTCGAGGTCGAAACGCTCGCAGTGGCGGTGCCCGTCGAGGCCGACGACACCGTCCTGGCCGAGCGCCCGGCGAAGAACACCAAGGTCGAAGCGTGGCGGGCCTACGCCCAGTCCATCGGCTTCTCCGAGGTCGACCTCGAGGGCTTGAAGAAGCCCGACCTCATCGAGGCGGTCATCGCCGCGGAGGAAGACGACTCCAGCGACGGCGGAGACTCCGCCGACTCCGGTGATGGCGTCACCGGCGCCGACGAGTCGGGCGACCCCGACGCGCCGACCATCACCTGACGAAGGGAGGAGCCCCCGGTGGCGATCTTCACTCCAGCGCAGCTGCGCACGTGGTTGCGCTACGACGAAGCCGACGTCTTCGACGAGGACACAGCCGTTCTCGTGGAGCATGTCGTCGCCGGGTGGCTCCTCGCCGAGGTCGGGACTCTGCCCGACCTGGCGCCCGAGGAAGGGCACCCCCTGTTCGGGTGGGCCATCGAGCTCGGCGGCATCGCCTACGAGAACCCGACGTCGATGTCGGATGACCAGGCGGGTGAGACGCGCTCGGCGTGGGCGGACCGTCGCGTGCAGATCCTCGCCGCCGCACGCCGCTGGTCCGAAGCCAACGGCGCCACCGGCTCGAGCACGCCCGTCCCGCGTGGGTCGTTCCCGAAGGCCCGGTCGTGGCCCGACGCGTGGGGGTGCCGATGAGCCCACGCCGGATCCACCCTCGTCACGTCACGAACGTTGTCGCGGTGAAGACCGCGACCACCCGACCGGACGGGGTCACGACCGTCCTCGCTGAAGGGACCGAAGTCAGGTGCCAGGCGGAGTTCACCCACGAGCTCGTAACCACTGACGAAGGGCCACTCCTGACCGGGGTACTGAAGGTCCGAGTGCCGCCGCGCGCCGCGCGGGACGAGCTCGCGATCTTCACCCTCGACTCACAGGTGACCTTCAAGGGGTCCGCGTCGTGGGTTCTGTCGGTCTCTCCGGTCGAACGCGCAGGCGTCATCTCCCACACTCTCGTGATCACCGGAGATCGGGCTGACCGTTTCGGTGGCGCGTGGCCAGTAGCTCTCCGAGTGACACCCTCAGCCGGCCGGGACCGGTGGGGTGATCCCCTTCCGGCAGGGCAGCCGCGGGATTTGGCCGGTTGGCTCAAACCGAAGTCCACCGGGGAGCCCGTGGACTTCGACCAGTCCACGGAGTCGACCGCCACGCTCTACATCCCCGGCGCCGAGAGCATCGCCGCAACCGACCGCGTCGATGTCCTCGATTCCCCCATGGCCGGCAGGTGGCTCGTCGACGGCGACCCCCACCCTGAGGGCTCCGCGCTCGCGGTCCCGCTGAGGAGACCGTGATGGCGACGTCGTTCAGGCCTGCGTCGAATGCCGTGCGGCAGCTGTCGAGCACGTCCCGGATGCGAGAGGCCATGGTCACGCGCACCGAGGCAGGTCAGCGGTGGGCGGAGGCCAACGCGCCTCGCCGTACGGGCGAGTATGCGTCCTCTTTCGAGGTGCGACCGGCCACGATCGACGGCAAGGCCGGCGCTGTCCTCGTCAACACTGCCGCCCACGCGGTCTTCGTCGAGTGGGCCAACGGCGCGCATGTCCTCACCCGCGCTGTCGACGCCATCGAGAAGGGGTGAGGGCATGCATCAGTGGCCAGACGACCGTCGGATTCTCTCTGCTGTTCTCGAGCCTTTCGGTTCGACGACCTACTCCCTCGAGCCGGGCTTCACTGAGCTGCTGGCCGCCGGTGAGACGGCTCCGATCATTCACCTGACTCGGGCGGGTGGCACGGGTGAAACCCAGGACGGCGTCGAGCGCGTTCGCCGCATCAAGGTCGAGGTGTACGCGGTCGGTGAGAGCACCGCCGAGGATCTCGCTGAAGCCATCTCCACGTACCTCGTGGGGCGCTTCCACTACGACCCCGCGAACGAGGACATGGGCCTCATCGACACCGTCGTGACCGAGAGCGTCCCCACTCCGGTGCCATACCCCGATGACGTGATCTCTCTCGTCTCCGCGCTCTACCGCACTGTCTGCCGCCCCCTCTGACCACACCCGGTCCAACCCACCCACAAGGCCCCGTCCCAGGGGCAACCCGTTGCCCTGAAAGGGGTTGATTCGCATGCCCACCTTCACCGAACTCAAGGCCGCTGCTGACTCTGCAGGTCAGGTCCGCAAGGTCCTCGAGGCCGTCGCGTTCTGGATGCCGATGTCCTCTGAACTCCCGACCGCTCTCCTCGACGCGAACAAGTCCCTCCTGGAGATGCCCGAGGGCGCCGTGCCCCTGGGCATGGTCAACAAGGAGGGCTACAAGTTCGCCACCGAGGTGAACAAGGAAGACACCGACGCCTTCGGCTACGGCAACCCCGTGCGCACCGACATCGACAAGGCCCCCAAGACCATCGAGTTCTCGCTCATGCAGGACGGTCGGCAGCTGGTCGCGTCTCTCGTCTACGGCCTCGATCTGTCCGCCGTGCCGACCCTGGCCACGGGCGAGGTCGTCTTCGACGAGCCCCCGATCCCGATCATGGAGGAGGGACGCCTTCTCCTCATCGGCCGTGACGGCGTCGGCCTGAAGGAGCAGTTCCGCGGCCGCGGGTACCCGCGAGTGAAGCTCGCAGAGGTCCCCGAGGAGGCTTGGGCCACCGACAACCCGGTCATGTACCCGCTCAAGCTCGACGTCCTCATCGACGACCAAGTCGGCACTCCCTGCCGGCACTACCTGGGCGGGAAGGGCTTCGACGCCACCGCCCTCGGGTGGCAGCCCGTCACCGCGCCCTGACCGGGTCACAGAACGCGCGTGGGGGTGGCTTCGGGTGTCCACCCCCACGCGTGCTGAACCCCAACGCCCGAGTCCCTTCCGCTCCCACTCAGGAGGACCCCATGTCCGAATCCACCACTCTCGTTCTCTTCACCTCGGACGGCAAGAAGGCCGACACGATCACGACCGCGCTTCCTGCCGAGGTCACCCTGTTGCGCGCTCGGGGGTACCAGACCCAGGAGCAGTACACGGCGCTGCAGAAGGCCAAGGCCGAGAAGGCCGAGAAGGCCGAGGCCGAGAAGGCGGCCGCGGAGAAGGCGGCCGCGGAGAAGGCGGCCGCGGAGAAGGCCGAGAAGGCCGAGAACGCCGAGAAGGGCAAGTCGGTCCGCTCGAGCCGCTGATCCACACACACCCTGCAACACCCGAACACCCGAACACCCGAACACCCGGAGGAGAACCAATGTCTGACAAGCCTGTTGTGCACTCGACTCGACCCAAGCTGCAGCCGGAGACCAAGGCCGGCCCGTACGTCTTCGCGGCGAAGGTCGACGACAAGAACGTGCGCATCACCTTCCCCGACCCGGACGAGATGCCCTGGGAGGACGCCGAGGAGCTGCTCTCCGACATCGTGGCCCCGGAGACGACCTCGCGTCAGGCACTGACGCGGTGGCTCGACGACGAGCAGTACGAGGCGTTGAAGTCCCTCAATCTCACCTTCGGGGAGATGCGCACGCTGATGGAAAAGGTCGGCGAGCACTACAAGCACCTCCTGGGCGGCCCGGGGGAATCCGACGCCTCGCAGGGCTGATCGCTGACTACCGCGCTGAGGTCCGCGCCGACCTGATGCAGGTCTACGGCGTGGACCTCACTGCGTGGTGGCAAGCACGCCGGTGGCGCGACCTGCTCGATCTGATCGACCAGATGCCACCGGCGTCGCGAACCCGCGAGGCGATCTTCAACGACGACGCCAACGCTGACGCGCTCCTCGACGCCGAGCTAGCCCAACCAGACGAGCCCTTCAGGCCCCCAATGAGGTCGTACGACCTCAGCACCTTCCTACTGCTGCGGATCTCCAACCAGTTGACGGCCGTTCTCGGGGCCGACGAGTTCCTGGAAGGGCCACGTACCGCGGTCGACACCGCCCGCGACCGCCGCCGTTCCGCCGAGGCCCTGGACATCATCCGAATGGCCACACCGGCGCTCGCGCACTACTTCGAGCCCTGATCGGAGGCGACATGGCCATCACTGCTGGCGCCGCTCAGGTCGAAGTCACTCCGGTCTTCCCGAAGTGGCGGCGCAAGGTCTCCTCCGAGGTGACTGGGCAGCACATGACGGCCATGGGCCGTCGAGGTGGTCAGCAGGTCAGTACGGGCTTCGATTCGGGCACTTCCCGTCTTGGTGCGGGGATCCGCTCGGCGGCGAAGGCCGGCCTGATCGGTCTCGGCGCCATGGGGACCGCGGCGACCGTCCTCGGATTCAAGACCGCGGCCGCGGGCGAGACAGCCGAAATCGCGTTCACGACCATGCTCGGGTCGGGGAAGAAGGCGCGGAAGTTCCTCGATGAGCTGAAGGCATTTGCTGCCGAGACCCCCTTCGACATGCCTGAGCTGCAGACGTCAGCGCAGTCCCTGGTCTCGGCCGGCGTCAACGCCAACAAGGTCATCCCGATCATGCGGACCCTCGGCAACGTCACCGCCGGGATGGGCACCGGGCAGGAAGGCATCAAGCGAGCCACGGTCGCCATCCAGCAGATGCAGGCCGCGCAGAAGATCAGCGGCGAGGACCTC
This sequence comes from Janibacter sp. GS2, assembly GCF_051200835.1. Classification (GTDB taxonomy): domain Bacteria; phylum Actinomycetota; class Actinomycetes; order Actinomycetales; family Dermatophilaceae; genus Janibacter. Next base: position 2,941,702 of record NZ_CP195161.1, read on the forward strand.
AACCAGCTCCGCGACGCCGGTATCCCCGTCTACGACCTTTTGGCCAAGGCCACCAACCGGTCGAAGGGTGAGGTGGTCGAGCTCGCCAAGCAGGGCAAGCTCGGCAAGAAGGACCTCGACGCCATGATGAAGGGCCTCGAGTCCGGCAAGGGCCTCGAGCGCTTCAACGGGATGATGGAGAAGCAGTCCAAGTCTCTGTCGGGGACCTGGTCGACGCTGAAGGACACGACCGCGATGGGTCTCGCGGACGCCGTCGAGCCTCTGCTCCCGACCGTGAAGCGCAGCCTCGCTGGTCTGACCGGCGTGGTCGAGAGCAACGCCCCGAAGCTCCGCAAGGCGTTGCAGGGTCTCGTGGCCAGCGGCCCGAAGATCGTCGCTGCGTTCAAGTCCCTGGGCACACCCGAGAACCGGGCGGCCCTGGACAATCTGCGCTCGAGCTTCTCCTCGCTGGGCCCGGCGATGGCCGACGCGAAGGGAGAGGGCCCCAAGCTCTCCTCCGTCATCAACGGCGTCGCCTCCGCCGTCCGCTTCGCCTCCAGTCACGTCGACACCCTCGTCAAGTACGCCCCGGCCTTCCTCGGCTTGCTCGCCGGTTACAAGGTCCTGCAGGGCGCGAACAACGTCCTCGGTCGCCAGTCCGCGATCGGTATGGGGCTCCAGGTCGCTTCAACGCTCTCCCTAGCTGCATCGAACCGGGCACTCGCGCTGTCGCAGAGGTCTGTGGCCGCGTCGACTGTCCAGGCAACGGCAGCGGAGCGGGTGGGGCTCCTCACCCGAATTCGTGGGCGGGTGGCCACGATCGCTTCGACGATCGCTGAGCGTGCCTCGACCGCGGCGAAGAAGGCTGGTGCCGTAGCGCAGCGGGTCCTGAACGCGGTCATGCGAATGAACCCGCTGGGGATCGTGATCACGGCCTTGACCGCCCTTGGCGTCGGGCTGGTCATCGCGTACAAGAAGTCCGCGACCTTCCGTCGGATCGTGGACGGCGCCTTCACCGGGGTCCGGCGCGCTGGGTCGGGCATGGTCACGTGGTTCCAGAACGTGGCTTGGCCCTGGATGAGCAAGGTTTTCCACAACATCGGCGCGGTCGCGACGTGGTTGTGGCGCAAGGCGATCCAGCCCGCGTTCCGCGGGATGGGCTCCCTCATCTCGTGGTGGTACACCCACGTCGTCCGCCGCTATTTCAGTCTCGTCGGTGCCGTCTTCCGTGGCGGAGCTGCGACCGCGAAGTGGTTGTGGCAGAAGGCGATCGCGCCCTCGTTCCGCGGCGTCGGGGCCGTAACGAAGTGGCTCTACTCCCGCGCGATCCAACCGAATTTCGCGCGGATCACGTCAACCTTCCGGGGCGGGGCGAAGGTCGCGAAGTGGCTCTACAGCAATGGGATTCGCCCTGCTTACGACAGCATCGCCAGCAAGGCGAAGTGGCTCTGGGGTAAGACGAAGTGGGCCTTCGACAAGCTGAAGGCCGGCGCGAGGTCTGTCAAGGACAGCATCGTGAAGGCCCGCGATGGGATCCGCTCCGCCTGGTCGAGGCTGAACGGGATCCTCCGGTCGCCGATCCGCAAGGCCCTGTCGTGGATGAACACCCACTTCATCGGGAAGCTCAACACGATGCTCGGGAAGATCCCCGGCGTCGACCTGAAGATCCCCAAGATCCCCGGTTTCGATGCGGGTGGCTGGACCGGCCCGGGCAGCAAGATGACCCCGGCCGGTGTCGTCCACGCGGACGAGTTCGTGGTGAAAAAGTCGTCGCAGAACTCCATCAGTCGGGTCGCTCCGGGGTACTTGGACGCGCTCAACCAGCATGGCGCGAAGGCGCTGTCCTGGAACGCGCCAGGGTACGCGATCGGCGGCAAGGTCGCTGGCTTGAACAAGCGATTCCTCGAGCAGCTGTCGGCGTTCAACGCGGCCGCGGGCGGCCGCTACAGCGTCAACTCCGGCTACCGTTCCAACGCGCACCAGCAGCTCCTGTACAACCGGTACCTCGCTGGCCGGGGCCCGGTCGCGGCACGACCCGGCTCCTCGCAGCACAACCGTGGTCTCGCGGCCGACCTCGCTCCGTCCAACGCCAGGAACGTGCACGGTGCGCTGGCGAAGAAGTTCGGTCTCGTGTGGACGGTGCCGTCGGAGTCATGGCACATCGAGCCGTCGTGGGGCCGTGGCAGCAACGCGGGTCCGGGCGCGATGGCCGGTGTCGCCGGCATCGGGCAGATGTACTCCAACCCGAGCGGCTGGTTCCAGAAGAAGCTTTCCGGGCTCACCAAGGGTTTCGACGCGAGCAAGTACGGGCTCGCGGGCAAGATCATCCCTTCGATCCTCAAGCGCATCGGGTCCAGCATCAAGAGCAGGATCGTCGCGGCCCTGTCCTTCGGTGGCGGCGGCAGCGGCCCCGGCATGTCCTTGTCGTCCGTCGCCAAGGGCACGAACCAGATCATGGGCAAGGGCCTCGCCGCGCAGATGGGCTGGACGGGCCGCCAGTGGACAGCCCTGCGCAAGCTGTGGCAGAAGGAGTCCAACTGGAACCACAAGGCGCGCAACTCCTCCAGCGGCGCCTACGGCATCCCACAGTCGCTGCCCGGTAGCAAGATGCGCTCTGCCGGCGCTGACTGGCGAACGAACCCGCAGACGCAGATCAAGTGGGGCCTGAACTACATCAAGGGTCGCTACCGCAACCCGGTGGCTGCGTGGGCGCACTCGCAACGTCTCAACTGGTACGCCGACGGCGGCCGCGTGAAGCCACCGACCGGGTACGCCGGCGGCACCCGCAGCGCCACCCCGGGCCCGCACTGGGTCGGTGAGAACGGCCCGGAGCTGCGCTGGTTCCGCGGTGGTGAGCGCGTCATGGATTCTCGGCGCTCGCGGCAGTTGGCGGGTGGCCCGAGCGGGCCTCTGCGGATCAGTGGTGAGTTGTCGATGCGTGATGGCCAGGCGTACATCGAGGGCATCGCTGAGGGCGTGTACGGCGACCTCAGAGACGGTGAGCGGGCGTTGGAAGGGATGCACTGATGGGCTACGTCAGCACCACGACGGCATTCGATTCGTCTGTCTCGAGCGAGTACCCCTCGAAGAACTACTTCGAGTCGTCGCTTCTGCGTGTGCTGTCTGACTCGAAGTACTCCTACATCTCGTTCGCGCGCCCGTTCAACCCCCGTTCGAGCGTCATCAAGGCAGAGCTGGTCCTCCACTCGGCCGGCGACTACTCGAACAACACCCGCAAGGTGACCGTGAAGCGCCAGGGGCAGCGGGACGCGCTGTACAAGAACCTGACCTTCTCGAACCGGCCCGCGGCGCACAGCGATGGCGTGTCGGTGACGAAGACGACCGGGTTCGGTGGTGGCGAGTCGTGGGTGTTCGATGTGACCGCTCACGTGCAGCGGTGGTCGGACGGCGCGGACTTCGACGGGTGGGAGATCTCGACCACGCACACGGGCGAGATCAAGTTCTACTCCACGGACACCACGGCGTCGTGGGCGAAGAAGCTCGAGCCGCAGTTGCGGGTGTGGGTCGCGGACGAGCCGGACCCTCCGCAGGACCTGAGTCCTTCGGGTAACCGTGTCGTGTCGGAACCGAAGCCGGTGCTGCGCTGGTCGCAGTTGGACGTCAACGGTGACACCAACATCATCGCGGCGCGGGTGCAGTTCGACAACGTGGCGTCGTTCGTGACGCCGGTCTTTGATTCAGGTGAGCAGCCGATCGACGACGCGTCGTTGAACTTGGACAGCCTCTCGGGTGGTGTGGTCTTCCCGGGCCTGCCTGCAGATGGGTCCTCGCGGTTCTGGCGGGTGATGGTCAAGGACGGTGCGGGCTTGTGGTCGCAGTGGTCCTCACCGGTGTCCGTTCGGTACTTGCCGAAGGGTGTCTTGGCGTTGACGGCACCCGCGCTCTCGTCGCCGACGATCTCTGACCCGACACCCCCGTTCTCGTGGACTTTGACCGGGGCGACTCAGCGCGCGTACCGGTTGGAGATCTTCCGCAAGCACGCCAGCCTCAACCTGTGGGCTGAGGCGTGGGACTCGGGCAAGCGGACCGCGTCGACGTCGACTGTGACGCCCCCGAAGGGTGTCCTGGCGTTCGACGACAGGCTGTACCGGGTGCGGTTGGTGGTGTGGGACACCAAGGACCGGCAGACGACTCCGGGCGCGACGGCCGCGTATGTCATCGAGCGAGAGTTCTACTTCGACAAGGACGCGGCGACGAACCCGACGGCCACGATCTCGGTGCGTCAGCCGGTCTGGCCCTACCCCTTCGTCGAGGTGCGGTGGACCAACACCTTCTTGCCGGACCGCACGATCATCTCCCGCGACGGGGTGATCGTCGCCGACGTCGAGGCGGCGGACCTCGCGGATCTGCGGCAGGGCGACGGGTCGTATTTGTGGGTGGACCGCGCGCCCGTTCCCGGGCGCCCGAACCGGTACACGGTGCGGCCGTTCTCGGGCGGGAAGATGGGGTGGGGCAACCCGTCCGCGTCGTTGACTCCGGACGTGATCGGCCGGTGGCTGATCACCGATGACTTCGAGGTGTTCATCGCCGGCACTGAGCAGGACTTGAAGCTCGAGGAGGTCGCCGGTGTCCACGAGCCGATCGGTGACAAGGGACCGGTGCGGATCGTCACCGGGCTGAAGGGGTGGTCGGGGCCGGTCGCCGGGCGACTGGTCCGTACCCAGACCGCGTCGGCCTTGGACGAGGTGTCCGCGGCGACGTGGCGCGACCGGCTGATGCGCATCAAGCGCGACCAGCTCAAGGCCACGTTCGTCGCGGGTGACATCAGCGTGCCGGTGACCATCGGGAACGTGAGCGCGCCGCCCACGGCCGCTCCCAGGGACCCACGCGGTGAGTTGGTCTACGACTGCTCTCTCGAGTTGTGGGAGCGGGGCACTCACGACTGGGAGGCGTACGGGTGATCGAGCTCGGACTGTCTACGGAGCATCGCCGCGCCTACTTTGACACTCTGCGGCGCCCGCACCGCATGCGGGTGTTGGTGTCGCTGATGGACCCCAGCGAGAACTATGTGCGCAGCCTCACGGGGCGGATCGTTGCGGGTCAGGTCGTGGGTGACTCCAAGTCGAAGATCCCGATGTCGGCGCAGCTGTCGATGCACCTGGAGGACCTGTATCGCACCCCGCGCCGGGGTGACCTGCTGCGGATCCGCCGGGAGGTCCTCACCCCGTTCGGGTGGTACGGCCCGCCGCTGTTCACTGGGCCAGTCGACCGGTCCACCCTCGAGGACCGCACCTTGAACGTCGACCTGCTGGACAAGTCGTCGCTGCTGCGGGAACCGACCCGGTCGACGCACATCTACCGCAAGGGCCTGACCCGGATCGGGGTGATCCGCGACGTCGCCTACGACCGCGGTGAGCGTCGCTTCGACCTCCCGGAGTGGAACCAGGCCCGGCTGGGCGCCCCGGTGCAGGTCCGCCCGGGGTATCAACCGTGGTCGTACATGGTCGTCCAGGCCAGGGCGTTGCGCGGGCAGGTGTTCTACAACGGTGCTGGCGCGCTCCGCGTGCGTCAGCACCCGACCGGCACGAGCCTGTGGTTCAACGACGACTCGGTGCTTTCGGTCCCGTCCGTCGTCGAGGACGACGCCGACATCATCAACTCGGTGCACGTGAAGGGCAAGCCACCGGCGGGGAAGAAGTGGCGCATCGAGGCGAAGGCGTACATCCCGGCGTGGCACCGCCTGTCCCCGCAGAAGCTCGCCCGGTCCGGGGTGCGTCAGCACCGGTGGGAGACCATCGAGGACGAGACCATCCGCACCGTCCGGGACGCCCAGGCTGCCGCTGACCGGCGTGTGCGCGAGCTGATGGCCCAGACCGGTGGTGTCACCTTCACCGCGCTCCCCCACCCGGGTATCGAGCTCGGTGACGTGCAGCAGGTCAACGCCGCCGGTGTCGTCACGCCATACCGCCTGTCGTCCTTCACGATCCCGCTGACCGCAGACGAACCAATGACGGTCGGCTACATCAAGCCCCTCCGGAGGTCGAAGAAGCGATGAGCGCAACGGACACCGAGCTGGGGCAAGTCCTCAGCGTCGAGGTCGAAGAGGCCGGCGGCAACGCCCTCGGTCACCACGAGCCCGGCGTGACCACCATCCAGCTCGACGACGCCAGCGACTTCCCCGAGCTCGGCGGTCAGGCCCGAGTAGGGCAGACCGTCGTCGACATCGCCGCAGCCGACCCCGACGGCGACACCCTCACCCTCGCGACCGGCCTCCCCCAAGAGGTCGAAGACGGCGACCGGGTATTCGTCCACCCCTCCGCCCCCACAACATGGGCGCAGGTCATGGTCGACCCTGAAGAGGGCGCGCTCCTGGTCGAGGTGCCCTTCGGCATCAAGGCCTTCACCGGTCTCGCAGAGGGCGACCTGGTCCGCTTCGCCGACGACGGCACGGGCGCCCTGCGTGTCGTCGAGGTCGTCGGCGGCAACCCCACCCTCAACGCGTCCTACATAGACAACGCTGAGGAGCTCGTCCTCGAAAACGAGCGAATGCTCGGCGAGGTCCTTGCCGAGAACACCCAGGCGATCACCACGGCCGAGGGCCGCCTGACCACCGCCGAGGGACAGATCTCCGACGCCTTCGGCGAGATCGACCTGCTGCCCAACGAGGCCTACGTGGACGCCGCGCGGCAACAGGCCATCGCCGCCGCCGCGATCGACGCCCAGGCCAAGGCCGACGCCGCCGAAGCTGCCGCAGCCCAGGCCGCCGCTACTGACGCCCAGACGAAGGCAGACAACGCCGCTGCCGCCGCGCAGCAGGCCGCGCAGGACTACGCCGACGCCGTCGCCGCCGGCGAAGGCAGCGGTGCCCTCGCCGCCGCGAAGACCTACGCCGAGCAAAAGGCCCAGGAGGCCCGGGTCGCCGCCGAAGCCGCCGCAGCACTCGACGCGACGAGCAAGGCCGACGCCGCACTCGTCGCCGCGAAGGCCGACGCCACGAGCAAGGCCGCAGAGGCCATGACCAAGGCCACCGCCGCCCTGACGGCCGCGCAGGCCGCACAGGCCTCGGCCGACGGCGCGATCCGCACCTACTACGACACCGACCCTCCGTGGGCGAACGGCTCGTCCCAGCCCGACGACGTGCTCGGAGACATGTGGTTCGAGCTCGGCACCGGGCAGGCCCGGCGTTGGAACGGCACGACATGGCAGGTCATCGAGGACGAGTCGATCGGCCAGGCGCTCGCCGCCGCCCAGAACGCTCAGACGACCGCTGATGGCAAGATCACCGCCTACTACCAGCCCACCGAGCCGCTGGAAGGCGACGAGGGCGACCTGTGGTTCGACACGGACGACGACAGCAAGCTCCGTCACCGTGTCGGCTCGTCGTGGGTGGTGCTCCTGGACGCGGCCGCGCTCGCCGACGCCGCCCGGGCCGCTGCGGAGCAAGCCGCCGCTGCCGACGCCACAGCGAAGGCCGAGGCGGCGGAGTCCCGCGCTGCCGCAACTGCTGCCGCCGACGCACAGACGAAGGCGGACGCCGCCCAGGTCGCCGCAGAGGCAGCCGCCCAGACCTACGCCGACTCCGTCGCTGCCGGCGAAAGTAGCGGGGCCCTCGCCGCCGCGAAGACCTACGCGGAGCAGAGGGCCCAGGAGGCGCGAGTCGCCGCCGAGGCCGCCGCCGCGCTGGATGCCACCGCGAAGAAGGAAGCCGCCGAGGCGACCGCCGCCGCCGACGCCAGCGCGAAGGCCGATGCTGCGCTGCAGCGGGCTCAGCGCGAGGCCGCTTCGCGTGGCACCGACCTCGTGACCAACGGCACCGGCTACATGGGCGACAACACCAACTTCTCGTCTTTCACGTTCGACCCCGAAGGTCCGGTGGGCACCAGTGGGTCGTTCGTCTCCGCCCAGCCTTACGGCTCAGAGAACAACGACGAGCTGATCCCTGTCGACCCGTCGAAGTCCTACGTCGCTTCGATCAAGATGAGGAACGCGGACCCCGAGGCGGCCCCGTCAAACAGGAGCTACGTCGGCCTATGGCCGCAGGATGCCTTCGGACAGGGCATCTCACCGCAGCACTACACCTACGACCCCGACACCGTGAGCGAGCTCGCTCAACCCCTTGCGGTTGGCGATACCGAGGTCCATCTGACGGCGCTGCAGGGCGATTGGGCGCACACGCCCGCGTACACCTACATCGGCTTTTGGAACTACACCGACCCCGGGGGTCGCGTGTGGCCGGTGGGCACCTACACCCGGGACTACGCCAAGTTCGCCTCGATCAGCGGAAACACAGTCACTCTCGACACCCCCTACGCGGGCCCATCGCGTCCTGCTGGAACGCCGATCTCTCGCAACTTCCCCGGCAGCAACTACATGTACTTCGTCTCCACCTCCAACACCATCACGAGCGAGTGGCAGACATTCAAGAGCACGCGCATCTACGGTGGTATCCACGATGGGAGGTCGTCCGGCACCGGAGCTGCCGTTAGTGCCTTCCCGCCCGGATGCGCGAACGTCAAGATCAAGACGATCCGCAACTCGGGGACCACGAGCAGGATCGCCTATGCGGGCGTCTCCCTGTCCGATGCTTCAGCCGCGCAACGGTCCGCCGACGAGGCCAAGGCTGACGCCATCGCCGAAGCTCAGGCTGCGCTCGATGCCGCCAAGGCCGACGCCTCGAGCAAGGCCGACGCAGCAGAGCAGACGGCCAAGGCGCACGCGACGACGATGGTCAACGGGCTGTCGAAGGCCGTCGAGTCCACGGCGATGCCGGGCACGACCACCATGCCGAAGGACTCTGTGTGGCGCGTGCTCGACGCCAGCGGGAAGTACAAGGCCATCTTCGTGCAGACGGCTTCCCCCTCGGGCAGTGCGTGGGCGGCCCGCCCGATCACGTCGGAGGTCATCGACAACCTCGATGTCGGGAAGCTGACGTCCGACAGCGCGACGCTGAACTCTGCCGTAGTGAACCTCTTCGCTGCACGACTGGCGAACATCATCCAGGCGAACATCGGCAACCTCACGGTCACCGAGGGCGCCAGCCTCAACTCTGTGGTCGCCGAGCAGATCGCGGCCGACACGGCGTCCTTCCTCGAGCTAACCGTCTCCCAGATCCTCGCGGGGGATATCCAGGCCGCGTGGTCGATCGGCACGGACGGGGTCATCTACGCCGGCGACCCCGAGGGCTCACACGTGCGGATCACCAGGGACGGGGTCCGGCTCTTCGTCCTCGGCCCAAACGGCGCCCCCTACGAAGCGACGGCGATGGCCGTCAACGAGGCGACAGGAATGCCGGAGATCTTCTTCGGCGTCATGGGCGCCGACGGCACCCGGCTCGGTGGCATCGCCTCGGATGGCTCGGTCTCGGGCACCGGGGGTTCCTTCACCAAGGACCTCCGGGTCAAGGGTCTGCTCGTGGTCGGGCAGGCGGGTGGGTCGGCTGAGCAGGGCTGGATGGACCGGTTGCCCCGGGGGCTGATGAATTCGGCGGCCTCTTCGACTTCCACGGGGGTCAAGCCGTCCGGCACTGAAGCGCCGTACGTGCGGTTGCGGACGCAGCTGAAGAAGGGCCGCACGTACCGCGTCGTTGGCGTCCTCTCGGGAAAGTTGGGGTCCGTCAACGGCGTGCTGCGCGGGAACGTGCGCTACCGCTTGGGCTCCGCGCAGCCGGGTATCTCTTCCAACGAGCTCTGGGCGCCGACCACAGGTGGCCAGATCTACAACAGCACTGTGGCGGCTGACCTGCAGGTGGAGGGACTGTTCTGGGTGGACACGGACACGGAGGTCAACTGGGTGCTGACCTACCGTGGGCTCAACGGCGCTACGGCGCAGGCCATCAAGGGCCGCCTGTACTGCGAGGACATCGGCCCCCGGAACGCGCCCGAGGGCGGCGAAGGTGACGACGTGACCCCGCCGACGCTCTACCAGTCGACGTGGCGTGCCACCGAGAGCCGGATGTTCGATAAGACCGGCGCGGCGATGGCCGGACGCGATGGCGACGTCGACCAGTGGTTCTACTTCGGCACTCCGACTGACTTCCAGTCCGTGGCGTTGCTCTACGGCGGCGGGGTGGTGGAGTCCACGGACTCCTTGGAGTTCGGGAAGACCCACGCGCAGGCGCTGTCCGGCGCGACGCTCCACAAGTCGGAGATCTACCTCAGGAACAAGATCTGGTTCGGCGGCACCATCTCCGGTGCGGTCACACTCTCGTCCCTGTCCTCCTCGTCTCTGCCGTCGTCGAAGAGCATCGACGGCGGCCTGTGGGTCGAGGGGGTCGCGGAAGGCGAGGGGATCTGGATCGAGGTGCCCACCGCGTGGTTCACAAACGGCGCCAACCGAGGCATCTGCATGGGCGACAAGGACGGCAAGGCCCTCGACGGCGCCGGCGTCCTGACCGACCTCGACTCCGGTTCCTTCCACGGCATCGACGACATCGACCCGTCGCTGATCCGCCACACATACTCCCGCTAGGAGGGACAGCATGAACCTCGAGTGGCATCCGTCCGGAGCCTGCGTCCGCTTCGACAGGGAAGGGCCGTATCTCCACGAGAACGCGGCCCATGCCTCCCCCCACGTGAAGTCCATCTTTATCAACGGCAGCGGCGAGCTGGAGATCAAACACGCCGGCGACGGCCGCAAGATCTCCTCGATCCTGGTCTCCCCTGACGAGACTCTTGCCGGTGACCGTGGGATCTCGGGCGGAGGCTCTGGTGGCACCGGCACCACGCGCATCCGCTTCTTCGACGCGTGCCTGGGTCGTCGGCTCTACCTCAACCGGCCAGGTGACTACGCCCGGATGGAAGGCCCCTGGTCGAACGTGTGGATCATGTGGCTGCACGTCGCCGAGGTCGAGGAGTCACCAACGATCTGCTGCTGCGGGCAGTCATGACCACCGCCGCTCACGCGCGTATCGCCGCGCTGGGGCACGCGCTCGTCGCGCTGCTGCTGGTGTTCGACAAGGCCGGCTACGGAGGGCGACCCCGGGGGCTCCTCGGTGAGCTCGCGGACCACCCGGCGTGGGCGATCCTGCACGTCGCCGCTGCGGCCTCGCTCCTGGCCGCTGCAAGCCCCCGGCACCGTGCCGGGGCGGCGTGCGCGTCGGCGTCTGTGATGGGTGTGTGGTCGGTGCTGCTGCTGTGGTGGGCCACCAGCCTTGAACCGGACGCGACGTGGCTGGCGGGGACACTCGGCATCCTCGCCGCTGCGCATGCCATACGTCTCGCCGATCTCAACGCACAGGAGGGATGAGCGTGTGGGTGACGCCAACTTGTCCGACCTTCTCCTGCCTGTGCTCCTCGCGCTGCCCGGGCTCCTCGCGTGGCTCGGGACGCAGTCCCGCAGGGACCGCAAGCGCTCGAAGCGGATGCAGCGTGACATCGACGAGCACGAAGCGTGGGCCATCGAGTCCAGGCGAGCACGACGGATCCACAACGACCAGGAGCACCAGACGGGGGTCGGCATGATCGAGATACCGGACCTTCCCTCGAGCATGACCCGAGGAGACGACGATGAGTAGTAGCCGCGGCGGCGAAGAGTCGGTCACCGAGCCCTCACCGCTGGCAGCGGACCTCGAGGCCATGGAGGCCGATCACCGCCGCGACCTGCGCCTGTGGAAGCTCGCCGCCGTGGCCACCGCGGTCCTTGGCATCGTCGCCGGGACGTGGCTGGGTATCCAGCGCACCGAGCAGGCCGAGGAAGCGCAGTCCGCTCAGGTCGAGGCCGGCCAGGTGCAGGACCGCGCGAAGGACCTGGCCAAGCGCGTGCAGGAGGCGTGCGAGACACCCGGGCCGATGCGTGAGGCTCTCGACGACGAGGGAGCCTGCCAGCGCGCGAAGGAGGTCGAGGAGGAGCCCGAGACGACCCCCAGCTCTCCCGTGATGGGGTTCGCTGGCCCCCAGGGCCAGCCCGGCATCGACGGTCAGGACGGCCTCTCGATCATCGGACCCCGCGGCCCGGTGGGGCCGTCGGGCCGCGATGGCCAGGACGGGAAGGACGGGAAGTCAATCCCCGGACCTCGTGGCCCGCGTGGCCTCCGCGGCCTGATGGGCGTTGAAGGGCCTGCCGGTGAGCAAGGCCTGGACGGGGAGACCGTCGTCGGCCCCCAGGGCGACCGGGGTGAGTCCATCAAGGGCGAACCGGGCAAGGCGGGTGAGGACGGACGATCCGTCGCCGGTCCTACTGGTCCCGCTGGTCCTGCTGGGGCGAAGGGCGAGACCGGCCCTGACGGTCCTGCCGGGCCCGCTGGTCCGGCAGGTCCGCGAGGTGAGTCCGTCACCGGGCCCAAGGGCGACCCCGGCCCATCCGGTCCTGCTGGTCAGGACGGCGCCAACGGTCGCGGCATCGCGTCACTGACCTGCACCGACGGGCAGTTCGTCGTCACCTTCACAGACGGCGAGATGCAGACAACCAACGCGACGTGCGAGACGACGCCGCCACCCGAGCCCGAGCCAACGCCCGAGCCCGAACCGCAGCCCTCACCAAGCGAGAGCTGACCACCCCTCCGCAGGCCCCGGCGAACGTCCGGGGCCTTCGCTATGCCCGAAGGAGATTCGTCATGCCGCACCCCAATCTGAAGGTCGCTCCCGACGAGGACGACTGGGCCCCCGAGGACTACACCCAGCCCGACGAGGACCGCGTCACCGTCGAGCACGAGCACCCACACCCGCTGGAGACCGACCAGACCCCCACGGTCGAGAAGGAGGACTGACCCATGGCACGCATGTGGATGCCCGGAGCTGTGACGCTCCCCTCGAGCCGGGACGGCGGCAGCATGGTCGGTGGCCCCGCCCGCGCCACGGAGCACGTCATGGTCACCCCCTACACGTGGTCCGCGCTGCAGGCCGCGCGCTACCTCATCGCCCAGGGCTCCGAGGCCCACCTGACGCTGCACCCGATCTCGGGCCACGTCGTGCAGATGGTGCCCGCGCACCGTGCGGCGCGAGCGCTCGTGAACCGCGGCGGTGGTTGGGAGTCCAACCGCGCCGGCCGCTACAACGTTCAGACCGAGGTTGTGGCTATGCCCAACGGCTACACCAAGGACGTAACGGCCGCCGGCAAGCGGGCGCTCGCGGCCCGCGCCAACTGGCTCGACTCCTTGGGCGTCACCCGCTCGTGGGTGGGCGGCAGCCCGCCGCGAACGTACGCCGAGGCCAACAACGGCCGCACCCGCAACGACTGGAACTGGCGGAACAAGTCCGGGTGGTTCGGTCACGGGCAGGTCCCCGAAGGGAACACGCACTGGGACCCGGGCCCGATCGACGTCGGCACGGCCATGGCGAAGGGTGCCGGCGGCGGGATCATCCTCACCCCCGGTTCGGTGGGTGCCGAGTGGTACGCCCCCGACGACCTGTCCACGTCCACGATCAAGGCGCTCCAGCGCGCGGTCGGCGTCAAGGCCGATGGCGTGATGGGCCCGAAGACAGCCAAGGCGACCCAGCAGTGGCTGAAGGTCAGGGTCGACGGCGACTGGGGGCCGAACACGATCAAGGCTCTGCAGCGCAAGGTCGGCTCGACGCCGGACGGGATCTGGGGTCCAGCCACGGCAGCCGCGCTGCGCCGCTACCTCGACCGCGACGCCGACGGCGGCGACGACCTCGCCGTCGACGGGCTCATGGGAGCCAACACCGTCCGGGCCATCGAGAAGTGGACCGGCTCCCCCGTCAAGGGCACGTGGACCCCGTGGGACATCAAGGCCCTGCAGCGCAAGATCAACGAGGTCGCGCCCAACCGTGACCCTTTGCGGATCGACGGGCGACTGGGCCGGTGGACGGTCAAGCGCCTGCAGCGCATCGTCGGCACCCCCGACGACGGCGACTGGGGCCCGAACACCACGCAGGCCTTCCAGCGCTACCTCAACCGGGTGCTGTGATGCGCCCCCTCGACGCGCTGCACAGCAGCGACAACGACGTCGTCATCGCCAAGACGATCGGCCTCGTCCTCTCCGGCGCGCTCATCCTCGCGTGGGCCGCCCTGAAGCTTCTCCCCGCACAGATCGGAGCATGACCATGAACGTCCTCACCGACGTGATCCCCGCCCGCTACCGCAAGTACGTCTACGCCCTCGTGGCCCTCGCCGCCCTCATCTGGGGCGCGTGGGAGGCCAGCCAGGGAGACTGGCAGGTCTTCGCGGGTGGCCTCATCGCGGCCCTCGTCTCGGCCACTGCCGCCTCCAACACGAGCAGCTCAGGCACAAGCGGCTATCCGGCCGAGCACGGCGCGGGCATCGAGTAGCTCCGCGCCTCGCCGCTGCGCCCCCTTCGTCAGACCTCTGGGTTCGGCGGAGGGGGCGCTCTTGTTGTGCCCCGGGCTGATCAAATTCCCGGGCAGGTGCACCGCTGGGTGGACGCGAGCGTTGCACCCATTCACACCGCTCCTTTGTCGGTGAAGTAGGCGGCTTCGGTCTCCATGTCAGGCTGGACGCTGATGATAACGGCGCTGGCCTTGGACCCCTCCCATACGGAGGTGTAGGTCGTGGACTTGCCAGGCAGGACCACGGTGCCGGGGTTGCCCTCCATGCCTTTGGTGTCGTCCCAGATCTCCTCGGCGTCGGCGTCGTCGACCTGAGTGTTGATGCCAGGTGTGCCGATGTCGTAGGGCTTGTCGCCGGTGTTCTTCATGGTGAACTTGAACCGCGGTCCGTACTGCTGTTCGCCGTTGTAGAACCCGTCGCGCTCGATCTTCACGGACAGGCCGACGCTGGGCCAGTCGTAGGTCTGCCCGAAGTAGACGACCCCTTCGCGCTCCGCTGTGGCGTTGCCGTCGTTCTTCGCGGCGGCCGCCTCGGAGGACGAAGATGAGGATGAGGACGTCGAGCTGCCGCTGTCGGTGGCGCCATCGGCGGAGCAGGCGCCGAGTGCGAGGACGGAGATGACGGCGAGGGTGGGGATGGAGCGTCGCATTGCGGTTCCCTGTGTCTCCGGTCTGGCCCAGCGCCTGACCTCGATGAGCGCACTGTAGGGCACGAGGTCAGCCACAGCGAGACGTAACTGCTGTTGCCATGAATTCCAACTAGAGTCGTGCCCATGGCGCGCTACCCCTCGGGAGTCCACGGGCCGCTCCCCGGCGACCACGTCGATGACGTGCGCGTTCGTCTCGCACAGATGACCCTGGCCATGGAAGAGCACCCTGTCGGCAACTCAGCGCCGTGCGCGAATCCGGAGTGCACCCGGCCCGTCGATTACCTCGGCGTCGGGCATCTCACGCTCCACTGCAGTGGCACGTGCCGCTCCCGGGTCTCGACCCTGCGTCAGCACGCCACGCAGCAGCTCCACCTGCTCGAGCGGACCCTCGAGGAGTCCAAGCATCTCCCGGGGGTGCCCCGAACCGAGCTGCGCACCCGGGCGCGGAAACTGCGCTGGTGGCTCGCTCGCCTCACGCCAGCCGACCAGCCCAGGGAGCCGACCGGCCCCGAGGACTTCGGCTAGCAGGAGCTCACGCGGACAGCCTCATGCCGAGAATCGTCATAGCCACGATCTACGGCAGGCCGTCCTCACGCGCTTCATGCCGCCGACCCTCACACCTGTGTAGGTCGGTCGGGTTCTGTAGCTCGAAGACCTCCTCGCAGGTGATCACCCGCTCTCGAGGGGGCAGCGCCGAGGAGAGGCAGTTGAGCAGGGTCGTCTTGCCGGCCTGGGTCCCGCCGGCGACGAGGATGTTCAGCCCCGCGGTCACGGCAGCCTGCAAGAAGGTCGAGGCCCCCTTGGTCAGGGTGCCCAGTCGTACGAGGTCGTCGAGGTGATCGGCCTTGACCACGAACTTGCGGATGTTGACCGACCAGTGGTCCCGTGTGATGTCCGGGATGACGACGTGCAGCCGGCTGCCGTCGGGCAGGGTGGCATCGACGAAGGGCGAGGACAGGTCGATGCGTCGGCCCGAGGACTTGAGCATCTTCTCGACGAGGTCACGGACCTCGTCACCGGTGAGCACGGTGGTGGTCAGCTCGGCGACGCCGTTGCGGGCGATGAAGACCTGGCTCGGCGAGTTGATCCAGATCTCCTCGACCAGTGGGTCGTCGAAGTACTGCTGCAGGGGCCCGAAGCCGGCCACCGTGTCGAGGACCGACTTGACGGCCGCCTCGACGTTGCCGAGCACCGGGAGCCCGCCGTGGGTGCTGCGCTCGTCGTAGTCGCTGACCGCGGCGCGCACGAGGTCCGCGACCTCGCCCGTCTCACGCACCGGGTCCAGGCCCGTGCGGCGGATCAGCTCACGCACCTCGGTCTCCACCGTCTCGACCGCGTCCACGACCGACTCCCCATCTCCCTGCTCGACTGCTGGGTGCGAGCCTCCCCGGATCGCACCCACAGCACGCTAGCGACTTCTCGACGACCCGCATCTCGAGAATCCACAGGCACCGGCGGTGTCACACGGATCGCCGCGACATGCGACGCCCACGAGGGGGACCGTGACCCGGGCGGGGACGAACTCGGTCTACCCTCGGCCCAACCACATCGAAAGGCTGGAAGTCGTGTCGAACCACTCCCCCGCGTCGACCGGACGCGAGCTGGCGCAGATCGCCGTCTTCGCCGGAATCATCGCCGTCCTCGGCCTGATCCCGGCGATCGTCCCCGTCGGCAGCGCGGTGCCCATCACCGCCCAGTCGCTGGGGATCATGCTCGCCGGCGCGATCCTCGGACCGCGCCGAGGCGGCCTGGCCGTCCTCGTCTTCCTCGCCCTCGTGGCTCTCGGGCTCCCGCTCCTGGCCGGTGGCCGCGGCGGCCTGGGCGTCTTCGCCAGCCCGACCGTCGGTTACCTCGTGGGCTTCCCCATCGCCGCCGTCGTCATCGGCGCGATGACGCAGGCCGTCGGCAGGCCCTACCGCCTCGTGCTGGGGATCGGCATCAACATCCTCGGGGGTGTGCTCCTGCTCAACCTCCTCGGCGTCATCGGCCTGGTGCTGCGCGCCGACCTCGGTGTCGGCGCCGCGCTCGTCGCGGCCCTGCCCTTCGTGCCCGGCGACATCACCAAGGCCATCCTCTGCGCCCTCGTGGCCCGGGGGGTGCACGCGGCCTACCCCGGGCTCCTGCCCGCCCGGCGACGAGAGCGTGCGGATGCCCGCGTCTGAGGTCGTCGACCTCCTGGCGTGCGATGACCCGGTCGCCGCCTTCATCGAGGCCGACGGGAGCAGCCGCCCCATCGCGCTGCCCACCTCCGGCACGGCCGCCCGACCCCGCACGATCGTGCGCACGACCGAGTCCTGGTCCGACTCCTTCGCGGCGGTCAGCGAGCTGACCGACCTCGACGCGTCCAGCCGGGTCTGGGTGCCCGGACCCACCACCGCGACGATGAACCTCTTCGCGACGATCCACGCCCGCTGGGCCGGCGCCACGCTCGCGCCCGACCTCGGGTCGGCCACGCACGCCCACCTCACACCGACCGCCCTGCGGCGCCTGCTGGACGCGGTGAACCCCGACCTGGCCGGACGGCACCTCGTCGTCGCCGGTGACCGCATCGAGGCAGGGACCCGGGCGCGCATCCGTGCGGCCGGCGCCGAGATGAGCCACTACTACGGTGCCGCCGAGCTCTCCTTCGTCGCCTGGGGCGAGCACGCCGACGCGTTGCGCCCCTTCCCCGGCGTCGAGGTGACCTCCCGCGACGGGGAGCTGTGGGTCCGCTCGCCCTACGTCAGCCGCGGTTACCTCGAGCCCGAGCACACCCTGCGCCACGATGCCGACGGTTGGGTCACCGTCGGCGACCGGGGCGACCTCACGGACGGCTGCGTGCGCGTGCACGGCCGCTCGGGTGGGATCACCACGGGTGGCACCACCGTCCGGACCGCCGAGATCGAGCACGCGCTGCGACCCCGTGCCACCGGTGACGTCGTGGTGCTCGGCCTGCCCCACCCCGACCTCGGTGAGGTGGTCGCGGCGGTCGTGACGCATCCTGAGGACGTGCAGCATCTCCAGGCCCTCTCCCGTGACGTGCTCACCGCGGCCCAGCGGCCCCGGCGGTGGCTGCAGGTGGACGCGCTCCCCCTGACCGGCCACGACAAGGTCGACCGCGTGGCCCTGCGCGCGGCCTTCGCGGCCGCGCGGGCGGAGCGATGACCGCGGACGCGCCGGGCGCGCCGGTCATCGTCGCCGCCGGTCGCACCCCGATCGGCACCGCCGGCCACTCCCTGTCCCAGCGGACCGTCGAGCGTCTCGCCGGGCCCGTCCTCGCCGCCGTGGTGGAGCGCTCGGGCCTGCCGCCGGAGGGCATCGCGGACGTCGTCCTCGGCAACTGCATGGGACCCGGCGGCAATGTCGCCCGGTCCGCGGCCCTGGCCGGTGGGCTGCCCCCGGGCGTGCCCGCCCTGACCGTCGACCGGCAGTGCGCCAGCGGGCTGGCCGCCATCGACCTCGCGGCCCAGCTGGTCCGCGGTGGCTCACCCGCGGTGCTCGCCGGTGGCGTCGAGTCCGCGAGCACCGCCCCGTGGCGGTACTGGCCGCCCGTCGACGGCGGCGACCCGGTCCGCTACCAGCGGGCCCCCTTCGCCCCCTCGGGGGACGAGGACCCCGACATGGGCCCGGCCAACGACCTGCTGGCGCAGGAGTGCGGGGTGAGCCGGGAGCGGCAGGACGACTACGCCGCCACCTCCCACGCCCGGGCCGTGACCGCCCGGGACGAGGGTCGCTTCGACGCCGAGATCGTCCCCCTGGACGGAGTCACCCGCGACGACCGCCCCCGGGCGACTCTCACCGCCACGAAGCTCGCCCGGCTGCGACCGGCCTTCAGGCCCGACGGCACCGTGACCGCGGGGAACTCGTGCGGCATCAGCGACGGCGCCGCGGCGGTGGCGGTCGTCGACCCCGCGACCCGAGAGCGTCTCGGGGTCCCGGGCCTGCGCGTCCTCGCCACAGCCACCGCCGGCGTGCAGCCGAACCGGCCCGGCCGAGGTCTCGTCCCCGCCACGCGGCTGGCGCTGGAGCGCGCTGGCCTCGCCCTCGACGACCTGTCCGCCATCGAGCTCAACGAGGCCTTCGCCGGGCAGGTCCTGGCCTGTTGCGACGAGCTGGGGCTGGACCCCCTTCGCGTCTGCACCGACGGCGGCGCACTGGCCCTGGGGCACCCGTGGGGCGCCTCCGGTGCGGTGCTCGTCGTCCGGCTCTTCCACCAGCTCGTCACCGCACGAGGGAAGCGTCCCGAGGAGCGAGGGCGGAGCCTCGACGGAGGGCGCTACGGCCTCGCCGCGATCGCCGCGGGCGGCGGTCAGGGAGTGGCGATGGTGGTGCAGGCGTGCTGATCGACGTCGAGGGTGTCACCCACGGGTTCGACGGCGGCCCACCGGTGCTGCGCGATCTGAGCGTGCGACTCGACGAGCACCGGATCGGGGTCATCGGCGCCAACGGCTCCGGCAAGTCGACCTTCGCGCGGATGCTCAACGGCCTCGTCGTCCCCGGAGAGGGACGGGTGAGCATCGACGGCCTGGACACCGCCCGCAAGGGCCGCGACGTGCGCAAGCGGGTGGGCTTCTGCTTCACCGACCCGGACTCGCAGATCGTCATGCCGACGGTAGCCGAGGACGTGGCCTTCGGGCTGCGGCGCCGCGGCCTGTCGAAGGGGGAGATCGCCGAGCGCGTCGAGCGGGTGCTCGCCGCCTACGGCCTGGCCGGTCGGGGCAACCACCCCGCCCACCTGCTCTCCGGCGGGCAGAAGCAGCTGCTCGCCCTCGCCTCCGTCCTCGTCACCGAGCCCGACCTCCTCGTCATGGACGAGCCGACCACGCTGCTCGACGTGCGCAACGCCCGCCGGGTCGCGGATGTCGTGCGCGACCTGCCGCAGCAGGTCGTGCTCGTGACCCACCACCTCGACCTGCTCGCCGACTTCGACCGCGTGCTCGTCTTCGACGACAGCCGGCTCGTGCACGACGGCACCCCCGAGTCCGCGGTGGGCCACTACCTCGACCTCATGGTCCGGCCGCAGTGATCGGTCTCTACCGCGAGGGCAGCTCTGCCCTGCACACCCTGCCCGCCTCGGTGAAGCTCGCAGCGCTGCTCGTGGCCGGGGTCGGCGCGACCTTCGTGCGGTCACCGACCGCGACCGGCGCCGCGCTCGTCGTGGTCGTCCTCGGCTACGCCCTCGCGCGGCTGTCCCCTCGGGTGCTGCTCGCCATGCTCCGCCCGCTGCTGTTCATCGTCGTGCCGCTCGGCATCTTCCACGTCGTCGTCACGGGGTGGTCCCGCGCCGTCGTCGTGGTGGGGGTCATCGTCGCCCTCGTGCTGCTCGCCAACCTCGTCACGCTCACCACGCGCACCAGCGACCTCATCGACGTCGTCGTCCGCGTGTGCTCACCGCTGCGGCGGATCGGGGTCAACCCCGAACGCGTCGGGCTGATGCTCCAGCTGGCCATCCGCGCCGTCCCCCTCGTCGTCGACCTCGCCCGACGGGTCCGCGATGCACAGCACGCCCGCGGGCTGGCGGCCAGCCCGCGCGCCTTCGCCGTCCCGCTCATCGTGGGCGCCCTGCGGCGGGCGGACGACCTCGGCGACGCTCTCGCGGCCCGGGGCCTCGACGACTGAGGGGCGGCCGCACGTCGGCCTGTGGACAACGCCGGGCCCGGTCAGACGCGTCCGGCCTACGGTGCGGGCATGCTGCTGCAGCTGAGCATCATCGATGCCCGTGCGGGCCGAGAGCGCAGCGTCGAGGTCCGCGCGGAGAGCCACCACACGCTGACCGACCTGCTCGACGCGCTCGCCCTGCCGACCGACTCCACCGTGCACGTCGACGGGGCCGCGTGCCCGCACGATGCGGTGGTCGGCCGGCCGCCCCTGCTCGAGGGCGCCGCACTCGTCCTCGGCCACCGGGACGAGGAGGTGACCAGGGCCCCCGTGCGCGCACCCCTGCGGCTGACGACGACGACCGGCCCGGACGCGGGGCTCTCCCTCGGGCTGGCCAGCGGTCGGCACGTCGTCGGTCGGGGCGACACCGCCGCCCTTCGCCCGAGCGACCCCGGGCTCTCCCGGGAGCACCTCCGTCTCGACGTCGACCGGGACGGCGTCCTCGTGCGCGACCTCGGCACGACCAACGGCACCCTCGTGGACGGCTCCCCCGTCCCCGCCGGGGGCACGCGGGTACGGGCCGGCACCCAGCTGCGCGCGGGTCGCACGACCTTCCTCCTCGAGGCGCGCCGGTCCCGGCCCTCCCGACGACGACCCACCGGCGCCGGGACGCTCACCGTCAACCCCGGGCCCCACCTGCCATCGGCGCGTCCCCCGGTCCGCATCACGATCCCGCCCGAGCCGCGGGCCCCCGGGCGCCGGCGCATCCCGTGGGTGATGGTCGTGCTCCCGCTCCCCTTCGCCGGGCTGCTCGCCCTCTTCTTCGGGCCGCGGATGCTCCTCTTCGGTCTGCTCACCCCGCTCCTCGCCGTCGCCTCCACCCTGTCGGACCGATCGACCTCGCGGCGTGACCACCGCGAGGAGCACGCGGCCTGGACCCGTGACCGGGCCCGCACCGGCACCTGCCTCACCGAGGCGCTGGCCGCCGAACGCCGCCAGCGACTCCTCGCGGCCCCCGATGCCATGACGCTGCTCGACGCCGCGCGCGGGGACTCCCCGCGACTGTGGGAGCGGCGGCCCGGTCACGACGAGCACCTCGACCTGCGGCTCGGTCTTGGCTCGCTGCCGGCGCGCGTCGAGGTCGACCGGGGCGGTGGCGAGCGCGGTCACCCGGTCCTCGAGCACGTGCCCCTCGTCGTCGATCTCGACGAGGTGGGGGTCCTGGGGGTCGCCGGCGGTCGTGGGGCCCGCGACCGGCTCGCCCGCCACCTGCTCGGGCAGCTGACCGTCCTGCACTCCCACCACGACGTGCGGGTCTCGGTCGTGGCCGAGGACGAAGGGTGGTGGTCCCCCTTCGCCGGGCTGGTGCACCTGCGCGAGCACGACGACGTCCCCGCCTCCGGCCGCGCCACGGCCGACCCGGAGCAGGTCCTCACCGTCCTCGCCGGGCACGCCCGGACAGCCCGTGAGCGGGCCGCGAGGCAGCAGCAGCACCAGGGCGCCGGCGAGCGACCGCCCCCCGCCCTCGTCCTCCTCGTGGACGGGATCACCCACTGGCGCAGCGACCCGAACCTGCGCACCGTCCTCGCCGAGGGCAGCGGCCACCGGGTCCTCGTCATCGCCCTCGCGGACACGGCCGAGGAGCTGCCCCACGAGTGCGGTGCCGTCGCCGTCCTCGCCGGCGACGAGGTGCGCCTGCAGGTCGCGGGCACGCAGGCGGCGACCGGAGTCGTGGACGGTACCGGACCAGCCTGGGGTCGACGGGTTGCCGCCGCCCTGGCACCACTGCGCGATGCCACCCCCGACCCGAGCGGTGGTGGGCTGCCCACCACGGCCCGGTTGGTCGACCTGCTCGACCTCGACCCGGACGAGCCGGCCGTGATCCGGCGGGCGTGGTCCCGTCCGGAGGGTGCCGCCCCCGTCGACCTCGACGTCGTGGTGGGGGCAGGCCCGGACGGCGCCCACCGCATCGACCTGCGCCGCGACGGACCGCACGCCCTCGTCGCCGGGACGACCGGGTCGGGCAAGTCGGAGTTCCTCCAGAGCTGGGTGGCCTCCTTGGCGGCCCGGCTGTCCCCGGAGGAGATCACCTTCGTCCTCGTCGACTACAAGGGGGGCGCGGCCTTCGCCGAGTGCGCCCGGCTGCCGCACACCGTCGGCCTGCTCACCGACCTCGACCCCGAGCAGGCGGAGCGCGCGCTGACCAGCCTCGACGCAGAGCTGACCCGGCGCGAGCGCATCCTCGCCGCGTCCGGGGCCAAGGACATCGACGACCACCACGGCGAACCCCTGCCCCGGCTGATGATCATCATCGACGAGTTCCGCATGCTCGCCGAGGAGCAGCCCGACGCGCTGTCCCACCTGATGAGGATCGCCGCCGTCGGACGCTCGCTCGGGGTGCACCTCGTCCTCGCCACCCAACGTCCAGGAGGCATCGTCTCCGCCGACATCAAGGCGAACGTCAACCTGCGCATCGCCCTGCGGGTACGCGACCGCATCGACAGCGACGACGTCCTCGGCACCGCCGACGCCGTCGACATCCCCGAGGAGGCCCCCGGCCGCGCGCTCGCCCGCACGGGCGGCTCCCCCGCCCGTGCCTTCCAGACGGGTCGCATCGCCGGGCACGCGATCTCGCTCGCCGACGGGGTGCTCGTGCGCGCCCCGGGCACCCCGTGGCCGACTCCTGCCCGGCCGCAGGACGGCGGGCGGACGGACCTGCAGCGACTCACCGCAACGATCACCGACCTGGCCACCGACCTGGACATCGGCACTCCCCACCGACCCTGGCTGCCGCCGCTCGCGCCGACCCTGACCCCCGCGGACATCCCGGTGCGCCGCCGCGCGGACGACGAGGCGCCGGGGGCGCCCTTCGCGGTCGTCGATCGACCCGAGAGCCAGGAGCAGGTACCGATGGGGTGGTCCCCCGCGGGCGGGCACTGGATGCTCGTCGGTGGCCCCGGGACCGGCCGCACGACGAGCCTGACCAGCGTCGTCACGGCAGCGGCCCGCACGTGGTCCCCCGACCGACTCCAGGTGCAGGTCATCGGTGACGGCTCCTCCGGCCTGGCCGAGCTGGCACGGCTGCCCCACGTCGGGAGCGTCATCGACGGCGAGGACCTCGCGGTGACGAGCCGCTTCCTCGCCCGCCTCGACGCCGACGTCACCGAGCGACGGGTCCTGCTGCGGGCCAGCGGCCACGCGACGCTCGATGCCTGGTGGGCGGCTCACGACGCCGACCCCTCGACCGAGCTGCCACCTCCCCACCTGCTGCTCGCGATCGACGGCTGGGGCAGGGTCGCCCAGCCCCGCGGCAGCGCCGACCTCGGCGAGACCGCCGAGGTCCTCGAGACGCTGCTGCGCGACGGCACCGCTGCCGGTCTGCGAGCGCTCGTCACCGGTGGTCGCGAGCTGTTCTCCGGCCGGATCTCCTCGCTCATCAGCACGCGCCTTGTCCTCCACCTGCCCGACCGTGGCGATGCGGCGCTCGCCGGGCTGAAGCCGAGCGAGATGTCGTCCCGGCCCCTACCCGGCCGGGCCCGTCGCCAACCGGGCGGTCACCTGCTGCAGATCACCCTCCCCGGGCCGCCCGGTGATCACCTCGACGGCTCCCGCCGACCGTGGAGCGTCGAGCCACTGCCCGAGGCGGTGGACCTCGCCGAGCTGCCGACACCCACGAGCGATCGGTTCCCCGTCGGCGTCGGTGGTGGCGGCCGGGACCCGGTGGTCTGGCGCACCCCCGGCGCCCGTCGGGTCCTCGTGTGCGGTCCCGCGCGCAGCGGCCGCACGACGGTCCTGGCGACGCTGGCCCGACACGCCGTGGTCGTCGGCCACCCCGTCGCTCTCATCGCCGGCGACGACATCGCGCCGCACCCGGACCTCGAGGCCGTGACCCGGATCGACCCGGAGGACCGGGAGACGCTCATCTCGCTGCGCCAGCAGCATCCCGACCTCGCCGTCGTCATCGACGACGCCGATCGCATCGAGGACTCCCCCGTGGCGGACGTGCTCCGGGAGATCCTGCGGCGGGTCGACGCCGATCGTGGCCTGGTCATCGCCTCCGCCGCCACGCAGACGGCGGCGTCGCAGATCCGCGGGCTCGTCGCCGACATCGGCCGCGCCCGCACCGGCGTGCTCCTGCAACCGACGAGCCGCAGTGACGGCGACGCCCTCGGGCTGCGCGTCCCGCCGCTGCCGCGGCTGCCCGGTCGCGGGTACCTCATCGGGGACGGCAGGGCCGAGGAGGTCCAGGTCGCGCGCTGACTCACCCGAGCGGCGGAGTCCTCGGCGGCGGCGTGCGCCGCTCCCCCGTCGCCTCGAAGGCGGCGGCGATCGCCAGCAACCGGGTGTCGTCCCATCCCCGTGCCGCAAAGGTCAGGCCGACCGGCATGCCGATGTCGGCCATCGTGCCCATCGGCACCGTCACCGTCGGGATGCCCAGGTGCCGGGGCGCGAGGTTGCCGTTGGCGACCCACACGCCGTTGCGCCAGGCCAGTGCCGCGGAGTCCTCGTCCACGTCGGCGTCGGCCGGACCGACGTCCGCGACGGCCGGGAAGACCACCGCATCCAGGCCGTGCTCGTCCATCCACTCCTCGAGGTCGGTCCGGCGGGTCTCCTCGAGCGCGCGCAGACCCCCTTCGAGCAAGGGCAGGGTCGTCACGTCCTCGACGACCCCGACCTCCCGCGCCCGGGTGACGTAGTCCGCCAGATCGAAGTCGAGGGTGCCGTACCGGTCCGGGAGCGCGCCGTCCGGCGGAGGGAAGATCGCCGCGCCCTCGACGTCCGCCAACCGGTGCAGCCGGGGATCGCCGTTGGCACGCAGGAAGGTCTCCCAGCCCCACATCGACTGGTCCCAGATCTCCTCGTCGAGGTAGCCCTCGGGCACGAGCCCGCGGGTCGCGATCGTCGGCGCCCCCGCCCGGTCGCCCTCGTAGTTCGACACGACCGGGAAGTCCGTCTCGACGACCTCCGCGCCGGCCTCCTCGAGGTCCGCGCGGGCAGCGTCGAAGAGCGCCAGCGCGCTGGGGCGCGGCTCGATCCGAGCGCCCGTCGGCCCGCCGAAGCCCGTCCCGGTGCCGGCCTCCTCGTCGGTCCCGAGGTACATCCGTGGCACCCCGAGCCGCAGACCGCGAAGGGGGGACCCGTCACCGGTGCGCAGGGCCGGGTACGAGCGGGGGCGCATGCTCGAGGCGGACGGGACCGCGATCCACGGTTGGGTGCGCCACAGGTCACCGGTCGTGTCGGGGTCGTCCGCGACGATGACGTCGAGCACCTCGAGCAGGTCCGCCATGCTCCGGGTGTGCGGCACGACGACGTCCATCGACGGGACGAGCGGCCAGTTGCCCCGCACGGAGATCACCCCGCGTGAGGGGGTGTAGGCACACAGCGCATTGGTGCTCGCCGGCGCCCGACCAGAGGACCAGGTCTCCTCCCCGAGGCCGAAGGTCGCAAAGCTGGCCGCGGTCGCGGTCCCCGACCCGTTGGAGGACCCGGAGGCGAAGGCCGAGGTGAGGTACTCCCGGTTGTAGGGGCTCTCGGCACGGCCGTAGAGGCCGCGCTGCATTCCCCCGTTGGCCATCGGGGGCATGTTCGTCAGGCCGATGAGCACGGCACCGGCGGCCCGCAGGCGCTCGACGGTGAAGGCGTCCCGCTGGGCGATGAGGTCGGCGAAGGCAGGTGACCCGCTCGCGCAGGTCAGACCGGTCGCGAGGTAGGAGTCCTTGGCCGTGTACGCGATGCCGTCCAGTGGTCCGAGGACGCGACCCTCGCGACGGCGGCGGTCCGACGCGCGGGCCTCATCGAGGGCCCGTGGGTTCATCACCACGAGGGAGTTGAGCCGGATGCCGGCCGTGTCGTAGGCCGCGATCCGCTCGAGGTGGGCCCCGACGAGCTCCTCGCTCGTCGTCTCCCCCGCCTCGAGCGCCCCGCGCAGTCCGGCGATGCTCGCCTCGACGACGTCGATGCTCACGTCACAGCGCCCGGTCGTCGACATCGTGCGCCGGCGCGAGGAGCGCCGCACCGACTCCGGCGAGGGCGACCACGGCCAGCGCGAGGCCGAACCACAGTCCGGTGGTCCTCGCCAGCGTCCAGGCTGCCGGGAGCAGCAGGACGTTCCACACGATCGTCGGCGTCCGCGGCCACGAGCGACCCCGCAGCCAGGACATCCCGACGACGAGGAGCAGGACCGCGAAGATCACCGAGACGACGAGCGACATCGAGGCGGTGTTCGCGTCGAAGGCCTCACCCGCCAGCAGTTCCAGGCCGTACATCCCGGCCGTGACGAGCAGCAGCAGGGCCTCGAGCAGACAGACCGTTCCGGCGACGCGAGGAGGGGTCGAGGAGGCGACAGGAAGATTCGGCGAGGTCACGTCAGCAGCGTAAGTGACGGGACACACGTGAAGTCGACCCACGGTAACCCTCGACACAGTGGGTGGGGGAGGCGGTATCTTAGATATCTGCGAGTCTGCTTCATTGAAATTTTTCCGGCCCTCGCGGCCGTTGACCTTCACGACCCGCACCTCAGGTCACGGACGACCTGCCCCCACCACAAGGAGCACAACCCCCATGGATTGGCGCGACCGCGCAGCTTGTCTGGATGAAGATCCAGAACTGTTCTTTCCCATCGGCAACACCGGCCCCGCGATCGCCCAGATCGAGGAGGCCAAAAAGGTCTGCCGTCGCTGCGAGGTCATCGACACCTGCCTCAAGTGGGCCATCGAGTCCGGGCAGGACGCCGGAGTCTGGGGTGGCCTCTCCGAGGACGAGCGCCGCGCCCTGAAGCGTCGCAAGGCCCGCGCCCGCCGCGCCGGCTGAGCGCCCCACCCCTTGACCGCCGTCTCCGAGCACGTGCTCGGGGGCGGTTTCGTCGTGGGCGGGGCTCCTACTGCTCGAGGTTCTGCAACCGGGCGCTGAACCGCACCCTGGTCCCCCGCGGCTCCGCGTCGTCCCAGCGGATCTGCCCGCCGAGGTCCTGCACCATCGACGTGACGATCCGGGTCCCGAGCCCGGCGCGGCTCGGCCGGAACCCCCTCGGCAGTCCCTCGCCGTCATCGACGACGGTGACCCGCAGGATGCCCACCCCCTCTTCGTCGGTGCGCTGGGCATCCACCTGGACGCGGCCACCGTCGGGGACCCCGTGCTCGACGGCGTTCTGGACGAGCTCGGAGAGGATGAGGCCCACGGCCGTCGCGTCCTCGGCGCGCATCATGCCGAAGGACCCGGTGAAGCTCGAGTCGATGGCCCCGGTCGTCCGGGCCACTTCGACGACGGCACGCAGGCCCCGGACGGCGACGTCGTCGAAGTCGAGGGTCTCGGCGAAGCCGGTGCTCAAGCCTTCGTAGACGAGGGCGATGACGCCGACACGCCGGACGGCCTCGTCGAGAGCGACCTTCGCCGACTCGTCGGGCACCCTGCGCGACTGCATCCGCAGCAGGGCCGCCACGGTCTGCAGGTTGTTCTTCACCCGGTGGTGGATCTCCCGGATGGTCTGGTCCTTCGTCATCAGCTCGGTGCCCCGCCGTCGCAGCTCCGAGACGTCACGCACCACGACGATCGCGCCGTGCCGCTCGCGCTGCCGCATCAAGGGCACCGCCCGGACCGCCAGGGCGGCCCCGTTGGCCGTGAGGTCGGCCCGCCAGGCGGCACGACCCATCGCCACGAGGGCCAGCCCCTCGTCGACGTGTCCGGCCTGACCGGGCAGGCCGCTGAGCACCTGCACGAGGATCTCGCCCTCCACCGGACCCTGGTGACCCAGCTGTCGGATGGCGCTCAGCGCATTGGGCGAGGCGTACTCGACGGCGCCCGACTGGTCCAGCCGCATGACCCCGTCGCCGACTCGCGGCGCCCCTCGGCGCGCGCCGCTCGGGGAGCTGGGCGTGGGCCAGTTCCCCTCCGCGACCATGGCGAAGAGCTCGTCACCCATCGCCGCATAGCTCTCCTCGAGGCGCGAGTGCGACCGTCCGCTGTCGAGCATGTCGTGGATGCTGAGGATGCCGAGCGTCCGTCCGGCCCGGCGCACCGGCCGGGCCCGCTCGTGGATGAGGTCCTGACCGCGCTCGCGCACGTGCTCGCTCTGCCCGTGCGCGGCCGCATCGGTGACGAGGTCACCGAAGACCACGCTCGCCTCCTGGCCCACGACCTCCTCGACGAAGACCATCGGCCCGGTCATCGGCCGGGTGTGCGCCGCCGCGACCCAGCCACCCTCGTGGGCGACCCACAGGACGAGGTCGCTGAAGGCGAGGTCGGCGAGCAGGTGCCAGTCCTCGACGAGCAGGTGCAACCACTCGGTGTCTGCCGAGACGAGGTCGGGGGTGATCCGCAGGAAGTCCGCCAGTGTCCGCACCACGCGATCCTAGCGATGCGGACCGTACGGTCAGCGGGTGACCGAACGCAGCGTGCGCAGCGCCACGGACAGGGCGGCCACCCCCGGCGCCGCCAGCTGCCGGATCCCCGCCAGCTGGGCACTCACCCGGGCAACGGCCTCATCGTGCTCGCGGGACCACTCGGCGAAACGCTCCTGCGGCCCGGACCCCTCCCGCTCCAGCACCGAGCGGGTCAGCGTCTGGAGGGTCGCGTAGAGGTCGTCCCGCAGCGCGCCGCGGGCCAGGGCGTCCCACTGCTCTTCGCGCGGCAGGCCGGTGACGAGCACGAGCAACTCGTCGACGCCGAAGGTGTCCGAGAGCATGAAGTAGGTCTCGGCGACCTCCTGCAGACTCCGCCCCGTGTCGTGGGTCAGGTCGACGATGTCCAGCAGGGAGTAGAGGTCGATCAGCGTGGCCGCGTGCCGGGCGAGCTCGCCCGGCACGCCGTCGTCGATGAGCTCCTGCGTCTTGTGCGCCCAGCGGTCGGCCTGCGTGCCGCGGAGCAGATCGGGCACCGTCCGGGCGCGATCCGCGACCTCGGCGAAGCGCTCGATCTCCTGGCCGACCTGCAGACGCCCCGGTCGGGCGGAGAGGAACCACCGCACGGAGCGGTCCATCAGCCGTCGCAGCTCGAGGTAGAGACGCGTCTGGACCCGGGTGGGCACGATCGTGTCGAGCGCCTCCACCCGCGCGACGAAGTCGTCCAGGCCGAAGACCTCCCTGCTCACGAGGAAGGCGCGGGCGACCTGCACCGATGTCGCGCTCGTCTCCTCCACCGCCCGCTGGACGAAGGTGATCCCGCCGCGGTTGACGAGATCGTTGGCCACCGCCGTCGTGACGATCTCCCGCCGAAGGGGGTGCCCCGCCAGGTCCTCGGAGTAGCGCTCCCGCAAGGGGGTCGGGAAGTACTCCCGCAACTGCCGCTCGGTCGCGGGGTCGTCCGGCAGGTCCGACTCGAGCAGATCGCTCTTGAGGGCCATCTTCGAGTACGCGACCAGCACCGACAGCTCCGGCGAAGACAGTCCCGTCCCCGCCTCGGCACGCTCCTGCACCTCGGTGCGCGACGGGAGGAACTCCAGCTCCCGGTCGAGCTCGCCGCGCTCGGCGAGGCCCTCCATGAGGCGCTCGTGGACCCCGAGCATCGCGCCTCCCTGCGCGCGGGCGTTGCCGAGGAGCACGTTCTGCTCGTAGTTGTCACGCAGCACCTGCCCGGCGACCTCATCGGTCATCGACTCGAGGAGCTCCACGCGTGACTCCTCGTCGAGAGCACCACGACGGATCGCCTCCCCGAGGAGGATCTTGATGTTGACCTCGCGGTCGGAGGTGTCGACACCGGCGGAGTTGTCGATGGCATCGGTGTTGATCCGCACGCCCGACTCGGCCGCCTCGATCCGACCCTGCTGCGTCGCACCGAGGTTTCCCCCTTCGCCGACGACGCGGGCCCGGACCATCGACCCGGTGACGCGGATGGCGTCATTGGCCCGGTCCCCGACGGCCGCGTCCGACTCGGCCTCGCCCCGGATGTAGGTGCCGATCCCGCCGTTCCACAGCAGGTCCACCGGAGCCTGGAGGATGTGGTGGATCAGCTCGTTCGGCGTCATGGTCGTCGGACCGTCGAGGCCCAGTGCGCGCGCGGCCTGCTCGCTCACCGGCACGGACTTCGCGCTGCGGGGCCACACCCCGCCGCCCTCGCTGACGAGCGAGCGGTCGTAGTCGTCCCACGTGCTGCGCGGCAGGTCGAACAGCCGTCGTCGCTCGGCGACCGACGTCGCGGCGTCGGGCTCGGGGTCGATGAAGACGTGCAGGTGGTTGAAGGCGGCGACCAGCCGGATGTGCTCCGACAGGAGCATGCCGTTGCCGAAGACGTCGCCGCTCATGTCCCCGACGCCGACGACGGTGAAGTCCTCGGTCTGGGTGTCGCGGCCGAGCTCACGGAAGTGCCTCTTGACCGACTCCCACGCACCGCGGGCGGTGATCCCCATGCCCTTGTGGTCGTAGCCGATCGACCCGCCGGAGGCGAAGGCATCGTCGAGCCAGAAGCCGTACTCGCGGGCGATGGAGTTGGCGAGGTCGGAGAAGGTCGCCGTCCCCTTGTCCGCGGCGACGACGAGGTAGGAGTCGTCGCCGTCGTGGCGCACGACCCGGGCCGGGGGCACGACAGCACCCTCGACGCGGTTGTCGGTGACATCGAGGAGCCCGGAGATGAAGGCCCGGTAGGCGGAGCGCCCCGCCGTCATCCACGCCTCGCGGTCGAACGACGGGTCGGGCAGTCGCTTGCCGACGAACCCGCCCTTGCTGCCGGTCGGGACGATGACGGCGTTCTTGACCATCTGCGCCTTGACCAGGCCGAGGACCTCGGTGCGGAAGTCGTCCCGCCGGTCGCTCCACCGCAGACCACCTCGGGCGACGGCGCCGAAACGCAGGTGCACGCCCTCGACCTGGGGGCTGTGCACCCAGATCTCGAACGCCGGGTGCGGCTTGGGCATGTCCGGCACCTTGGCCGGCTCGAGCTTGAAGGACATCCGCGGCAGCGGCGCACCCTCGGCGTCGCGGACGAAGTAGCTCGTGCGCAGGACGGCCCGCACCACCTCGACGAAGGAGCGGATGATCCGGTCCTGCTCGAGGGAGGAGACCTCCTCGAGGGCCTCGTCGATCCGGGAGATGATCTCTGCCTCGGCTGCTTCCCGCGCGTCCCCGGCAGCGCCGTCGAAGCGATCCGGGTCGAAGCGGACCTCGAAGAGCTCGACGATGTCCCGGGAGACCTGCTGGTGCTCGACGAGAGCCGACGAGAGGGTCTGCTGACCCCAGGAGCTGCCCGTCTGGCGCAGGTACCGACCGATGGCCCGCAGCAGCCCGACCTGGCGCCACGTCAGCCCCGCCCGGATGACCAGGGCGTTGAAGCCGTCGGAGTCGGTCCGCCCGGCGCGCACGGCCGCCACCGTCGACTCGACGAGCTCGCGCAGGTCCTCGTGGCTGTGGGCCTCCCACAGCGTCGGGTCGTCGACGCGCAGCGCGAAGTCGTAGACCCCGGCCCGGACCCCGTCGACGCGGGTCAGGGTGTAGGGCTCCTCCTCGATGACCCGGACCCCCAGGTCACGGAAGATCGGCATGAGGTCGTCGAGGATCAGCTCCTCGATGCTGAAGAGCTTGAAGCGCCGGATCCGCGGGTCCTCGCCACCACCGTGACCGCGGCGGGGGTCGTACAGCGCACAGGCGAAGGGGGTTCCCTGCCCCAGGCGGGCGAGGTTCTTCAGGTCGGCCACGGCCTGGGCCTCGTCGAAGTCGTCCTCGTAGTCAAGGGGGAACCCTCCGCGCCACGGGTCCAGCAGCTCTTGGGCGAGGTCCGCACCGAGGACCTCGTCCGCGCTGCGAGCGAGGCGTTCCTCCCAGGTGAGGGTCGCGTCGGCGATCGCCGCATCCAGCTCCTCACGGGCCGTCCCCTCCGGCAGGTGGACTCCCGCACCCCCGCGCAGGATGTAGTAGAGCCGGGCCATCGGCTCCTCGGAGACGTGGGTCGTGAAACTCACCTCATCGGCGCCGGTGGCCTCGCGCAGCCGCTCCTCGACCCGGTGCCGCACCACCGTCGTGTAGCGGTCACGCGGCAGGTAGATGATCGCGGTGACGAACTGTCCACCGGAGTCCAGCCGGAGGAAGGTCGCGGTGCGCATCCGGTGGACCATCTGCTCGATCCGGGTGACGACCCGGTGCAGGTGCTCCACCGGGGCCTGGAAGAGCTCGTCCCTCGGAAAGGTCTCGAACAGCCGCAACGCGAACGCTCCCGAGTGGCTGTCGGAGGCCCACCCGGACTCGGCGAGCACCGCCTCGACCTTGTCCCGGATCAGCGGGATGGTCAGCACCGAGCTCGTGTACGCCGTCGACGCGAAGAGCCCGGCCAGCCGTCGCTCGATCAGGCGGCCCTGCCCATCGCGCACCCGCACGGCGACGAGGTCGGGGTGGGTGACGCGGTGGACCGGTAGCACGGCCCGCGACTTGCCGATCGACAGGCAGGTCCCCGCGGCGTCCTGGCCGCCCGGGCCCTCGCCGAGCGGGGTGATCGTCTCGGCGGTCGAGTCGGCGCGGAGCATGCCCAGACCGGTGCCCGAGATACCGGTGATGGACGGGCTCTCGCCGGCTCCGACCTCGACGAGGTGGTCACGGCTGCCGATGAAGGTGAAGTGGTTGTCGACGAGCCATCGCAGGAACTCCGCTGCGGCCTGCTGGGCCTCGGGCGTGCCCGGACCACGCCCGGCCTCGAGGTCAGCAGCGGCCTCGAGGGTGCTCGCCCGCATGGGCCCCCAGTCCTCGACGGCGGCCGCGACGGCATCGACGACCTCACTCACCCGCTCCTCGACGAGCGTGAGGTCGCAGCGGTCGGCGATCTCGACGCGGATCCACGACTCCTCGGCGGTGCCCTCGCCCGCGTCCTGCCGTGGGTCGGTGTCGAGCACCTCGAGCAGCTGACCGTCGGCGTCACGTCGGACGACGAAGAGGGGGTGGAGCAGCAGCGAGACCCCGACCCCCTGGTCGGCGAGCTCACCGAGCACCGAGTCGACGAGGAAGGGTCGGTCGTCCGTGACGACGTGGAGCACCCCGTCGACGACGCGCACGATCGTCTCGTCGGGACCACGCCGGGCCGCGACCTCGCGGTGCGTGCGGGCGAGCGCGACGAGCGCATCGGCACTGCGGCCGTGCAGCTCGGCGACGTCACCATGGCGCAGGTACCGATCGACGAAGGTCGGTGCGACACCGGCCGCGGTGGCGGCCTCGGCGACGGACCCCGCGTCTCCGGGGATGACTGCGGCGGCGGAGTGGGCAGGCTGCTGGGCCATTGATGGACGTCCTCGGTGTGCATCTCTTCTGGAAGAGGGACGGCGGTGTCCCACGCCACCGAGCCTAACCCTCATGACCGACGTCACCTCGACCCCCACGCCGCGTCCCAGGAGGAGCCGGGCCGGGACTGTGGACGTCCCCCGGCCCACTCGCCGAGGCGTCGCTAGGCTGATCGGACCATGGCCCCTTCGCACCCGCGTCCCGAGGATCTCACCGAGCTCTCCGGCGCGTTGTCGACGACCTCCGACCACTGCGTCCTCGCGAGCGAGGAGCTCCTCGACCACATGGTCACCGTGGGCGACCACGGGACCCAGGCGGCGCTCGAGGGCGTCGTCGACGACGCCGTCGACGCCCTTCGCGAGCTGTCGGCGACCTGCCGAGAGCTCACGCTCGCGCTCGGCCCGTTGGGCGCGACCGACCGGGGTCGGAGCGCGCCGGCCACCGACCCGGCAGCCGGCCCCCGTGAGCACCGATGAGCACTCCCCTCCTGGGCGATCCCGCCTCGATGAGTGCCCTCGGCGCGACCTTGCGCCGCACCGCGGTGCGGCTCTCCGCGGACGGTGAGGACCTGACCGCGGACCTCGATGACGCCTCCTCGGGGTGGCGGGGACCCCGCGCGCTCGAGCTGCGCCGGCGCACGGCGACCGCCGCCGAGCAGACCACGGCGATCGCGGCCGCCCTCGACGACAGCGGCCGGGCCCTGCAGGCTGCCGCCACGGATCTGGCCGCGGCCATCGCCCACCTGCGCGAGCTCGAGGATGCCGCGACCGCCATGGGTCTTGCGCTGCGCGAGGGCGCCGTGACCAGGGGGTGGGGCATCACCGGCATCGCCGACGCGGAGCTCCTCCACGACGAGGACCGGCAGCGCGAACGACTCCAGGAGCGGGTGCACCAGGCCGTGACCACGCTGGGCCGGCGGCGGGCCCGCCTCACCGGCGACCTCACCCATGCCTCCGAGCTGCTCGCCCGGGCCTCGGCGCGTCTGCGCGAGTGACCGCGGCGCGGGCGGCAGCGCTAGCGTGAGCCCATGAAGATCACCCGCACCACGAGCCTGCCCGCCGGCGTCGAAGACGCCTTCGCCGTCATCGCGTCGCAGGAGCACCAGGCGGCGAAGGTCGGCACCTGGACCACGGAGTCGAGCGCGACGGTGACCGAGCAGGTCGGCGGGGCCGTGGGGGTGCACACCGAGCGAGAGCTGCCGACCCGGGGCATGCCCGCAGCGGTCACCTCCATGGTGGGCAGCACCCTGAGGATCATCGAGCAGCAGAACTGGAGTCAGCCGATGAGTGACGGCTCGCGCTCGGCAGACCTGGAGATCACCGTCGTCGGGGTTCCCCTGCGGCTCATCGGACGGACCATCCTCTCCCCCGCCGGCGACGGAAGCCGCCTCGCCGTCGATGCCGATCTGGACTGCTCCCTGCCCTTCGTCGGCAGGAAGATCGAGGCGGCGGCCAGACCGGCCATCGAGGAGTCCTTCGACCTCGAGGTGCGACTGCTCACCGAGCAGCTTCGCTGACGAGCACCCCCAGCTCGGTGACGTCGTACCAGAGCAGGTCGTCGTAGCCGGACCCGACCGCGCCCTCGCCCTCCTCCACGTGGAAGGAGACGACGTCGGTCAGCAGTATCGCCGCGTCACCCACGAGCCGCGCACCGTCGCCGGCGTCCGCCCGGGAGGGCACGTCGGCGGCGGCGACGACCCGCCGCCCCGGCCCGAGGTCGCGCGCCGTGTCCAGTGCCTGACACATCGCCTCGAACTCCAGATCCTCCTCCTCGGCCTCGGGGTCGATGGTACGCAGGGCATCCGTCACCCCGTGGGCGGGGCGCCCCGGCAGCCGGGCGGAGGTCAGGACGTCCGAGAGCTCGTCGAGCAGCAGCGGCACGTAGACACGCATCACGACGTCCCCCGCGAGCGGGGAGCCGAGCGCAGCTCTGCCAGGGCGTCCTCGATGCACTGCGCGAGCAGACCGAGGTCGGCGAGCGACTGCCGGTCGCCGTTGAGACCGAAGTAGACCTTGCCGTCGTAGGAGGTCAGCCCGATGGCCAGTCCCTGCTCGCGCCCCAGGGGCATGACCGGGTAGGTCTCGCACAGCCGGGACCCCTCGACGTAGAGGGCCTGCTGGGGGCCGGGGACGTTCGTGATGACGAGGTTGAACAGGCGGCGACTCATCGCGCTACCGAGTCGGGCACCGAGGCTGTGCAGCGTGGGCGGGGCGAAGCCGCCGATCGAGGCCAGCGAGCCCGCCGAGACCCCCTCAGCGGAGGAGGACTCGATCTGCTGGCGCATGGCGAAGGAGATCTGGTGCAGACGCATCGAGGGAGTGTTCTCCCCGATGGGCAGGTCGATGAAGCAGGCGGTCATCGCCGCATCGGTGAGATGGTCGCCGGTTCCGTCGACGATGCTCACCGGGATCATCGCGCGGACGTTCGAGGTGCCGGTCACGGGCAGTCCGCGAATCTGCATCCACGAGCGCAGGGCACCGGTGACGGTCGCGAGGATGACGTCGTTGATCGTCACGTCCTCGACGTATCGCCCGCGCGTCAGGCGAGTGCGCACCGTGCGGTAGTCGTCGAGGTCGGTCTCGACCATGACATATCGACGGGCGGCGCCCACCGGGGCGTTGAGCGGTGAGCTCGGGGCGGGACGTCCCCCGACCCTGGCCAGGGTGGACACGATCCGGCCGGTGCTCTCCGCGAGCTGGCGTCCCGTGTGCGAGACGTCGCGCAGGCCGGTCCGCACGGTGGCGATCGCGCGCGCGGGGTTGAGCACCGAGCCGAGGACCGCGTCGGCGACGAGGCGCAGGTCGGAGGGCTCCGGGTGGGGGGCGCCGGCCCGGTCGTCGACGGGGACGGCGTCCGGATCGATGATCAGGTGGGCGAGGTCGACGGCGTGGACGCCGTCGATCATGGCCTGGTGCGCCTTGGTGACGATCGCGAAGCGACCATCGGCCAGCCCCTCGACGAAGTAGGCCTCCCACAGCGGACGCTCCCGGTCGAGCGGCCGGGCCATGATCCGGGCGACGAACTCCTCGAGGTCCGTCCGCGATCCCGGTGAGGGCAGTCCCGATCGCCGCACGTGGTACGTCAGGTCGAAGTGCACGTCGTCGACCCACACCGGGTTGTCCAGGTGGGCAGGGACGGACCGGATGCGTTGTCGGTACCGCGTGTGCCCCGCGATCCGGTCACCGATCACCCGGATGAACCCGTCGTAGTCGAAGCCCTCCTCGGGCGGTCGGAAGACCATCACCGACCCCACGTGCATGGGCAGGGTCGACTCCTCCACATGGAGGAAGGCCGCGTCGAGGGCACCGAGTCTGTTCACCACGCCGTCATGGTGGCACGGACGGCGGGCCGAGGCACCCCCTTCGCTGCCCTGACCTATCGTCCGGCTCGTGCGAGGAGCCTGCGTCTGCGTGCCGGGGGTCGCGGCAGATCCCTCCCGGTGAGCGTTGCTGCGACCTCACCCACGGCGTGGCGCAGCGGGCTCTCGGGGGCGCACTCGGCCAGGGTCTGACCGGACAGCAGTGCCGCGTCGGTCGAGACGGGATCGTCGGGGAGGAAGGTGATCTCGTCCAGCCCGGCGAAGCGCGCCAGCGACTCCTCGACGCGACGGCGCGGGTCCGGCCCGATGGACGAGGCACGCAGGCGGTTGACGACCGGCCGTGGACTCGGCGAGGGAACCTGCCCCACGGCCTGGACCGCCCGGACCATCCGCTGCAGACCGACCGGGTCGGCCGAGCCCACGAGCAGGAGCTCATCGGCCTCGGCGAGCGCGACGAGGGTCGTCGCGTTGCGGCGCGGGGCGAGGGTGTCGTAGCTGAGTTCCTCGTCGTCCTCGATGCCGAAGCCGCAGTCGAGGACGACGACGGCAGCGAGTGAGCGGGCCAGGTCGAGGATCTGCTCCACGGCCGCCGAGCGGACCTCGGTCCACCGACTCGGCGTCGGGATGCCGGTGAGCACACGCAGACCCGGGGTGACCTCCACGGCCAGGCGCGCCAGGGAGGGCAGGTCGAGCGTGCCGAGCTCGGACGCTCTCGCCGCCGCGGCCAGGCCGGGTGCCTCGTCCAGGACGCTCAGCAGCTGGGCCACCGCGGCGCCGTAGGTGTCGAGATCGACGAGCAGCGCCGTCTCGCCGGAGGCGGCGACCTCGCTGGCCAGGTTGATCGCCACGGTACTGCGGCCGGGAGCCCCGACGGGCCCCCAGACGGCGACGACTCTGCCTCGCTGCGCGGGCTCCTCCGGGGGCGGTGCGTCGTCGGTCACCGGATGGAGGGCGGCCGTCGACGGGTCCTCGCGCAGCGGCCCCACGGCCCGGTCGACGAGGACCGCCGGTCCGGTCACGTCGCCCCCGCCGGTGAGCACCTCCACGAGGTCCTCGCGCGGAGTGGCCAGATGGATGTGCCGGTCGACCCCCAGCTGGCGCAGGTGCCGTTCCCGGGCCTCGTCTCCGTCTCGGCTCGCACCGACGACCACGATGCCGTGCCCACGCAGGTGGGCCAGCGCGTCCCTGTCGAGCCCCCTGAGGTCCGCGGACACGAGCGCCACGTCCCCGTGTCCCGCCGAGGCGGCGGCGAGGAGGTCGGCGAGGTCGGCGCACCGCCGGCCCACGCCCACCCCCGGCAGCCGGTCGACGATCTCGACCATGCTCCCTTCCCAGTCGTGGCCGAGTGCGGTGAGGACGGTCGCCCCCATCAGTCGCCCTTCTTCAGGGCGCCGCTCTCCAGCACCAGCTTGACGGGCGTCTCCTCCTGGTCGATCGAGATGATGTCCTCGACCTGCGATGCGGGGACCACGAGGACCGCGGACGATCCGGAGTTCGGGCCCATGACAGCGCCGGAGGACTCAGGCAGGGACGAGACGGTGGCCCTCTGGACGAGCTCCTCGTACTGCACCCTCTCGTCCGTGGTGGCCCCGCCCTCCGGGTCCTTCGTCCGGGCCTCGGGGACGAAGACCGTGACCCGCGACCCGACGGTGAGGTTGCTCAGGTAGATCGGGTCGACCCGGACCGGCACCTCCCGGACCCGCTTCGTCGTCGGGTCGATGACGGCGGATCGGGGCACGAGCTCACCCGCGCGCAGCTCCCGGTCGATGATGGCGCCGTTGGGCAGACGCTCACCGGAGCCGAGGTAGTCGGAGGAGGCCTCCCCGAGCTGGACGTCGACGCGGACGAAGTCGCTGTCGCGCACCTCGTGGCCCGGGGTGAGCGTGTGCTTCGCCGCCCACATCCCGACCCGGTCGTCGGCCGCGCTGAAGGCGGCCGCACCGATGACGACGGCCAGCAGCACGAGGAGGACCCCGATGATCAGTCGCGCGTCCTTCCACGAGGGCTTGACGAGGCGACGGGCCTTGGGTGTGGGCAGAGAGCTCACGGGTGGAGTCCTTCGATTGCGAATCACGAACCACGCAGCATCATGCACCGGGCCGGGAGATCTCGCTCGCCGACCGTCCACAGGCGACAGCCCGAGGTGTCCTCTCGGCTCGCTCCCGATGGCAGACTGCACCCATGCCCCGCAAGTTCGTGCCGCTCACCGAGGTCTCCGAGGTCCTCGGGGTCTCCGCCGCCCAGGCTTACGCCCTGGTCCGCAGTGGTGAGCTGCCCGCGATCAAGGTCGGCGGTCGTGGTCAGTGGCGGGTCGAGGTGGATGAGCTCGATGCCTACATCGAGCGCATGTACGCCCAGACGCGGGAGTTCGTCGGCAGGGGTGGGGACGAGGACTGAGTCCCGCCCTCACGTCGAGGTGATCAGCGCGATGGCGGCGAAGGGGATGACCCGCTCCGCGTGGACGTGCTCCGGTCTCCGGGGCGTGTCGAGGGGGTGCTCCGCGATGTCGAAGGCATCGGCCCCGACGGCGCCGATCGTCCCGTGCACCGTGCCCCCGTCCACGTCGATGACGACGACCGCGCGCCTGTCCCTGCTGATGCCCCGCACCGCCGACCCGATCCCGAAACGTCGGGCCCGGGTGTCGTCACGGGGCCGGCCGAGCCCCGAGAGACCCAGGACTGCGGGCGCGGGCACGAGCACCTGACGCCCACCGGCCTCCAGGAGGAGCACCCAGCCGTCACCGGAGTCCTCCAGGCGTCCGCGCACGATGGTGCCGCCCCGGACACGCAGGGTCACCTCCGAGCCCACGGCACCGACGATCCGCTCCCCCAGCGTGATCCGCGCGCGTTCGAGTCGGGTTCGCTCGGCGATCTCCGCATCGAGCTCGAGTCGGGCGCGAGCCGCCACCTGGGCCTCGAGGTCGTCAAACAGCCGGTCCCATCGCACGACGGTCAATGTAGGGCAGGACGCCCTGTTGCGCACCAGCAATCGTCGTGGTTTGCTATCAAACAACAGCAAACGACATCAAACAACATCCCACGCACCGGGCATCGAGGACGGAGAGCACGAGATGACGCGTTCACGGACCGTCCTGGGGTTCCTCGCCCTGCCCGGCGGAGCGGCCCTGACGATGGCACTGGCCGATGGCGGCCTCGTGTTGCTCCGGGTGAGCACCACGCCCGGCAGTGACCCCGCGGGCGCGGTCGCCGGGCTCGCCGCCGTCCTCGGCTCGCTCATCGCGGCGTGGCTCACGCTCTGTCTCGCCCTCGTGGTGGCAGCCGAGCTGCCCGGCGCCGTCGGGGAGACGGCCCGACGCGCCCGCGACCGGATCACGCCCGTGGTGGTGCGGCGGTGGGCTGCCATCGTCCTCGGAGCCTCGGTCACGGCGACCTTCGTGCCGGGCACCGCGGTCTCGGCGGTCCGTGTCAGCACCGACCCCGCCCCCGGGCCGGGCTTCAGCACGTCGCGACCACCACCGACCACACTGCCGGCTGCGGGCTTCGCCTCCGCCCCCGGCGCCACCTCGCTGCCGTCCCCTCCCGGAGCGTCACCCCCCGGCCCGGGGTGGGTCCCGCGCCGGCCGATCACGCGAGAGCGCACCGACCCGCACCTGCTCACCGGGCGGCAGCGAGCCGTGGGCGACGAGCAGGCGGTCGCCGTCCGGCGCGGCGACACCCTGTGGTCGCTGGCCGCGGCCAGCCTCGGGCCGGACGCCACCGACGCAGAGATCGCCCGAGCCTGGCCGCGCTGGCACGCCGCCAACGCGTCCGTCATCGGCCAGGACCCCGATCACCTGCTCCCCGGGACGCTCCTCACCCCTCCGTCGCCCGACTGACCCGCCACGACGCCCGACACCCACCACCCACCGAAAGGGACCACCATGACCGCCGCCGCTCTGCCGCCCGTGCAGGTTCTGCCGGCACCGCGACACGCCCCCGCGGGGATCCCGCTCCCGACGCATGAGCAGGGGTGCGCCGAACGCGCCTCGGGCGTGGCCCCCTATGTCCAGGACGCGCTGGCCGTCGACTTCGCCGCCGCGAGTGACGAGCAGCTCTTCGGGCCCCAGCCGACCCGCGCCTGCGACCTGCCGTGTCCGCGTGAGTGGGCCGCGCACATCGCCCAGGCCATCGTCGAGGTGATGCACGGCGTCCGGCCCCCGAGCCAGGTCATGCGATGGACCACCCCGGAGGTGTACGCCGTCGTCGCCCGGCGGGGGTCACGGGCGGCACGCCGCTCCGGCAGCCGCGCCCCCGCACAGCGCACGAAGGTCACGCGAGCCCGGGTCTGCGAACCCGCCCCCGACGTCGCCGAGGCCTCGATCGTGCTCATCGACGGCGCTCGCGTGCGCGCGTTGGCCCTGCGGCTCGTCGGCCGCGACGGACGCTGGATCGTCGAGGCCCTGCAGATCGGCTGAGCCACGGAGCTCGCGACCGCGCTCCGCGACCGGACCTCAGCCCTGCTGCTTGGCCGCCTTCTTCTTCGCCTTCTTGGCTGCGGCCCGACGCTGGGACCGCGACGTCCCCGCACTCGAGGACGAGCCGCTGCCGTCGCGCTCCTCGACACCGCCGTCCTCGGAGGGCGCCGAGTAGTGCAGGTCGCGACTGCGCGAACCGTCCTCGAGACCCTTCGCCGAGATCGTGGGGCGCTCCTGCCTGCCACCACCGCCGAGGAGCGCGTCGACGCTCTTCGGCTCGCTCGTCGACTCGGGGATCGTCGGGACCTCGACCTCGCTGTTGAAGAGGTACCCGACCGACTCCTCCTTGATGGCGTCGTTCATCGCCTCGAAGAGCTGGAAGCCCTCGCGCTGGTACTCCACGAGCGGGTCGCGCTGGGCCATGGAGCGCAGACCGATGCCTTCCTTGAGGTAGTCCATCTCGTAGAGGTGCTCGCGCCACTTGCGGTCGAGCACCGACAGCACGACGCGACGCTCGAGCTCACGAGCCACCGGCTCACCGAGCTCGGCCTCCCGGCGGTCGTACGCCTCGTGGATGTCGGTGACGATCTCCTCGCGCAGGTTCACGGCGTTCAGCTGGGACAGCCCTCCGGCGGACTCGACGAGGTCACGCTGGTCCAGGCCGACCGGGTAGATCGCCGTGATCGCCGTGAAGAGGCGGTCGAGGTCCCAGTCCTCGGAGAACCCGCTCGCGGTCTCGGCGTCGACGTACCCACCCACGACATCGGTCATGAAGTGACGCACCTGCTCCTCGAGGTCCTCGCCCTTGAGGACACGACGACGCTCGTCGTAGACGACCGTGCGCTGGCGGTTGAGGACGTCGTCGTACTTGAGGACGTTCTTGCGCGTCTCGTAGTTCTGACCCTCGAGCTGGCTCTGCGCCCCTTCGATGGACCTCGTGAGCATCTTGCCGGCGATCGGCGTCTCGTCATCGATCTTCGCGGTCGTCATGACCCGGTCGACGAAGCCGGCGTTGAACAACCGCATGAGGTTGTCCTCGAGCGAGAGGTAGAACCGCGACTCACCCGGGTCACCCTGACGGCCGGAACGACCGCGCAACTGGTTGTCGATACGACGCGACTCGTGCCGCTCGGTACCCAACACGTAGAGCCCACCGGCCTCGGTGACCTCCTCGTGCTCGGCCTCGACGGCCTCCTCGGCCGCAGCGAGCGCCGCGTCCCAGGCTTCCTCGTAGTCCTCCGGGGTCTCCTCCGGGTCGAGCCCCCGTGCCCGCAGCTCGGCGACGGCGCGGAACTCCGGGTTGCCGCCGAGCATGATGTCGGTCCCTCGCCCGGCCATGTTCGTCGCGACGGTGACCGCACCCTTGCGACCGGCGTCGGCGACGATCGCGGCCTCACGTTCGTGGTGCTTCGCGTTGAGGACCTCGTGCCGGATACCGCGCTTCTTCAGCTCCTGGGAGAGGTACTCGCTCTTCTCGACGCTCGTCGTCCCCACGAGGACCGGCTGGCCCTCCTCGTGCCGCTCGACGATGTCGTCGACGACGGCGCTGAACTTCGCCGCCTCCGTGCGGTAGACGAGGTCCGCCTGATCCATGCGGATCATCGGCTTGTTCGTGCGGATCGGCACGACACCGAGGCCGTAGATCGAGTTGAGCTCCCCGGCCTCGGTCTGTGCCGTACCGGTCATGCCGGAGAGCGTCTCGTACATCCGGAAGTAGTTCTGGAGGGTGATCGTCGCGAGGGTCTGGTTCTCGTTCTTGATCTGCACCCCCTCCTTGGCCTCGATGGCCTGGTGCATCCCCTCGTTGTAGCGACGACCGGCGAGCATGCGGCCGGTGTGCTCGTCGACGATGAGCACCTCGCCGTCCAGGACGACGTAGTCCTTGTCGCGGGTGAACAGCTCCTTGGCCTTGATGGCGTTGTTGAGGTAGCCGATGAGCGGGGTGTTCACGCTCTCGTAGAGGTTGTCGATCCCCAGGAGGTCCTCGATCTTCTCGATCCCCGGCTCGAGGATCCCGACGGTGCGCTTCTTCTCGTCGACCTCGTAGTCGCCCTCGGCCTCGATGCCCTTCAGCAGGTCGGCTCCGTGCCCCTTCTCGAGCCTGCGAACCATCTTGGCGAACTCGGAGTACCACTTCGTCGGCTGGTCGGCCGGCCCGGAGATGATCAGGGGGGTACGGGCCTCGTCGATGAGGATCGAGTCGACTTCGTCGACGATGGCGAAGTTGTGACCGCGCTGGACGAGTTCGTCGGTGTTCCACGCCATGTTGTCGCGCAGGTAGTCGAAGCCGAACTCGTTGTTCGTGCCGTAGGTGATGTCCTTCGCGTACTCCGCCCGCCGCTGCGCCGGGGTCATCGACGAGAGGATCACGCCGGTCTCGAGCCCGAGGGCGCGGTGGACGCGACCCATGAGCTCGGCCTGGTACTCGGCGAGGTAGTCGTTGACGGTGATGACGTGCACGCCCTTGCCCGCGAGGGCGTTGAGGTAGGACGGGAGGGTCGCGACGAGGGTCTTGCCCTCACCGGTCTTCATCTCCGCGACATTGCCCATGTGCAGGGCCGCGCCACCCATGATCTGCACATCGAAGTGCCGCTTGCCGATCGTGCGGCCGGACGCCTCACGCACCGCGGCAAAGGCCTCGGGCAGGAGGTCGTCGAGCGTCTCGCCGTCCTCGAGCCGCTTGCGGAAGACATCGGTCTCCGCGCGCAGCTCGGCGTCGGTGAGCTTCGCGAGGTCCTCCTCGATGGCATTGACCTGGGTAGCGATGCCCTCGAGCCGCTTGAGCATGCGGCCCTCTCCGGCGCGGAGAATGCGCTC
Organism: Janibacter sp. GS2; assembly: GCF_051200835.1. Classification (GTDB taxonomy): domain Bacteria; phylum Actinomycetota; class Actinomycetes; order Actinomycetales; family Dermatophilaceae; genus Janibacter. The sequence continues at coordinate 2,985,849 of NZ_CP195161.1, forward strand.
GACGATCTTCAACGAACTTCAGCTCCTGACGTGGTCGACACCGGTGCAGCATGCTGCCGCTGCCCGGAGCAGTCTTTGCACAGGCTAATCGCTCATGGCCCCTGCGACCGAGCGGGCACCCGATCACCCCCCGTCGACCACACCGTCCAGACCGAGCCATCCCGCCATGAGGTCCAGCTCGGCGGCCAGCTCGGTCCGGTCGACGGCGCCTCCCCGGCCGGGCTCCCAGGAGACCTGGCGGGCCCGCAGCACGCCCGCGGCACGATCCGCCTTGAGGTCGACCCGTCCCACGAGGTCCTCACCGAGGAGGAAGGGGAGGACGTAGTAGCCGAAGACCCGCTTCTCGGCCGGGGTGTAGATCTCGAGCCGGTAGTGGAAGTCGAAGAGCGCCTCGGCGCGTGGTCGGTGCCACACGAGACTGTCGAAGGGAGAGACCAGCGCCCGCGCACGGACCCGGCGTGGCCGTCTGGCCGCCGCGTGTACCCACGCGTCCTTGGTCCAGCCCTCGACCCGGACCGGCTCCAGCTCCCCCGCCGCCACGAGGGCGGCTATGGCCGGACGCACGTGTGTGCGCTGCAGGCGGAAGTAGTCCGCGAGGTCGGTCTCCGTCGCCACGCCCATCGCCGTGGCCGAGATCCGGACCAGCTCGGTGTACGCCTCCTCGGCGGACGGGCGAGCCGCGGGGTCGAGCCACAGTGGGGCATCCTTCGTCGGCACCACCCGCTCCAGTGCCGCGTACCGCCGCTCGAACTGCGCCGTCCGCCCCGCGGAGGAGATCCGACCGGCCCAGAACAGGTACTCGAGGGCGAGCTTGGTCAACGACCAGTTCCACCCCCAGTGCTGGCTGGACCGCTCGTGGTCATGACCGAGGTCGGCCGCGAGCTGTCGAGGTGTGCGAGGAGGTCCCGAGGTGACCTCCTCGAGGACGGCTGCGACGAGGTCCGGGTGCTCCTGCGCCACCCGCCTCATGCCGCCCCACGAGCCGTCGCTCGCCCGGCGCATCCGCGGGTGCTCCATGAGCGGCCACGTGCTCGGTGCCATGAGGCTCGCCTCGTGCGCCCAGTACTCGACGACCCGCCGCGGAGCGCGGTCGCGCATCCGGTCGAGCAGCGAGGTGTCGTAGGGGCCGAGCCGTGAGAAGAAGGGAAGGTAGTGGCTGCGGGCGAGGACGTTGACGCTGTCGACCTGCACGAGGCCGACGGTGGCGACGACCCGCTGGAGGTCGCGGGTGGTCACCGACCGGTCAGGACGTGGCCGGGCGAAGCCCTGGGCAGCCAGAGCGATCCGGCGCGCCTGGGGCAGACGCAGGGTGCGAACGGTCACCAGGCCACCCTGCCCTGCGGCACCGACAGCCGTCCACGGGGCGGGCAGGAACGAGCGGCCGGACGCCGTGGCCGAACCGTGGCCGAACCGTGGCGCCGTGGCCGAACCGATGGGGTGGCCCTTGGGCTTCGCAAGCTCAGCCCCTGAGTCGGGCCACCCCATCGTTCGGCCACGTCACAGCTGGGTCAGACGGTGGCTCGTGCCTTGCTGGTGGCCCCGTCGAGGGCGATCCCGTCGATGTGGTTCTGCACATCGAGGTGGATGACACCGTAGGACCAGCCGCGGCGGCGGTAGACCACGCTCGGCCGGTCGTTGTCGATGTCGTGGAAGAGGAAGAAGTCGTGACCGACGAGCTCCATGCGGCGCACGGCCTCGCCGAGGTTCATCGGGGCGGACTCGTGGACCTTCTCCCGGACCTCGACCGGGCTGTCACCGATCGTGCCGAACTGGTCGGGCGCCTCGTGGCCCTCGTCCACGGCCGCCTCGACCGACAGCGGCTCGGTCAGCGCGGAGGTCGCGTCAGCCACGGAGGTGCGCTGACGGCCCCGACGCACATTGCGCTTGTCGTGGGCCCGACGCAACCGCTCGAGGAGCTTGTCCGCAGCGAGGTCCACCGCAGCCTGTCGGTCGTCGTGGCTGGCCTCGGCGCGGATCACGGGGCCCTTGGATCGGCACGTGATCTCGACGCGCTCGCTGACCTTGGCCAGGCGCGGGTTGGGCTCGTGACTCACCATGACCTCGATCCGCTGGACGCGCGGGTCGAGCTGAGGGACCTTCGACAGCTTCGTGTCGAGGTACTCCCGCAGTCGATCGGAGACGTTGACGTTGCGTCCGGTGATGGCAATTTCCACGGAGTCCTCCTGGGACGTCGGTGTTGCATGGGTTTACACCTGGCGAGGGCACGACTGCCGGGGCACCACCTCCACTCCGGGAACTGCGGGACGACGCCCACGCGTCCTCGGGAACGCAGCCGACCCCTGATCCACACCGGTGATCCGGTCGAACGAGGGGTCCATGAACCCACGCTAGTCGGGACCGGACGGGAAAGGTAGACCCCGGACCGCCGTGCGCCGAGCGGTGACCATCGCGACCGCCAGGTCGACCCGGTCCGCACCCGCGCAGAGCAAGGCACGACGGCCCTCGGTCAGGGTCGCTCCCGAGGTGAGGACGTCATCGACGAGCACGCACCGGCGGCCCCGCACGAGGGAGGGTCGACTCGCCCTCATCGCGCCGGACAGGTTGGCCAGCCGCCCGGCTCGGTCGAGGCCGGCCTGGTCAGCCGTACCCCGCGCCATGCGCAGCACTCCTCGGACGTCGACGCCCGGACCCAGCACGCGGGCTGCCCGGCGGGCCAGGAGAAGGGTGGGCTGGTCCCCCCTTCGCCGGATGGCAGCGGGAGAGGAGGGGACCGGCACGAGGAGGACGTCTCCCGGTGCCTCGCCCGCCAGCGCCCGGAGCACGGCATCCGCCAGGAGCCGCCCGAGCGGATCCACGAGGTCCCGGCGATCGCCGTCCTTGAAGGCTCTCGCCAGGCGCGCCGTCACACCCTCGTAGCTGACCGTCCCCGTGCATCCCGGCCAGGCCACGGGCACCGGATACGGCGCCACCGGGCCGAGGGTGGGCAGGGCCAGCCGCGAGACCTCGTCGCGACACCGCGGACAGATGATCGCGCCCGGACGCCCACATGCCGCGCAGGCGCGTGGCAGGACGAGGTCGCCGGCGGCCGCCAGCGCCCTCCCCAGTCCGGTGACACCCACGGGTGCAGCCTGGCGGTGCCCTCGACCCGTGGTCGTCACGCGCCGGAAACCGTGGACAGGCCTCCTGCCTGCGGTCCGGATGTGGACGAACCGGTCAGATCCCAGCCGTGACCACTCCGGTGATCGGTGTGAGCTTCTGCCAGCGTCCGCCGGCCCGCTGCACGACCTGACCGCCCTTGCTCACGAGCACGACGTCCTGCTCGTCGCCGGTGGTCGTCACCAGCTCCATCCCCGGACGCGGGGCCATGGCGGTGACCCGACCACCGACGTCGACGAGGTAGGGCTGCATCTCGGACTGCTTGTCCCGCCGACCGAGCACGGCGAGCGTGGACTGCCCGACCCACACGGCATCGATCATCTCCACGAGGTCCGACGCGATGCGGATGGCGTGAGGTGACGTCTTCGTCGGCAGACCATTGGCCCGGCGGGCCACCCCCGAGACCTCGAGGGTGCTGCCGGTCCCCCGCCGCTCCTCCGAGATCACGGCGATCCGGCTCCCCTCGGGGGCGACGACGGCAGCGACGACGAAACGTTCACCGAGCCACGGGGCAGGGATGTGCTGTGGCGCTGCGGCCTCGACATCGTCGGGGTCCACCGTGGCATTGATCGCCCACAGACGGTGTCCGTCCTCGCGGCCCAGCCCCAGACCACCGACCCAGAGAACCCCACCGTAGTCGTAGCAGGGACGGGTCATGTCCGCCGCGAAGGGGGGTACGTCGACGACCGTGCCGTCGTCCCGGTGGCGAGCGATCTCCCGCCGACGACCGTTGACCGCCGCGATCTCCTTGGCGTCCGGCCGTAGGCCGAGCAGGCGGGACGACTCCGGGATCGGTTCGAAGGGCGATCGCGCCTTCCGCATCGTCGTGGCCGTCACCGACGAGAGCCCGCCGGTGGCGGGGGCGACCTTGGTGCCACGGCGTGCGAGCACCTCCGGCGCATTCGTCTGGGACCGGTCCACGAAGCCGAACTGCTCCGGAGTGGTCAGCGGCTCCTCGACACCGACGTCCAGGGCGTTGCCCGACAGGGTGATGGCGACCTCCGTGACCGCGGGCACCGACATCAAGGTCGCGACGAGCTGGGCCGCCAGCTGCTTGCGCGTGGTGGCATCGTCGGCGACGGATTCCCGATCGAGGTCGACCTGGGCCACTCCGCTGCGGACGGGAACCGCATCCACGAGCAGCTTCGCACCGGTGTCGCTCGAGACGGCGTCCTCGAGGTACTCCGGGACCCCTCCCAGCTGGGCCCGCACGAGGCGGGTCGCGAGCTGGTCCTGGGGGAACCACCGCTGATCCACGACCAGGGCATTCCAGCCGATCGCCGGAAAGTGCACGGGGTAGTCACGGAAGATGTAGCCCACCTCCGGCTCCTCCAGCAGCCGGCCGAAACCGTCCTCCATCTGGTCGATACGCCATTCGCCCTCGACCCGGGTCATCTCGAACTCGAAGGTCTCCCAGAGGTTGGGCGGCGCCACGGAGTAGCGCCCGACCGAGTCGATCGTCGCGAGGACCCGCGCCCTGACCTCGTAGGTGTTCTCCCGCCCCTTCGTCCGGGTGACCCGCGGGTCGTTGCCCGCGTACACCACCGTCTGGCTGTCCGGGATCCACGCCTCGGCCAGAGCGTCGGTGAGGAAGGTCCGCGTGACGTCCAGGCCCTGACCACTCGTGGAGCCGGCATGGATGAAGCCGCGGATGATCTCCACCGGCCCGGCCCCCTCCTTCGGGCCGTTCGGCGTCCGCAGGAGGGGGTCGGCCAAGGGCCCGTCGACCTTGAGCCCGGGGGTGACCTGCAGGTCGGTGTCCAGACCGCACCCGGCCAGAGCACCGACGGCGGCGAGGCCGAGGGCGCTGCGGCGGGTCACTCCCTTCCTCGGGCTCATGTCGCCTCCGCCCGCAGCTCACCCTCGCGGGGTGTCAACGGCAGCGGCGAGGCGGTCAGGGTGCCTCCCGCAACGCGGGGGACGGTGAGCCGGAAGCGAGAGCCCTCACCCGGCTCTCCCCACGCCTGCAACCAGCCGTGGTGCAGACGGGCGTCCTCGAGCGCGATCGCCAGCCCGAGCCCGGAGCCGCCGGTGGTCCGCGTCCGGGCGGGATCAGCACGCCAGAACCGGTTGAAGACGAGGGAGGCCTCCCCCGCCTTGAGACCGACCCCGTGGTCCTGGATGAGCACGGCCACGGCCGCCTCGTCGCTCCCGACCCAGATCTCGACCGGCTCGCCCTCCCCGTGCTCGATGGCGTTGACGACGAGGTTGCGCAGGACGCGCTCGATCCGGCGTGAGTCCACCTCGGCGACCGGGGTCTGGCCCTCGACCCGGTGGACGATGAGGTCACTTCCCCGGGCCTCGGCGATGGACTCACTGGCCCGCACGACCCGGTCGATGACCGCGAACATGTCGATCGGGTCCTGCTCGAGGACCGCGGCCCCCGCGTCGTAGCGGCTGATCTCCAACAGGTCCGCGAGCAGCTCCTCGAATCGGTCGAGCTCGTCGTGCAACAGCTCCGCCGATCGTCCGGCGACGGGATCCATCTCGTCGCGGGAGGAGTGCAGCAGGTCCGCCGCCATCCTGATCGTCGTCAACGGAGTCCGCAGCTCGTGCGAGACGTCGGAGACGAAGCGTTGCTGGACACGCGAGAGGCCCTCGAGCTGGCGGATCTGGGTCTGCAGGTTGTCGGCCATGTCGTTGAAGGACTGACCGAGCAGGGCGAGGTCGTCCTGCCCCCGTGCCGACATCCGCTCGTTGAGGTGCCCGGACGAGAGGCGCTCGGCGGCCGCCGCGGCGCGTCGCACCGGGGTGACGACCGTGCTGGTGACCACGTAGGCGATGCCCGAGACGAGACCGATGAGGAAGAGCGCCCCGAGGAGGAAGGACCGCGAGATGATCCCCAGCGTCGCCTCCTCCTGGTCCATCGGGTAGATGAAGTAGAGGTCGTACTTCCCCGCGCCGGGAACGTCGATCTGGGAGCCGACGACCACCGCCGGCACCGTCTCGGTCTCGGTCGGTGTCCCCGGCAGCGGGTCCGAGTCGCTGTCCGCGACGGGTCGCACCAGCTCGATCGTCGTCGTCTGCTGACGCTCGGGCTGGGCACGCACCGCCTGGCGAAGAGCGGTCGGGACGACCTCGAGACCGATGCCCTTCGACTGTTCCGTCGTGAGCCTGAGGTCCGAGTCGTTGTCGATGCTCCTCGTGAAGATCATGTAGCGGCTGTCGTCGCCGTTCGGCGCCTTGAGGCTGTTGGCCACGGTGTTGGAGTGCTTCGGCAGCTCCTCCGGGGGCTCGGTGAAGGCGTTGAACTGGGCCTGCGCGTCATCGGTGAGCTGACGGGACTCGGACTGGGCCAGGTCGATGCGATCGTCGACGAGCCCGGCGGCGATCGACCGGTACATCGTCAGGCTGATGATCGACACCACGACGAGACCGAGGATCAGGGTGCTCGTGACCACCCGGAAACGCAGCGACCGACGCCACAGGCCGACCACGGCGCGCACGCACCGGACGGGCAGGCGATCCCTGGACTTCGGCGGAGTCCCCGAGTTCTCGGTGACGGACGCGTCCGAGGACTCGGTGACGGACGCCGGGGCCATGCTCAGGCCGACCCGGCCTTGTACCCGACACCGCGGACGGTGACGACGATCTTGGGGACCTCGGGGTCGTGCTCGATCTTGGAGCGCAGGCGCTGCACGTGGACGTTGACCAAGCGGGTGTCACCGGCGTGCCGGTAGCCCCACACCTGCTCGAGGAGGATCTCACGGCTGAAGACCTGCCACGGCTTGCGCGCGAGCGCGACGAGGAGGTCGAACTCGAGCGGGGTCAGACCCAGGGGTTCGTCGCCACGCTTGACCGAGTGGCCGGCCACGTCGATCGTCAGGTCGCCGATGGTCAGCCGCTCCGGCTCCGGCTCGTCGCCGCGGCGCAGTCGGGCACGCAGGCGCGCGATGAGCTCCTGGGGCTTGAAGGGCTTGACGATGTAGTCATCGGCACCGGACTCGAGCCCCACGACGACGTCGACGGTGTCGGTGCGGGCCGTGAGCATGACGATCGGCACCCCGGACTCCTGCCGGAGGCGACGGCAGATCTCGATGCCGTCCATGCCCGGCAACATGACGTCCAGGAGGACGAGGTCGGGCCGGGTCTCGTGGAAGGCATCCAACGCGCGGGCGCCGTCGCCGACGTGCGCGACGTCGAGGCCCTCCTTGCGCAGGACGATCCCGAGCATCTCTGCCAGCGCCTGGTCGTCGTCGACGACGAGGACACGTCCCTTCACGGTGATCCCTTTCGCACGTGCGGTTTACTGCCCGCTCATCATCACACAGGCAGGACGTGCCACCGGGGAGCCCCTCGGATAGCATGGAGGGGAGGCCCGGCGACCGGGCCTGCGGACGAGGGAGCCGTACCCGCACCACGACAAGACGGACTCATCAAGGAGTTCTCATGTCCTGGCTCGTGCTCATCGCCGCGGGGATGCTGGAGGCCGTCTGGGCCACCTCGCTCGCCGCCTCCAAGGGGTTCACCCGACCCGGCCCCACGATCCTCTTCGTCATCTCCCTCACCCTGAGCATGGCCGGTCTGGCCCGGGCGATGACCGAGATCCCGACCGGCACCGCCTACGCCGTCTGGGTCGGCATCGGCGCCACCCTCACGGTCGGGTGGTCCATGGCGACCGGCGCCGAGGCCGCCTCCCGGGCCCGCATCGCGCTCCTCGTCCTGCTCATCGGCTGCGTCGCCGGCCTCAAGGTGGTGGGCTGAGCATGCCGTGGGTCATCCTGCTCGTGAGCGCCGCGCTCGAGGCGGTCTGGGCCACTGCACTCGGTCGCTCCGGCGGACTCACCGACCCGACGGCGACCGCGACCTTCGTCGTCGCCCTGGTCGCGAGCATGGTCGGCCTCGGGCTCGCGGTGCGCACCATCCCCATCGGCACCGGGTACGCGGTGTGGACGGGGGTCGGCGCGGGCCTGACGCTCGCGTGGGCGATCCTCTCGGGTGACGAGCCCTTCGCCGCGGTCACGGTCCTGCTCATCACCGGGATCATCGGGGCGGTCGTCGGCCTCACGCTGCTGCCCCCGGACTGACCCCCTGCCGCGCACGACGAAGGGGGAAGGCGTGCGCCTTCCCCCTTCGTCACCGCCCGACCGCTGCGGACCTCGCTCGCTCCTGTCCTCGCGGTCTGGCTCAGTAGCGGTAGTGCTCCGGCTTGTACGGCCCCGCCACGTCCACGCCGAGGTACTCGGCCTGCGCCTTGGTCAGCTCGGTCAGCTCGACCCCGAGGGCGTCGAGGTGGAGGCGGGCGACCTTCTCGTCGAGGTGCTTGGGCAGCGTCGTGACGCTCGGGTTGCCGTCCGCGTCGACGTACTCCTCGTCCTTCTCGAAGAGCTCGATCTGCGCGATCGTCTGGTTCGCGAAGGAGTTGCTCATGACGAAGCTGGGGTGACCGGTCGCATTGCCGAGGTTCATCAGGCGCCCCTCGGACAGGACGATGATGCTGCTGCCCCCCGCGAAGGTCCACTCGTGCACCTGCGGCTTGATCTCGGTCTTGGTGATCCCCTCGGTGCGCGCGAGCCCGGCCATGTCGATCTCGTTGTCGAAGTGGCCGATGTTGGAGACGATCGCCTTGTTCTTCATCGCGCCCATGTGCGCGGCGGTGATGACGTCGTAGCACCCGGTGGTCGTGACGAAGATGTCGCCGTACTCTGCGGCCCGGTCCATCGTCGTGACCTGGAAGCCGTCCATCGCGGCCTGCAGTGCGCAGATCGGGTCGACCTCGGTGACCACGACGCGGGCGCCCTGCCCGGCCAGTGCCGCGGAGACACCCTTGCCGACGTCCCCGTACCCGGCGACGACGGCGACCTTGCCCCCGACGAGGACGTCCGTGGCCCGGTTGAGCCCGTCGAGCACCGAGTGGCGGGTGCCGTACTTGTTGTCGAACTTGGACTTGGTCACCGCATCGTTGACGTTGATCGCCGGGAAGAGCAGCTCCCCCGCCTCGGCCAGCTGGTAGAGGCGGTGGACACCCGTCGTCGTCTCCTCGGTGACGCCCTTGATCCGGCCGGCCACCGTGGTCCACTTCTGCGGGTCCTGCTCGAGGGTGCGGCGCACGAGCGCCTTGAAGACGGTGAACTCCTCGGAGTCGTCCTCCGTGGTCGGCGGCACCTGGCCGGCCTTCTCCCACTCGGCCCCCTTGTGCACGAGCATCGTGGCGTCGCCGCCGTCGTCGAGGATCATGTTCGGGCCCTCGACGCCGTCACCGGCGTCCCCCCAGGTGAGGATCCGCTCGGTGCAGTCCCAGTACTCCTCCAGGGACTCGCCCTTCCAGGCGAAGACGGGGACGCCCTGCGGGTCCTCCGGGGTGCCGTTCACCCCGACCACGACGGCGGCAGCGGCCTCGTCCTGGGTGGAGTAGATGTTGCAGCTGGCCCAGCGCACCTGTGCGCCGAGGGCCGTGAGGGTCTCGATGAGGACCGCGGTCTGCACCGTCATGTGCAACGAGCCGGCGATCTTCGCCCCCTCGAGCGGGCGCTCACTCGCGTATTCGTTGCGGATGCTCATCAGGCCGGGCATCTCGTGCTCGGCCAGGCGGATCTGGTGACGGCCGGCCTCGGCGAGGCCCAGGTCGGCGACCGTGTAGTCGAAGGACAAGGTGGATCTCCTCGTGACATGTGGGAAGCGAACCCGGCGCGGCCCTTCTGGGCTCTCGCGGGACATCACCCACGCCGGCGCCTCCCAGTGTAGGTGGCCGCAGGTCGGTGGGCACCACCGCAGGACCTCGGTCAGGTCCGGGCCCGAGGAGCGACGTCACTCGCGGGCGAAGGGGGTGGGACGCGAGCTGTCCGGGTCCAGGCGATGGCGGTGAGGGCAGTGAGGACGGCCCCGACGGGGAGGGCGCTCCACCACTCCTGCAGGTGGGTACCCACCACGACACCGGTGACCATCAGACTCACGCCGCAGACGCCGGTGAGCACGAGGCCGGCCCGGACACGACGACGCAGCAGCACACGGGTCAGGGACAGCAGGGCCGCCGCCGGCACCGCCGCCGCGAGGGCGAGCAGGCCGAAGAACGTCCCCAGCCCGTCCCAGTCGTCGGTGTGGTCCCACTCGTCGGCCACGATCATCGGCACGGCAGCCAGTGCCACCAGGACGGTGATGACCAGGGCGACGCCGACCAGGAGGCGCAGGGTCGTCAGCGCGGGAGAACTCATGTCCTCCAGCCTGCCGCCCGCGCCGCCGAACCGGATGAGTAGCGGGACTCAGCCGCCGTGCAGGTCGTCCACCACCCGTCCTCAGTGGGCGGCGACGTCCTCCCCTTCGGACGGTGCGCCGAAGGGGAGGACGTGCATGATCGCCACGACGACCGCCCCGACGGCGGCGCCGAGGACCGCGGAGGCGACGGTGTTGGTCACCCACCCGAGGAGACCACCGAGCGCCCCGGTGGCACCGTGCACGGCCTCCTCCATGTGGTGGACGACGTCGTAGGGCACGGTCCAGCCGATCGGGTCCTCGGAGAGGCCGACGAGGATGATGTGACCGCCGACCCAGAGCATCGCGGCGACGCCGACGACCGAGAGCACGGCGAGCAGCTTCGGCATGCCCTGGACCAGCCCGCGGCCGATCGTCTGCGACAGCCCGGACTCGCGCCTGCTCAGGGCGAGTCCGATGTCGTCCATCTTCACGATGAGACCGACGGTGCCGTACACGAGCAGCGTGATGAAGATCGCCACGATGACGAGGACGACGAGCAGGTACCAGAAGGAGCCGTTGAGCCCCTCGTCGAGGACCGCCTTGAGGGAGATGACCATGATCTCGGCCGAGAGGATGAAGTCGGTGGTCACCGCACCCTTGACGATCTGGTCCTCATCCGCGGCCTGCTTCTCCTCGCCCGCCGCGGGAGCGTGACCGGCGAGCTTCTCCCAGACCTTCTCCGCTCCCTCGAAGCACAGGTAGGTGCCGCCGAGCATGAGCAGGGGCGAGAGCGCCCACGGCAGGAAGGCGTTGAGCAGCAGGATCGCGGGGACGATGAAGAGCAGCTTGTTGCGCAACGAGCCGATGGTGATCCGCTTGATGATCGGCAGCTCGCGCTTGGGGTCCAGCCCCTCCACGTAACGAGGCGTGACGGCGGTGTCGTCGACGACCACGCCGGCAGCCTTGGTGCTCGCCCGGCCAGCGGCCGTACCGACGTCGTCGATGGAGGCGGCCGCCGCTCGCGCCAGGACCGAGATGTCGTCGAGCAGCGCGACCAGGCCCCCGCTCATCAGTGGGCTTCGGCGTGGCGGGCGGCGTGCGCCGGGAACTCCGGCGTGTCCTCGCTCGGGTTGAGGTCGAGGCCGAGGAGGGCGTTCTCGACGACCTCGGTCAGCGCCGGGTGGATCCAGTACTGCCGCCGCGTGACATCGACGATCCGCTCCGCCAGCGACATGGCCTGCACGAGCGGCTGGATGAGCGTCGACGCCTCCGGCCCGATGAGGTGACCGCCGAGCAGGCGCCCGCTCGTGCGGTCGGCCACCACCTTGCACAGGCTCGTCGTGTCCTCCATGGCCCAGCCGTAGGCGGTGTCCCCGTACTGCTGGGTGTAGGTGGTCACGTCGTGCCCCGCCTCCCGCGCCTCCACCTCGGTGAGCCCGACCGTCGCGATCTGCGGGTGGCTGAAGACCGCGGCAGGTACGACCTCGTGCGCGAAGGCCTGCAGGTCCTCGGGGTGGGCGAGGTTGTGCGCGACGACGCGGGCCTCCTGGTTGGCGACGTGCTTGAGCTGGAAGGGGGAGGAGACGTCCCCGAGGGCCCACACCCCGTCGACCGCGGTGCGGCCGTGGGCGTCGACGACGACCCGGCCGTCGTCGTGGGTCGCGATGCCGGCGGCCTCGAGCCCGAGACCGTCCGTGCTCGGGCGGCGTCCGGTGGCGACGAGGACGACGTCGACGACCACGTCGCTGCCGTCCGACAGGGTGGCGGTGACGCCCCCTTCGCCCCGGTGGAGGTCGGTGACCGTCGTCGAGGTGCGCACGTCCCACTGCTCGCGCGCTCGGGCGGTGAAGGCAGTGACGATCTCCTCGTCGAGGTGACGCAGGAGGGCCGGCCCGCGGGCCGCGACGGTGACGCGGCTGCCGAAGGCGGAGAAGATGTGCGCCATCTCCGCAGCGATGTACCCCCCGCCGACGACGAGCACCCGCTCGGGCAGCTCCGGCAGGCGCATCACCGTGTCCGAGGTGTGGAGCGTAATCTCCTCCCGGCGCGCGGCCGCGGCCAGGTCGTCGGGGGTGCTCGGGTGCGACCCGGCCGCGATGACGACCTGCCCGGCGCGCACCTCCTGCGTGCCACCACCGGCCAGGTCCACGTGGAGGGTGCGCGGGCCGGTGAATCGGGCGTGGCCGCGCAGCAGTTCGGTCTGCCCACCGTCGCGCCGATAGGCCTCGCCACCGGCCGAGATCGCGTCGATTCGCCCGAAGACCCGGTCCCGCACGTCGGTGAACCGGACGCGCTCGAGCGTGGCATCGACACCCAGCCGGGCACCGTCACGGACCGCGGTGGCGACCTCGGCGACGTGGACGTACATCTTCGTCGGGATGCAGCCGACGTTGAGGCAGGTGCCGCCGAAGACCTCACCCCCTTCGATGAGGGCGAAGCTGCGGTCGGCGAGGTCCTCGGTGACGAGGCTGTTGCCGGAACCGCTCCCGATCACGGCGATGTCAACGTCGATCATTCAGTGGCCTTCCGTGGGAGGTGCAGCCCGGCGAGCCCGGGTGCGGTCGCAGGATCGAGCCCGTGGCCGATGGCCAGATAGGTGCTCGTGAAGTCGGTGAGCGAGACGAGATCGGCGAAGCGCTCCACATCGTGCCCGGGGGCGGCGGAGTGCTCGAGGACGCGTACGCCCGTGGCCTCGGCGTGATCGGCGACCGACTGGGCGGTGTTGTGCCGCTCCATCTCGGACCCGGGCGAGCTCGCGGTCGGCACGGGGTCGCGCAGGAGCAGCAGCCCCAGCCGACCCTCGACCGCTCCGTCGAGGTAGGGATCGGCGAAGATGTCGCGGCCGTCGCCCTCGGTGGCTCCCCCGGCGAGGGGACCGGAGAGACAGGCGACGACCTGGGCGGCGGCGTCGGGCAGGCGACCCCAGGTCGTGGGGACGCGGGCGGTGCGGGCGAGCATGGCGCTCGCGCGTCGTGCAGCGGTCCCGGTGACCGGGCCGTCGCCGAGGATGATCGGCGTGACCTCCGCGAGGTCGAGGGCCAGGGACTTGGCCGGGTTGACAAAGTACTCCGCGTCCGGACGGAAGCGCTCCGCCTGCGCGTCGAGCCGGTCTGCGGCGCCGAGGAGGACCGCCCGTGGGATGTCGACGACGCCGCAGGCGGAGGCGGCGAGCAGCGCCGGCACGAGCAGGCTCCACAATGCGGTGCGGGAATGGCCCGTCCCCGGGTCGATCGACAGGTGGACGCCGTGGGCGGCAGCCGCCGCGTCGGCGAGCGGACTGACCGGTGCCCCGATGGTCAGCACGTGCGCGCCACGACGTCCGGCCTCCTGCGCCTGCCTCACCGGCCACTCGGCCCGGCCCGACAGGGAGATGGCGACCACGAGGTCGAGGGTGCCGACCCATCCGGGCAACGGCCCCGAGCCGTCCGCGGTGAGCAGCACCGGGGAGGTCCGCGAGATGAGCAGGTCGAGGACCGAGGAGACGGCCTCGGAGCCGCCGACGGCGGCGACGTGCACCGCTCGGGGCCGATCTCCCGCGGCGACCCGCGTCAGGTCGTGCTCATCCGTGAGCGTGATGGCGCGGCGCACCTGGGCACCTGCTCCGGCGAGCGCACGGAGCATGTCGGTGCTGTCGACGGCATGGCGACGCCCCTCGTCATCGAGCAGGGTCTCGTCGAAGGCAGGCATCGTCGTCGCCCTCAGGCCGGTCGGCGGGCCTCGTCGACGAGGAGGACGGGGATGCCCTCGTCCACGCGGTAGGCCAGGCCGCAGCCCTCGTCCGTGCACACCAGCTCCTGGCCGACCGGCCCGGTGGCGTCACGCAGCTCGGCGCGGCACTCGGGGCAACGCAGGATCTCCCGCAGCCACGGCTCGATCGTCGACTCACTCATCGCGTCTCCCGGATCATCATCAGGACATCGTCTCGCACCCGCGCCATCGTGTCCGCATCGGCGGCCTCGACGTTCAGACGCAGCAGCGGCTCGGTGTTGCTCGCTCGCAGGTTGAACCACCACATCGGCTCCTCAGCGGTGTGCCCGTGGGTGATGGTCAGCCCGTCGAGGTCGTCGACCACGAGGTCGTCGCGACCCGCGACGTGCGCGCGGACGCGCGCGGTCACGTCGCTCGCGTCGTCGACGCTGGAGTTGATCTCGCCGGAGGCGATGTACCGCTCGAAGGGCGCCATGACCTCGCTCAGCGGTGCGTCCGACTCCCCCAGCGCGGCGAGGACGTGCATCGCGGCGAGCATGCCGGTGTCGGCGAACCAGAAGTCGCGGAAGTAGTAGTGCGCTGAGTGCTCACCGCCGAAGACGGCGTCGTGCTCGCTCATCACGCCCTTGACGAAGGAGTGTCCGACCCTGGTGCGGACCGGCCGGGCGCCCTGCTCGGCGATGATCTCCGGTACGGCGGCGGAGGTGATCGCGTTGTGCACGACCGCGACCTCCCCGGCCGACCGGCCGCCGGCGATCTCCCGGGCGATCTCCCGGTGGGCGATCATCGCGGTGATCGCGCTCGGGCTGATCGGGTCCCCGCGCTCGTCGACGACGAAGCACCGGTCGGCATCGCCGTCGAAGGCCAGGCCGATGTCCGCCCCGTGCTCGCGCACGCGCTGCTGCAGGTCGATGAGGTTCTTCGGGTCGAGTGGGTTGGCCTCGTGGTGGGGAAAGGTGCCGTCGAGCTCGAAGTACATCGGGTCGATGGTCAGCGGCAGGGGCGCACGTCCTTCACCGCGGCCGAGGACGGCCGGGACCGTGAGGCCACCCATCCCATTGCCCGCGTCGACGCTCACCCGCAGCGGTCGGGAGCCGCTGAGGTCGACGAGACCGCGGAGGAATCCCGCGTAGTCCGCGAGCACGTCACGCCGGGTCACGCTCCCGGGCGTCACACCGTCGAAGGCGCGCACCCCGCGATCCAGGTGTGCCTGCGCGAGGTCGCGCACCTGGGTCAGACCGCTGTCCTGCCCCACCGGTCGGGCGCCGGCACGGCAGAACTTGATGCCGTTGTAGGTGGCGGGATTGTGGCTCGCGGTGAACATCGCCCCGGGCAGGGCGAGGGCGCCGCTGGCGTAGTAGAGGCCGTCGGTGCTCGCGAGGCCGATGAGGATCGCGTCGACGCCACGCGCGGTGACGCCTCGAGCGAAGGCGCCGGCGAGGTCGGGCGAGCTGGGCCGCATGTCGTGCCCGATGACGACCGCCGGCGACCCCTCGGACTGGGCCACCACCTCCGCGAAGGCGGCACCGAGGGCGTGGGCCACCTCGGCATTCAGCTGGTCGGGCACGAGCCCGCGCACGTCATAGGCCTTGACGAAGTCGGCGAGGGTCGGTTTCACACGCATCAGCCTAGTTCGCGTCGACAGGCACGTGCCGCGAGGCGAGGAAGGGGGATCAGTCCCGGTCGCGCAGGACCCTCAGGTGACCGCGACGACCGGTCTCGGTGACGCTGTCCGGCTCGCGCCGCGCGGTCGTGGGCCGGCCCGCAGTGCGCTCGGAGTCGGTCCTCGCAGCGGGCCTGGCGCGGACGGCCTCGGCGATCGCGACGAGGTCGTCGCGGCTTGCGGGCGCCGGTTGGTCCGTGGCCAGCCTGACGACGTCCCAACCGCGCGGAGCGGTGAGCCGCGCGGCGTGGTTGTCACACAGGTCGTAGGCGTGCGGCTCCGCGTAGGTGGCCAGCGGCCCGAGCACGACGGTGGAGTCCGAGTAGACGTAGGTGAGGGTCCCGGCAGCCGGTCGCGGGCACGCGGCACGAGAGCACTGTCGGGAAAGAGTCACCCGTGCAGGGTAGGTCACGCTCGCGCCCCCCTCGAACACCGGCACGCCTGCACGGCACCTACGATCGTGGTGATGAACCGCCACCGGGATCGTCGGGGACGCGGGATGCGCGGGCCGCTCGCCCAGCCCGACGTCCCTGCGATGGTCTCGCGCGCCCGGGCCTTCGACCACCTCGTCATCGACATCGCCCACCGCTACCGGCAGGTGCTGGGGCGGCGCTGGGAGCGGGTGGAGTTCGCGGTCGAGGAGATCCCCCCGTCCGACCCGGCTGCGTGGGAGGACGGGATCCCCCTCGCCCGGCTGTGGCCCGCCGAGGGCCGGATGCCGGCGCGCATCGTCCTCTACCGTCGACCGATCCTCACCGCGGCGCGAGGCGTCGACCACGCCGTGATCATCCACGACGTCATGGTCGAGCAGATCGCACTCCTGCTCGGCGTGGATCCTCGGGAGATCGACCCGGGCCGGTCATGACCTCAGCGCTGGTGCACGACGTCGATGTCGCGCATGGCGACCCGCAAGGGCAGGACGGGCAGTGACGTGGCGCGGGGCCGGCCCACGCCCTCGCGGCCGATGAGGAGGACGGCCCCGTGCACCGAGCCGCTCGTGGGGCGCACCCACACGGCCTCGGCCGCACCCACGGGCATCGCTGTACTGTGCCCCTCCTCCAGGGAGACCTTCTCGGTGCTGATGCGTCCATCGCGCTGGATGAGCACCTCCGCCTCGGCCGGTCCGTCATCGGCGGTCACGTCGAGGTAGCGGCGGACATCGCTCGGGACCTCCGCCGGGAGGGCCACGCCACCGAGGGTGGCGAAGGCCGGGGTCGCGACCGACCACGACATGTCGCTCTCTCCCCCGAGTCCGGCGCTGCGCAGGTGGGCGGCGGCGATGACCGGCTCGTCGGACTCGACGACCCAGGGGTGCACGCCGTCCACCTCCGGGAGCTCGACGTCGACGACCTCGCCCGCCGGGACGGTCACCACCTTCGCGCCGCGGGAACCCCCGGTGCCGACCCGACGGATCTCGACGACCGCGTCGCTGTCCCCGGGAGCTGCGATGACCATGCCGCGCTCGTCGCCGTCGACGTTGGCGGGGAGGACCTGACGGTTCGCCGGCTCTGCCGTCGGGGAGACGGTCTCCACCCCCGCCGGGGTCAGACCGTCGAGGTGTCGGTCGACGATCGTCGGGACGACGAGTCCTCCGGCACTCTGCACGTGCACGGCCTGCGGGTCGTCCGTCCCGCCGATCCCGTCGAGCAGGACGACGCTGCGGCCGTGGGCCGGGACGACGACGGACCGGTCGGTGTCATCCCCCTTCGCGCCGAGCACGTCGATCCGGGCGTTGACCGCATTGCCACCCGGGTTGGTCACGACCAGGTGCTCCTGGCGCCCCTTCTCCCCGCCGCCGGCGATGAGCCAGGCGTCAGCGGTCGGCTTGGTGCACGGCAGGGCCGCGAGCCCGCTCGCCTGCTCGCCACCGGCCAGGAGGGCCTGCCCGGACACCAGACCGGGGGCGCGCTCCTGCGTCCCCCGAGCCATCACGGGGTCGCCGAGCTCGTCGCTCGTCTCGGACGTCGGGCCGCTGGCGGGCTTCTCGTCGGCGGTGGAGGGCGGACCGGACAAGGAGGACAGGGTGACTCGGCCGGGCTCGTCCGGCGGGGTGATGACCCCGTCGAGCACCTCGTCAGGAGCAGCCTGCACGGAGACGGAGCCGGTCACCTCGACCGGGGACTCGTCGTCACCGTCCGCAGCGAAGGGGTCCCCCGGGCAGTAGTCCGTGGCGCTCGTCGCGGCAACCCGCTCTGCCGTCGGGGCCGGCGAGGTTCCTGCGGAGACCGATCCGAGACGATCCGCCCCGAGCACCACTGCAGCAGCGAGACCGCCGACGGCGGCGACGCGGGCGACCGGCTGGGTCCAGGTGCGGGTCATCGGATCTGCTCCTCGTCCTCGAGGTCGGGGCGCCGCTCGGTGGGCAGGGCGAGGTAGAGCGCGAGCAGGAGGGCGAGCCCCTGGATCAGCTTCCAGGGCAGGTGCCCGGCCCCGACGTCGATGCTCACCTCGTCGGTCCCCTCCGGCACGTCGTAGGTGGGCACCGCGCTGTGGGTGCCGGCCTGCAGCAACTCGCCGTCGGCACGTACCTGCACGCGATCGCTCCAGTCGAGCGACTCGGCCACGGTCAGGCGCTCGCCGCGGGGGGCATCGACGGGTCCGTGGGTGTCGGCGTGTGCCCCCGTGCCGCGAAGGGGGTCGCTGGAGTCATCGGTCGTCATCCGGGCCCGCGACGGCGTGGAGCCGTCGGTGACCGGCGAGCGCACGGCCCAGGTGGTCGTGCCGGCACTCGAGCCGAGGCGGGCCAGACCGGAGGACGCGTCCACGAGACGACGACTTGCCTCGGTGGGCTCGACGACGACGAGGTGGGACACCCCGTGCTCGGCGAGGATGTCCGCGGGGTCGCGCGTGCCCTCCCCCTGGCCGAGGACCTGGGCCACTGCTCCGGCCACCTCCTCCTCTCCCGGGACGGGCGGTTGCTGCAGCGGGAGGTCCCGGACGAGGTCGCCCGGCTCGTCGCCGACCAACTGGTAGCGCAGGCCCTCGTCCGTGGACTCGACGACGAGGGCGCGAGCGGCCGTCTCCCCCTCCGCCGCGGAGATCGCCACCAGCGGGCGGGCATCACGCCAGGTCGTCAGCTCATCACCGTAGGAGTGCTGACCGACGACGACTCCGCTGCCCACGGCCGCGACCGCCAGGGCGAGGACGGGCACGGCAAGGAGAGATCGGCGGCCACCGTGGCGCAGCGTGTCCGGCAGGACGTCGGCGACCAGCAGCACGGCGGTGAGCGCGGCGCCGATGACGACGAGCTGCCCCAGGCCCGCCCACGGGGTGAGCGCGGTCCCGGCGTCGGCGGTGCCGGCGGACGCGTGACCGATGACCAGGTGCGGGGCACCCACGGCCCAGACGAGGCCGACGACGGCGAACCCGGCAGCACCCCAGGAGGCGCGACGCGCGCCGGGGACCAGGAGGGCGAGCAGCCCGACGGCGAGGATGCCCGCCGTCCACCACGTCGTGGCCGCCCCGCCGGGCAGCTGCCCGAGCGCGAGCTCCCACGGCGGGAGGTCGACGGGGGTGTCCGTGAGCCCCCACCCGGCCAGCAGCCGCCGCGGGTCGGCCTTGAGGGTGAGCAGCCAGGGGCCCGCGAGAAGCACGGGGGTGAGGCACAGCACGATGCCGCGGGCGCGCTGGGCGGCGCTCCCCAGGAGGAGGTGGGCCAGCCCGACGAGGACGACGACGACCCCGGCGACCGGCGCGACCGTGCCGAGCAGGGTGCCCCAGAGGGCGGTGCGCACGGCATCGCTGAAGGGGGTGTGTCGCCGTCCGACGCGGACGAGACCGGCGGCGACCCGGGGCAGGAGGACGAGGACGAGAAGGGCGCCGATCCGCCCTTCGCCCACCGCGAGCGCGGCCGGGGCAGAGGTCACCCAGGCGAGCGCGGCGACGGCACGCACCCACCGGCGCTCGGTGAAGGTCGCGGCGCTCGACCAGGCCACGACCGCGGCCAGCGGGAGGGCGAGGATGACGACCACCGACAGCACGATCCCGGCGGGTGAGTCGGCCGAGCCGAGACCCGGGACCCAGCCGACGACCGCACTCAGGCCGGCGAGGACCGCGACCGCGGGGGACTGCTCGATGCCGTTGCCCCAGCCCTGGCCGTGCCAGGCCATCCACCACGCGTCCCACAGCTGGCCGCCCGTGGCCCGGCCACCGAGGAGCTCACCGCCGACCAGGCCGGCGTCGGCCCGGTGGCGCAGCTCGCCGGTGATGGAGCGCGCGGCCCAGGCGGACATGACGGTGGCGGCGATGGTGAGCCACAGGAGGGGATGTCCGAGCAGGCGCCCCCTGCCTTCGGTCTCCAACGAGCGAGCGGCGACGCCGTCGTCCCGGCCGACGGACCCGCGGCCCTCGTCGGCGAGACGGTGGCGGGCGGCCCGGGGGGTGACGAAGAGCGACTCGAGGTCGTCCCGGCCCACCTCGCGCGGCGCCCGCCCCCGCAGCCGGGAGCGCAGCAGGCGCGGGTCGAAGACCGCCGGGACGCTCGTCAGCTCCGCAGCGCCCATGGCCGGGCGTTTGAGGCCGATGAGGGCGAGGCCCCCGAGGACGCTGCTCAGGGCCACCCACAGGGCGAGGAAGGGGGCGACCAGAACGTGCGCGCGGGTCAGGGCCGCACGTCGGGCCTGGCGACGGTGGGCCGTCGTGGGGTGGCGGTCCGCCGTGGTCGGCGCGATCGCGACTGCGGCCGTCGGGACGAGCACGACGCGACGCCCGGCCCGCTGGGAGCGCCAACCGAGGTCGAGATCGCCGCCGAAGTCGCCGAGTGTCGGGTCGTGGCCGTCGAGACGATCGAAGGTCTCCCGGTCGACGAGCAGCCCCTCGAGCGGGGCGGCGATGGCGTCGACGTCACCGTCGTACTGGCCCTGATCGGTCGTGCCGGCCCGCGGCTCCGGGACGATCCGCCCGGTGCGGGTGACCTGGAGGCCGAGCCGCACGATGCGTGTCGGGTCGTCCTCGTCCACGAGCTTGGGCGTGGCCATGCCCACGCCCCGACCACTCGCGGCCACGAGGCGACGCAGGGCCTCGGGGTGGGGTCGGCTGCGGGAGGTGAGCACCCAGACGAGATCTCGCCCGACGGTGGTGCGCGGCAGGTTGTCGATCATCGCCGGGAGGATCCGGCGCACGCCACGACGGGGGCCGAGGGTCGTGGTGAGGACGTCGATCCCGGCCTGGTCCACCGGCGCGAGGAGATCGCTGGTGTCACCGAGGCCGTCGAGTGCGCCGTCGACCAGGAGCAGTCGGTCAGGGCGTCGATCCTGCGCGAGGAGGGCGCGGAGGGTCTGACCGGTCCCTTCCCTGGTGCGAGCCACGAGGACCGCCGTGACGGTCATCGGTGGTGCTGTCGTCCGCCGGGAGGGGGAGGCAGAGGACATGGTGCGGGGTTGCGACGTCACGACCTCGCCGACAGTCAGACTGCGCGCTTCTTGAGCTTGCGACGCTCACGCTCGGAGAGTCCGCCCCAGATCCCGAAGCGCTCGTCGTGCTCGAGCGCGTACTCGAGGCACTCCCGACGCACATCGCACCCGGTGCAGACCTTCTTCGCCTCGCGCGTCGATCCGCCCTTCTCCGGGAAGAAGGCCTCCGGATCCGTCTGCGCGCACAGCGACCGCTCCTGCCACGACAACTCCGTGAGCTCGGCGTGCTCGGACAACCCGTCGGAGAGCTCGTCCCCGGTGATCAGATGAAGTTCGTGCATGGTCCCTCCTCGACCTCGGCACTCGACCCGTACTCCATGTCTCACCGAAAACTCCGGTACGACATGTCTGTAATTACATGCGTGTCATGCGTGCGCCGTCAAGCCGAACCGGCTAGGGAGCGCTGAACGGTCGGCCGATGCGACGGCAGGTCTGCGGGCCTGAGAACATGGGCCCATGCGCATCACCGTGATCTCCGGGGGTGAGGCCGGTGCCCACTTCACCCGTGGCCTGCTGGAGCACCTCGACAGCACCCCCGACCTCGCCGGCAGCGAGGTCACGGTCATCGCCAGCACCGGTGACGACATCTCGCTCTGGGGCCTGCGTCTGTGCCCCGACCTCGACCTGCTCGTGGACACGCTCGCCGGCGTGGACGCAGGCGCCGCAGGCTCCGACGTCGTGCGCGCAGAGCTCGCGGCCCTCGGTCTGGAACCGCAGTGGTACCCCGTCAGCGACCGCGCCCTGGCCACGCACCTGGCCCGTACCGCGTGGCTCTCCCGGGGGGAGACGCTGACCGAGGTCACCACCCGGCTGGCGGAACGTCGCGGCCTGTCCGCCCGCGGTGTGCGGATCCTCCCGATGAGCAATGTGCCGGTGGAGACGCACGCGGTGCTCGACGGGCCGGAGGACCAGCAGGCCGTCCACGTGCAGCAGTGGCGCCGCGACCTCGGCGCCCCCGCCGCCACGCGCTTCGTCGTGGCGGGGATGGACCGTGCTGTTGCCGGCCCCGACGTCCTCGAGGCGATCCGTGGCGCCGACCTCGTCCTGCTCCCGCCCTCCGACCCGGTCCTCGGCCTGGGCATCGTCCTCGGCGTGCCCGGGGTCCGAGACGCCCTGCGCGGCACCTCGGCCCCCGTGGTCGGGGTCAGCCCGGTCACCGGATCCGCCCCGGTCCCCCAGGCATTGGCAGCCTCTCTGGCCACGGTGGGGGTGGAGCCGACGGCGGCAGGGGTCGCCGGGCTCTACCGCGATGTCCTCGACGGGTGGCTCGTCGACCCGTCCGACGGCGGCGCCCGTCCCACGGGTGGCCGGTGGACGCTGCGCACCCACTCCGGCCCGATCGACGCCACCGACTCGGCCGACCTCGCTGCGTCGGCCCTCTCCCTGGCCGACTCCCTTCGCTCCTGAGGCGTGGGGCGGCTGACTGCCCGGCCCCGGGTCCGGATCAGAAGCGCGTGGGCAGGTGGCCAGGAAGGCTGCGGCGAGGGCCGCGGCGTTCCCGGGGCGCGGCGAGGGTGATGATCCGCTGAGCGCGGTAGCGATGGCCCGAGTACGGCTCGAGCAGCTCGGCCATCCGCGCATCGTCCCCGATCCTCCCGTCCAGCGCGAGCGTCACGTGCGTGGCCACGTGATAGTCCCCGAAGCTCGGTGAGTCGCTGTCGCCGAGTGCTCGCTGAGCCACCTCCGCGGCGGTCCACACCCCGACGCCCGGCAGCGAACGCATCCGGGCACGGGCCTGGGCCAGCGGCAGGTCGGCGCACTGGTCGAGGCGGCCGGCGACGCGCATGGCCGCGACCACGGTTCGCGACCGCGAGCCGTCGACCCCGGCCCGGAGCCACTCCCACGAGGGGATCCGTGCCCACCCCGCCGGGCTCGGAGGACACCGCATCCCCAGCTGCGCGCCCGGTCCGGGAGCGGGCGTCCCGAACCGCCGCACGAGCTGGCGCTGGCTGCTGAAGGCCTCGCGGCCGGTGACCTTCTGCTCGAGGACCGAGCACACGAGCATCTGCGCGACGAGTCCGTTGGCGGCGACGCGCCACCCGGACAGCCGGGGCCAGGCACGGGCGACGAGGTCGTGCCGCGGGAGGAAGCCACTCGGGTCATCGCGTGCACCGAGCAGGTCCGGCACCCGCTCGAGGACCCAGTCACCACCGTCCCCCCACGCCGAGGCGAGGACCTCGTCCCCGTCCTCGACCAGTTGGAGGGTCACCGGACCCTGCGGCGTCGTCCACGCGAACCACCAGCCGTCGTGGCGACGGGCGGACGTGGGATCACCCGCCCCCCGGACGAAGGGGGCCAGCGTCCGGTCCACGTCGAGCGGCGTCGGCGGCCGGTGTCTGCGGGTCCTCACCAGGACAGCCTGCCGGTAGGTTGACGACGATGCGACCGACCGAGCGCGTGCTGGACTTCTTCGCCGTGCCCGCGGACACCGAAGCGGTGCCGGGTGGGCAGGGCCACAGTGTCCGCGCCGGCGACCTCGTCCTCTCCCCCGGCCGCGACCCGGTGCTCCAGGAGGCCCTCAACCCCACCCTGGCTCGGCTCGCGGTCGACCTCGACACCCGCCCAGGGCGTGACCACCGGGACTTGCGGATCGCGATGCCCGTGCCGGCCCGCGACGGCAGCTGGGTCGTCGACGGGTGGGGTGCGACGCGCTACGAGCCGGGTACCCGGACCCTGACGGATCTCGCCGCGACGCTGGCCGTCGGAGCGGTGCTCCACGCGGAGCTCGCTCGACTCGTCACCGACTGGCCGCCCGCCGAGCGGGCGCCTGCGAACCGGTGGGCGCAGGCCGAGCGGATCGCCTTCGGCGAAGCCCCTGTCCCCGACGATGTGCTGGCCCCCGACGGGCAGCACCTCCTGCGAGCCCTGGCGGAGCATCGCGACGCGACCCCGCTCGGTCCGCGCCGGCTCGTGCACGGTGATCTCGCGGGAAACGTCCTCCTCGACCCCGACGGCGCTCCGGTCGTCATCGACGTTGCGCCCTACTGGCGCCCGACCCTCTGGGCCGAGGCCACCGTGGTGCTCGACTGTCTCCTGCGGTTCGGTGCCGACCCCGCCGTCATGGAGGAGTGGACGGATGGTCCGTCCGGTCAGGCGATGACCCGGTCCGCGATCTTCCGTCTGCTCAGCGACCGCCCGGCCGACGTGCCGCTCTTCGAGTGGGCACTGGCTCCGCTCCTCGCCTCGATCAGGGCCTGAGCCCCGCTCGCTGTCCGGCGCGGCATGCGGGAGTCCCCTGGCAACCGCCCCCTTCGTAGGGTGGGTGCATGCTCACCCCTGCCGCAGTCCTCTCCGCCATCAATGCCCGGGACTCCGCAGCCCCGAGGATCACCTGCTACGACGACGTGCCCGGACCGACCGCCGGCGAACGCATCGAGCTGTCGGGTCGGGTGCTCGGCACCTGGGTGAGCAAGGCAGGCAATGCACTGCAGGAGGAGTGGGACATCGAGCCGGGCTCGGTCGTGCACCTGGCGATGCGACCGCACTGGCGACTCCTCTACTGGACCTGGGCGGTGTGGTCCGTCGGCGCGCACGTCGACCTCGACGGCGAGCTCTCCCCCGACCTCGTGATCACCGACGACCCGGACCGGCTCCCCGGCGGTGGGCCCGCCGTGCTCGTCACCCGCGGGGCCCTCGCCCGCTCCGCTGGAGTCGACCTTCCCGAGGAGGTCATGGACGAGGCGGCAGATCTGGCGTCCTTCGGGGACCACTTCGACGCCTGGCAGGAGCCGTCCGTGGACGACCCGGCGTTGACCATCGATGGCAGCGTGCTCACCCACGGCGGCGCCGTCGCCTCTGTCGTCGCCGCCGAGACGGTGCCGACGGGGGCGCGTCTGCAGCTGGTCGACCCGGGCGCCGGAGGGCTGGTGCGCGGCGCCCTGGCCGCGTGGGCGGACGGCGGCTCCCTCGTCGTCCACCTCGGCGCGGTCACCACGGAGACCGTCGAGCACCGGGCACACAGCGAGGGCGTCACCGCCGGCTGATCGTGGACCAGCCGCGGTGACGCCCTCTCCCGGCGCTGTCATCGGTCAGTGGCGAGAGCGGACCTCGCGCTCGAGCGCCTCCCACGTCACCGAGCCGACATAGCCCGTGCGGGTCAGTCCGTGCTGCTTCTGCACTGTCTTGATCGACTCCTCCATGGAGGCGTCGTAGGTGCCGTCCGCGGGCAGACCGAGGTAGGTCTGCAACGCCTCGACGGCGGGTCCGGTCGAGCCCGGCTTCAGGACCGTCGTGCGGTACTTGAGGAAGGGGTACTTCTTCTCCTCGAGGGCATCCCACGTCGACTCGTCGACGATGCCGGTGGGCTCGAGACCGGTGGACCGCTGGAAGCTGCGCACCGCCTTCGTCGTCCCGTGGCCGAAGGCCCCGTCCACCGCAACGCCGCCGACGGCCCTCTGGACGGACTTCACGCCCCTGCTGCGGGAGCCCTCGGCCAGAACCGTGGACTTCAGCGGCGTGAACTCCGTGTCCGTCTTGACGGTGGTGGCCGCCGTCCTGCTCGAGGACGAGGTCGACGTCGGCTCCTTCGTGGGGGTGCTCGACTTCGGCGCCGGCGTACTCGTGGGGGTGCTCGACTTCGGCACCGGCGTACTCGTGGGGGTGCTCGACTTCGGCGCCGGCGTACTCGTGGGGGTGCTCGAATTCGGCGCCGGCGCGAGGCTCGATCGCGCCGCCGACGCGGTGCTGCCGTTCTTCACGTACGGCTCACCCTTGAGGGCCTTCCACACATTCGACGTCACGAACCCATCGACCCGCAACGACTTCTTCTTCTGGAACGCACGCACCGCCTTGTCCGTACCGGAGCCAAACACCCCGTCGGCCGTCAGACCCAGGATCTTCTGCAGCTCCTTGACCGCGGCACCACGCGACCCCTTGCGCACCGAGTCCGGAATCGTCACCGCAGGCTTCGGCGGCGTCCCGTTCTTCACATACTTCTCACCCTTGAGGGCCTTCCACACATTCGACGTCACGAACCCATCGACCCGCAACGACTTCTTCTTCTGGAACGCACGCACCGCCTTGTCCGTACCGGAGCCAAACACCCCGTCGGCCGTCAGACCCAGGATCTTCTGCAGCTCCTTGACCGCCGCACCACGCGACCCCTTGCGCACCGAATCAGGAATCGTCACCGCAGGCTTCGGCGGCGTCCCGTTCTTCACATACTTCTCACCCTTGAGGGCCTTCCACACATTCGACGTCACGAACCCATCGACCCGCAACGACTTCTTCTTCTGGAACGCACGCACCGCCTCGTCCGTCCCCGGACCGAAGACACCACTGACCCGCATGTTGAGCAGGCCCTGCAGCTCCTTGACCGCGGCACCACGCGACCCCTTGCGCACCGAGTCCGGAATCGTCACCGCAGGCTTCGGCGGCGTCCCGTTCTTCACATACTTCTCACCCTTGAGGGCCTTCCACACATTCGACGTCACGAACCCATCGACCCGCAACGACTTCTTCTTCTGGAACGCACGCACCGCCTTGTCCGTACCGGAGCCAAACACCCCGTCGGCCGTCAGACCCAGGATCTTCTGCAGCTCCTTGACCGCCGCACCACGCGACCCCTTGCGCACCGAATCAGGAATCGTCACCGCAGGCTTCGGCGGCGTCCCGTTCTTCACATACTTCTCACCCTTGAGGGCCTTCCACACATTCGACGTCACGAACCCATCGACCCGCAACGACTTCTTCTTCTGGAACGCACGCACCGCCTCGTCCGTCCCCGGACCGAAGACACCACTGACCCGCATGTTGAGCAGGCCCTGCAGCTCCTTGACCGCGGCACCACGCGACCCCTTGCGCACCGAGTCCGGAATCGTCACCGCAGGCTTCGGCGGCGTCCCGTTCTTCACATACTTCTCACCCTTGAGGGCCTTCCACACATTCGACGTCACGAACCCATCGACCCGCAACGACTTCTTCTTCTGGAACGCACGCACCGCCTTGTCCGTACCGGAGCCAAACACCCCGTCGGCCGTCAGACCCAGGATCTTCTGCAGCTCCTTGACCGCCGCACCACGCGACCCCTTGCGCACCGAGTCCGGAATCGTCACCGCAGGCTTCGGCGGCGTCCCGTTCTTCACATACTTCTCACCCTTGAGGGCCTTCCACACATTCGACGTCACGA
Source organism: Janibacter sp. GS2 (assembly GCF_051200835.1). Lineage (GTDB taxonomy): Bacteria > Actinomycetota > Actinomycetes > Actinomycetales > Dermatophilaceae > Janibacter. Next base: position 3,013,006 of record NZ_CP195161.1, read on the forward strand.
ACCCATCGACCCGCAACGACTTCTTCTTCTGGAACGCACGCACCGCCTCGTCCGTCCCCGGACCGAAGACACCACTGACCCGCATGTTGAGCAGGCCCTGCAGCTCCTTGACCGCGGCACCACGCGACCCCTTGCGCACCGAGTCCGGAATCGTCACCGCAGGCTTCGGCGGCGTCCCGTTCTTCACATACTTCTCACCCTTGAGGGCCTTCCACACATTCGACGTCACGAACCCATCGACCCGCAACGACTTCTTCTTCTGGAACGCACGCACCGCCTTGTCCGTACCGGAGCCAAACACCCCGTCGGCCGTCAGACCCAGGATCTTCTGCAGCTCCTTGACCGCCGCACCACGCGACCCCTTGCGCACCGAGTCCGGAATCGTCACCGCAGGCTTCGGCGGCGTCCCGTTCTTCACATACTTCTCACCCTTGAGGGCCTTCCACACATTCGACGTCACGAACCCATCGACCCGCAACGACTTCTTCTTCTGGAACGCACGCACCGCCTCGTCCGTCCCCGAACCGAAGACACCATCGACGGGCAGCCCCAGGATGCGCTGCAGCTCCTTGACCGAGTCTCCGGTCGACCCGCGACGAACGGAGTCGTAGCTCGTGGGCTTCGTGGAGTCCCCTCGAGCCGGGATCTCGCCCAGCGCGACCATCTTGTTCCACGTGGCCGAGTCGAGCACACCGGTCGCTGACACCCCGTTCCTGCGCTGCCAGGAGATCAGGGCACTCTTCGTCCCGGGGCCGAAGGCCCCATCGGCCGTCACACCGAGGACCTTTTGCGCGAGCACGACGTCGGGACCAGCCGCACCTTCCCGCAGGGTCGGATAGGACGCCGGAGGAGTAATGGGGACGGTCGGACCGCCCGGCCCGCGCGTGACGTCCATCCACGGCTTACCCGTCCACCACGACGTGCGCTGCATGGCGCCGTCCCAGCTGAAGCTGAAGTGGATGTGGTCCGTGTGCGGGCTGACGCCGTTGTAGGGGCGCCACCCGGAACTCATCTGGTAGGTGCCCCAGATCTGCCGGTCCCAGATGATGTACATGATCCCGAAACGGCGCGCCATCGCGGCCGGACGCCCTTGGGCATCGGGGGCGAGCAGCCAGGAGATCACCCCGTCGGCAACGGCCCTCTCGTGGGGGTCATAGGCATTGAGCATCCAGTCGAGGGCTCGGCCCTCGGAGTGTTCGGTCAGGCCGTAGTTGCACTGACGAGAGATGCCGTAGCTGTACTCGTCGTAGTGGTTGGCCATGAGTCGGGCGAATGCCGTGACGCCGGGCTTGGCGGTGGGATCGCACACGGACTGGGGCACGTACGGCGACGCGATGTCGAGGCCGCTGGGGAGGCTGTTGTTCGTCGGAGGGCTGGGAACGGCGGCGCGAGCGACGTTCCCGGTGGCGAGGGGGAGGGTGAATGCCGGGATGAGGACGGCACCGACCATGCGGACGGAACGTGACACGCGTCTGCTCCTAGGTGGCGAAGCGGGCAGGGGTGGCCCGGTGTGGGTGTGGTGGCCCCAGTCGTCACACGAGGCTCATGCGACTCATAAATCAGGCCCGACACTCTTATTCCATGAGTCACACAGAACACGCCAGACCCATGCGTGGAATTACGTCCCTGTGATTTCTGCTCGATCCCGACCGGCGATCGTCACGGTCGACCGTGCGCCTCGTCCTCCCGTGCCCCGAAAGCATGTGCCGGGGCCACACCACGCCCCCGGACCCGGACAGTTAGTGTCGAGGCATGGACAAGGTCGTCTCCTCTCCCGCCGAGGCCGTCGCGGACATCCGCGACGGCGCCACTCTTGCGGTGGGCGGCTTCGGGTTGTGTGGTATCCCGAGCGTGCTCATCGACTCTCTGCGCGCATCGGGGGTGAAGGACCTCGAATGCGTGTCGAACAACTGCGGCGTCGATGACTGGGGACTGGGCGTGCTCCTGGCCGGTGGCCAGATCCGCCGCATGGTTTCCTCGTACGTCGGCGAGAACAAGGAGTTCGCCCGGCAGTACCTGTCCGGTGAGCTGGAGGTCGAGCTGACCCCGCAGGGGACGCTCGCGGAGAAGCTGCGTGCCGGGGGCTCCGGCATCGCCGGCTTCTGGACCCGCACGGGCGTCGCGACCCAGATCGCCGAGGGTGGTCTGCCGTGGCGCTACGACTCCGAGGGCGAGGTCGCTCTCGCCTCGCCGCCGAAGGAGACCCGAACCTTCACCGTCAAGGAGCGCACCCGCGAGGGCGAGTCGCTGCCCGTCGACCACGAGTTCGTCCTCGAGGAGGCGATCACCGCCGACTTCGCCCTGGTCCGCGCGTGGAAGGGGGATCGTCACGGCAACCTCGTCTTCCGCACCACCTCACGCAACTTCAACCCCCTGTGCGCCATCGCCGGTCTCGTGACGATCGCCGAGGTCGAGGAGCTCGTCGAACCCGGCGACATCGAGCCCGACGACGTGCACCTCCCCGGCATCTACGTCCAGCGGGTCGTCCCGCTCACACCCGAGCAGGCCGCCGACAAGCGGATCGAGAAGCGCACCGTCCGCGACGAGAAGAAGGAGGCCTGACATGGCACTCACCCGCGAAGAGATGGCGGCTCGCGCAGCGGCCGAGCTCACCGACGGTGACTACGTCAACCTCGGCATCGGCATGCCGACCCTCGTGCCGAACTACGTTCCCGACGACGTGGAGATCGTGCTCCAGTCGGAGAACGGCATCCTCGGCGTCGGCCCGTACCCCGGCGACGACGCCGTCGACGCCGACATGATCAACGCGGGCAAGGAGACCGTCACCCTGCGCAAGGGCGCCTCGATCTTCGACTCGGCCACGAGTTTCGCGATGATCCGCGGCGGCAAGGTCGACGCGGCGATCCTCGGGGCCATGCAGGTGGCCGCGAACGGCGACATCGCCAACTGGATGATCCCCGGCAAGATGGTCAAGGGCATGGGTGGCGCGATGGACCTCGTCCACGGGGCGAAGAAGGTCATCGTCCTCATGGACCACACCGCGAAGGACGGAACGCCGAAGATCCTCGAGGCGTGCGACCTTCCGCTGACCGGCAAGGGCGTCGTCCAGCGGATCATCACCGACCTGGCCGTCATCGACGTCACCGACGACGGCTTCGTCCTGCGCGAGCTCGCCCCCGGTGTCACCGAGGCCGAGGTCAAGGACAAGACCGGAGCGAGCCTCGCGGTCGACCTCGTCGGCTGACCCGCAGCACCCGACTCCGCGAGCGAGGCCTGACGTGCGTCAGGCCTCGCTCGCGCGCGTGAGGGTGTTGGGCCCCACCCGGGTCGAGCCGAAGGCACGCAGCCTCGACCAGCGCGGTTGGCGCTGCAGCGCCCCGGTCACGGAGCCCGGTGCACCGGTGGTGACCAGCAGGACGGGTCTGCCGAGGCCGGCCGCCATGGCTGCATCACTGGTGCGGCTTCCGGAGTAGCGCGCGAGGACCGCCTCGGAGCCGGTGAAGGTGTTGCGGAAGTACTCCGCAAGACCAGCGGAGACCTGCGCGGAGCTGGACCCGCTGAAGCGCATGGTGCGAAAACCGTTCGCCGAGAGGTCCCTGCCCACCTCCGAGGACAGCCGTGACGTGGACCCGACCAGTCGGACCGTGCGGACTCCGGCCCTCTTGAGCGCGGCGCGTGACCGCCATCCGACCTTCGTCGGACCGGCCCACACGACGGGTTCGCCGCGCCGGGCCGCAACGGCTGAGTACGCGCCGGCCTCCGGGACGGTCGCTTGGCTGGACGCGCCGGCGACGGAGACCCCACCCCTGGCCTCCATGAGGTCGACGATCGCCGCCGAGGTGGCGTCCTTGTCGGACAGACCGACGCGGGTGACGGTGATGCCGCGTGCCTCCAACTGGTCCACGACGTGCGACGAGACCATCGGCCCCCCGGCGACGAGGTGGGCACGCGTGATCCTGCTGCCACGTCGATCCAGCTCGCGCACGGTCGCCGAGCCGAGTGAGTCACGTCCACTCGTGAGCAAGGGTGCGCCCAAGGCCCCGGCGAGCGGCCGCGCCATGACGAGGTGCGCGACGTCCTTCTCGTCCCCGCTGGCGATGACCACCTCGGTCGCGCCCGCGGGTGCACTCCTGGCGGCGGCAGCGGCCATGCCGGCCACGGACGACCCTGAGGTTCGGGTGGTGGCCCGCCGGAAGGACGCCGAGGACAGGGAGAGCCGCGAGCGCATTTGATCACCGGTCAGGGCGGCACGCGCACCGCTCGCGGACGTGGCGGTGGCAGTGCGCACCGTGTGCGCGCTCGATCGGTCGCTGAGGTCCAGCCGGGCCACATCGCTCAGCCCGAAGGCCTTGGCCACTGCTGTCCCGGAGACCGTCGAGGTCCAGGTCCGTCGGTGGTTGACGGTGGTGGTGCTCCACGGATCACTCGTGCTGCGCAGGTAGGGCACCGGGGCCCCACTGAGCCACACGTCCTCGTTCGCCACGGTCCGACCACCACTTGAGGAGGAGTAGTAGGCGTCGATGATCTGGCCGCCGTACCGCGGAACGTACCCGGCGCTCGAGTGTCCACCCGCACGCACGGCAGCCCGCCACCGGGGCCACCACGCGGCCTCGTCGGCCCCCGGCACCGGCCCGTAGACCTGATCGGCGTGACCATTCGTCACGTGGCAGGCGCAGGTGCTGCGGATGCCGCCGGCCACCTTGCGCAGCGCGTAGGCCCGGGCCGCGGCCGCCTGAGCCTCCTGCGCGGCACCCGGCCACGACCACGGGACCTCTCGCACCTGGTCGAGGTACTCGTCGGCCAGGCGCAGCTGCAGCACTCCCTCGAGGGTCGCCGCCCCCGGCGTCCGTGAGACGACGAAGGGAGCATGCCGATAGCGCTTCGCCCCGTGCACCATCTCGGTCCGGTACTCGTCCCAGGTCACGGTCACCGAGGTGCCGCTGACCGATGACGGCGAGCACGAGGTGCACGTGGCGACGACCGCGCTGCCGCGACGGTTGAGGGTGACCGGCTTCCCTGCGACGGTCGACAACGTGCGGCCCCCGGCACTCACGGTGAGCTTGCCGCCCTTCGTCCGCACGGAGCGCCCGCTGATGGTCGCCGTGGAGGCACTCCGCAGGACGTTGACATGGATCGCCTGCGTGTCGGGCACCGCGTCGTACGTGGTGCCTCGGTAGTAGAAGGCGAGGATCTCCCGCGCGGAGCGGCCGGCCTCGGCCTGGGCCCGGGCGCCGTACTGGCTCATGCCGACGCCGTGCCCGAAACCTGATCCGGAGAAGGTCCACGATGGGGCGCTCGCGGCCGAGCCGGTCGTGGACGACGTTGCCGCGCGTGCCTCGTCGGGCGGACCGACGGGGACCACGGACGCAAGGACCACGGCGAGCACGATGAGCAGGACGAAGGCGACGTGTCGCGCCCCGGCGTCGCGGGGCATCATTTTCATGGAGGGATTATGGACATGCGGACGAGTCCGGCGCCAGCCCCTTCGCGAGCCGCTTCGGGCTGGTGATGAAGCCAATGCCCCACGCCCAGTGCATCGTGGCGATGGCGATCGGGACGCGCGCCCGGACTCGGCCGGGCTCCCCCGCCGAGATCAGCCACCCGCCGAGGCCCACCGCCGCGGCGTACCCGGACGGGACCAGCAGGGCCGGTCGCCAGCCGATGCCCATCGCCGTCGCCGCGACGACACCGACGACCATTGCGGGCGGCGCCAGGTAGCGGGCATTCGCCGTGCCCGGATGCTGGCGGGCGACGACCCTGCGCCACCGACCGTAGCCTCGGTACTGAGCGGCCAGCGAGCGCACCGTCGATCGCGGGCGATAGGTGACGACGAGCTCCGGTGTGAACCAGACCAGGCCACCGCTGGTGCGGATGCGGTGGTTCATCTCCCAGTCCTGCGCCCGTTCGAAGTGCGGGTCGTAGCCTCCGACGCGCTCCAGGGCCGCCCGGCGGAAGACCCCGAGGTAGACGGTGTCGGCCTCCCCCGCTCCTCCGCCGGTGTGGAACCGGGCGCCTCCGACTCCCAAGGCGCTCTTCATGGCGCAGGCGACCGCCCGCTCGAGGTCGCTCTCCCCAACGGCGTTCATGACTCCCCCGACGTTGTCCGCGCCCGTCTCGTCGAGGGCCGCCACCGCGCGGCTGAGGTAGTCGACCGGGATCTCCGCGTGGGCATCCACCCGGGCCACGACATCCCCGCTCGAGGCGAGGATGGCAGCGTTGAGCGCGTCGGGGGTCCGCCCCGACGGGTTGGGCACGGTGCGCACGCGCGAGTCTGCGGCCGCGATGGCGGCGGCAACCTCGTCAGTGGCGTCCGTCGAGGGACCGAGCGCGAGGACCAGCTCCAGCTCTCCGGGCCAGTCCTGACCGAGGACCCTCGACACGGAGTCGGCGAGGTGCCGTTCCTCGTTGAGAACGGGCATGATGACGCTGACTCGGGGACGCACGCGCTCCAGTATGGACAACGCCGACCGCGGCTTCCGGGGGACGCGCCGCCGTGGTCATGCGGGTTGCCAGCCTTTCCTCCTATCCTCGACGGCATGCCTGATCGCCCTCCTCGTCCTCGCCGGCCCTCCGACGACCCCTCGTCCCGCCGGAGTGGCGACGACGACGCGTTGGTCTTCGACTCCCGACGTGGGCGTCGCGGAGCAGGCGACGAGACGGCCCGGGCGATCCCCACCGGCAGGCGCGAGCGCCCGGCACGTCCGGACCCCGGCCAGCCCGGCCCCGCGGGTCAGCGCCCCGAGTCCCCGCGCCGACCCGCCGCCGCCCCGCGGCCGAGCGAGGAGCCACGCACCCGGGTGATGCCCGCGGGGACTCCCCCTTCGCGTCCCACCGCCGACCGACCCGGCTCCGGCGGGCCCGGCCGTCCCACGCGACCGACCGGACGGGGTAGGCCCGAAGGACCAGGCGGATCCGCGGGCGCCGGGCGCACGCGACGTCGTCGCCCCGGTCGCACGGTCCTCACGATGCTGCTCGTCCTCCTCCTCGCGTGGGCCGGGGGGATGATCTGGGCGGTCAACTCCTCGTGGAACGAGGTGGACAAGGTCGCGGCCGACCCCGGCGGCGACCGCCCGTCCAGCAAGGGCCGCAACGTCCTGCTCGTCGGCAGCGACTCCCGCGAGGGCCTCACCCGTGAGGAGCGCAACACCCTCGGGACCGGTCACGACACAGGTGGAGCGCGCACCGACTCGGTCCTCGTCCTGCACACCGGCGGCGGCGACTCCACCCTCCTGTCGATCCCCCGCGACTCCTATGTCGAGATCCCCGGGCACGGCATGAACAAGATCAACGCCTCCTTCACCATCGGCGGCCCGAAGCTGCTCACCCAGACGATCGAGCACAACACCGGCCTCGAGCTCGACGGGTACATGGAGATCGGCTTCGGTGGCTTCGCCCAGGTCGTCGACGCGGTCGACGGCGTGAACATCTGCGTCAAGAACGACATGCAGGACGAGAAGGCCCACATCGACCTCACCAAGGGCTGCCAGAACCTCGACGGCAAGACTGCCCTGGGGTACGTGCGGGCCCGCTACTCGGACCCGGAGGGCGATCTCGGTCGGGCCAGACGTCAGCGCGAGTTCCTCGGGGCCCTCTCCGGGAAGATGATGACCCCGGCCAATGTGCTCCTGCCCTGGCGGCTCCACTCGCTCGGCACCGCGACTGCGAGCGCCCTGACCGTCGGTGAGGACGACTCCATGATCGGGACCGCGCGTGCGCTGTGGGCCTTCCGCGGGATCTCCGGCGGGAACGGCAACTCGGTGACCGTGCCGATCTCCAACAACAACCTCCCGACCCCTGCCGGGTCGGCCGTCCAGTGGGATGAGGAGCAGTCGCAGCAGCTCTTCACAGATCTCGACGAGGACAACCCGATCTCGATCGAGCCCGACGACGGCTGATCAGTTCCCGGCGAGCAGGAGCGTCAGCGTGCGGGGACCGTGGACACCCTCGACCCGGCTGAGCTCGATGTCGCTCGTGGCGCTCGGCCCGCTGATCCATGTCTGGGGACGGACGGGGTCGAGGCGGCGCACGGCGTCGGTGACGTCGGCGACGACCTGGTCGGCGCGCACGATGCACACGTGTCGGTCAGGAAGCAGCGTCAGGGCTCGACGCCCCTGACCGGATCCGTGGTCGAGCACGACGGTGCCGGTGGCGGAGATCCCCGCGGCGCAGGTCGTGACGACGACGTCGTACGTCTCGAGCCGCGCATCCGCGACCTCGCCGGATGAGGTCGCCTCACCGCCGACGCGGGCGGTGACGGCCTCGATGACCGCCTCGGGCAGCCCCTCGGGCAGAAGCACCCGACGCGCGTCCCCCAGCGCAAAGAGGACCTGCGACGCCACGTCTGGAGGGGTGCACCGGATGACGTTCGCGCGGTAGTCCTCGACGCGCTCGACGAAGCGGTCGAGCATCTCGGCGCGGCCCGGGGGCGTCACCGCGGGACGGTCCGCAGCCGGGGCGGGTCGAGGCGCGTCGGTCACAGCGGAGCGGACCGCCGCGAGGATCTCTTCGCGTGCGCTCATCGTGACCTCCTGCGCCACCAGCGTCGGAAGGACTCGGTCGGGGGGACGGGCATGTCCCGAGAGCGGGTCCACTGGGCGCCGACCAGAGGCAACCACCCGAGCACCGCTCTGCCGGAACGGTCCTCGCGGCGGCTCAAGCGGCCGAGCACGCGGCCACCCAGTCCGCTGGCGCGTTGCGCCAGGGCGAGGCGCCGCGAGCTGGACAGCGTCCACGCAGCCGAACGCATCGACGCGGCCTCCGCGGAGGGGATCGCGCCGCGGTGGGCATCGACGACCTGGGCACGCAGGTCGACGAGCACGCTCGGGATGTCGATCTTCACCGGGCAGACCTCGTAGCAGGCGCCACAGAGGCTGGAGGCATACGGCAGGGAGTCCACCTGGTCGCTCGTGCCGACCCCCTTGAGGAGCGGCGTGAGGATCGCCCCGATCGGACCCGGATAGACGGACCCGTACGCGTGCCCACCGGTGCGCTCGTACACGGGGCAGATGTTCAGGCAGGCCGAGCACCGGATGCACCGCAGGGCCTGGCGTCCGACCTCATCGGCGAGCGCCCTGGTCCGACCGTTGTCCAGGAGCACGACGTGGCACTCCTGCGGCCCGTCCCCTGCCGTGACTCCGGACCACGTCGAGGTGTAGGGGTTCATCCGCTCCCCCGTGCTCGAGCGCGGGAGCAGCTGCAGGAAGACATCGAGGTCCCCCCACGTGGGGATGACCTTCTCTATCCCCACGACGCTCACGAGGACCTCGGGCAGGGTCAGACACATACGGCCATTGCCCTCGGACTCAACGACGACGAGAGTCCCGGTGTCGGCGATCGCGAAGTTCGCCCCGGAGACGGCCATCCTGGCCCGGAGGAACTTCTCCCTCAGGTGCAGGCGGCTGGCCTCGGCGAGCGCCGCGGGCTCGTCGGTGAGGTCCGCGGGAGCAGGTCGTCCGGCCCGGCCCATCTCCTCGGCGAAGATGTCGCGGATCTCGGTGCGGTTGCGGTGGATCGCCGGCACGAGGATGTGGCTCGGGAGGTCATGGCCGAGCTGGACGATGAGCTCGGCGAGGTCGGTCTCCCACGCCGCGATCCCCTCGTCGGCGAGGGCCTCGTTGAGGCCGATCTCCTGGGTGGCCATGGACTTGACCTTGACCACCTCCTCGACCCCGTGCCCCTTCGCGATGTCGGCGACGATCGCGCACGCCTCCGTGTCGGTGCGCGCCCAGTGGACCGTCACACCGCGCTCGATGAGACGCCGCTCGAGGAGCTCGAGGTGGTCGCCGAGATCACGCAGCGCGTGGTCCTTGATGTCAGCGGCCCGGGTGCGCAGACCCTCCCAGTCGTCGAGCTCGTCGATGACCCGGCTCCGCTTCTCGCGGATCGTGCTCGTGGCGTGGCGGAGGTTGGAGCGCAGTTGCGTATCGCCCAGGGCGGCCCTGGCGGCCTCGGGGAAGGGCGGCATCCCGAGGAAGGTCGGATGCGGGCTCTGCGTGGCGGTCATGCACCCTCCTCCGACACGAGGACCTCGGCGAGGTGCATGGTGCGGACGGGCGCCCCTCTGCGAGAGAGCAGCCCGCCGATCTGCATGAGACAGGAGGAGTCGCCGGCGACGAGGACCTCGGCTCCCGAGTCGATGGCGTGTTGTGCCTTGTCCTCGCCCATCGCGGTCGAGACGTCAGCGTTCTTCAGCGCGAACGTCCCACCGAAGCCGCAGCACTCCCGCTCCTGCGGCAGGTCGACGAGGCGCAACCCAGCGACGCCCTCCAGCAGCCGCCGCGGTCGGTCACCGACCCCGAGCATGCGCAGCGAGTGGCAGGTCGGGTGGTAGGCCACTGTGTGCGGGAAGGAGGCGCCGACGTCCGTGACCTCGAGGACGTCGACGAGGAACTCGGAGAGCTCATGGGCGCGCGGCGCGTGGTGCTCGACTGCGGCCACGAGGTCGTCGTCCGCGCAGCGGCGCGCCACGAGCTCGTGCTGGTGTCGCACGGACCCGGCGCAGGACCCCGACGGCAGGACGACGGCATCGAAGTCGGCGAAGGTGCGCGCGTAGTTGCGCACGAGCGGCTCCGCCTCGTCGAAGTAGCCCGTGTTGATCATCGGCTGGCCGCAGCAGGTCCCTCCGTCGGGGACCTCCACGTCCACACCGAGTCGCTCGAGGAGGCGGACCGTTGCCCGTGCGACCTCGGGAAACATCGTGTCCCCGAGGCACGTGGCCATGAGCGCCACTCTCATCGCTCCCCCTCACCGCCGAGAGTCGGACACCCGGTCTGCCCTCAAGGCTATGCCTCCACCCGCGTGGGTGAGTGCCGTCACACGCGGATAGTGTGACGGGCATGGAGAACACGTTGGAGAAGATCGGGGTCGTGGGATGCGGCCTCATGGGTGCCGGCATCGCCGAGGTCTGCGCACGCGCCGGGTCGGACGTCGTCGTCGTCGAGTCGAGCCCGGAGCGGGCCGACGCCGGCCACGCCCGCTTGGAGAAGTCGTTGCGTCGCGCGCAGGAGCGCGGTCGCCTCGACAGCGCCGACACGGTCCTGGCGCGGATCCGGGTGGTCACCGAGCTGGGTGATCTGGCCGACCGCGACATGGTCGTCGAGGCCATCGTCGAGGAGGAGAGCGCGAAGGTGGAGCTCTTCAAGCAGCTGGACGAGATCGTCCAGTCCCGCGAGGCGATCCTCGCGTCCAACACGAGCTCCATCCCGATCATGAAGCTCGCCACCGTGACGAAGCGTCCGAACAACGTGCTCGGCGTCCACTTCTTCAACCCGGTCCCGGTGCTCAAGCTCGTCGAGCTCGTCCCCTCCCTCATGACGGACGAGGAGACCACTGAGCGCGCCCGCGCCTACGTCGACGGCACGCTCGGCAAGCACGCGATCACCTGCCAGGACCGGGCCGGTTTCGTCGTCAACAGCCTGCTCATCCCCTTCATCCTCAGCGCGATCCGCATGTACGAGTCCGGCTTCGCCACGGCCGAGGACATCGACCAGGGGTTCGTCCTCGGAGCGGCCCACCCCCAGGGTCCGCTGGCCCTCGCCGACCTCATCGGCCTCGACACGACGATGGCCGTCGCCCAGTCGCTCTACGAGGAGTTCAAGGAGCCGCTCTACGCGCCGCCGCCGCTGCTGGCCCGCATGGTCGACGCGAGCCTGCTCGGCCGCAAGGTCGGCCGCGGCTTCTACACCTACGACCGGTAGGACCTGCCTGGCGCCGACCCGGGTCTTCGCAGCGATCCTCGCCATCACCGAATCCCGATCGACCATCGGGACGGCTCCTTCCCGTCATCGTCGATCGACGGTGAGAGCTGTGATGCCAGCAAGCGGCACGATGCCATCGGCCTGTGCTGCCAGCGACTCGTCACCGTGACAAGGACATCCGCCTGGAGCTTGGTGACGACGAGGCACTCCGCAGCATAGATCGTGTCCCAGCCGTGCTCACGCGCAATCTTCCAAGCTGTACGGCGCGACACTCGGTCGCCGAGCGCGCAGCCACCCGTACTGTGCGTTGCTCGTCGATGTCGGGGACCCCCAGTTCAACGTGACGCGGAGCTCCGGTGCGCGGGGTGCTCATGCTGCGCCCGTTTCGCCTCGTTCGATGAGTTTGCTCTTCTCGAAGCGTGCGCCGGCGCGGACGAGGGGGGACGAGTTGGGGTGCGTTGACCTTCCGCCACGGGCCTGTGCGGACTCGATGAGCTTGAACGCCATCGCCACGCCCGCGGCCCGGGAGCCGGGTCCCCTGGTCACGCGTTGCCGGAGCCGGACGGTCGCGAACGCCCTCGCCACTGCGAACACCGACCGTGCCCGTGCTGCCGGCTTGGTGACTCGCCCTCTCGACGACACCCTGCTGGACACGCTCGCCTACGAGAACCAAAGGGCCGAGCCCAGGCAGGCGGGCTGACTGATGAAGAGGAGCGTCGAGTGCAAACCTCACTCGATCAACACAGCAGCTGACTTGGTGTATCGGCCGCAGCTGAACCGGCCATGCACAACCAGACTGAAGCGATCGGCCGCACGTCGATCCCGCTGCGGAAAGGCCAGGTCGCTACAGCTGTAGGTGGAGGCGCAGCGCCTCGTCGAGTTGCACCATGACGGCCACGGGGGCCCTCCCGAGGACCGCGCCGAGCCGCTCGACCGCAATCGAACGGACCTGCTCGGCCTGGGCCTTGAAGTCCTGCCGCAGGCCGGTCGCGGCTGCGGGTAGCAGTGCCTGAAAGGGGAAGATTCGGTCGGTGTTGCGGGTCACCGGCACGACGGTGACCACTCCGCGGCCGAGCTGCGCCGCGACGGAAATTCGCTCGGTCGTTGCTGACGATCACCGCCGGATGTCGCTTGTTGGCCTCGCTTCCGCGCCTCGGGTCCAGGTCGACGAGCCGGATCTCACCGCGCAGCATCGGCGATCCCATCGGCCGCGGTCACGCTCCACGCCGCTCGGTCGCCTGCTGCTTCCCACTCCTGCCATGCAGCTTCGTAGTCCTGCCCCAGGTCGGGCAGCCGCAGCATGCGCACGGCATGGCGCAACGCGGCCGACCTCGAGGGCAGGCCGGCGTTGCGGGCGAACTCGTCGAGGATGGCCACATCCTCATCAGGCAGACTGATACTGAGTTTCATGCTGCAGTACTACTGTGGTGTGCATGCCGGAGCACTGCCGTGATCGCACGTGGCTCGTCGCCGCAACGGGATCCTCATAGGGAGTGCGCGGCGGTGTTGCGCACAGACCTTCGGGCATCTGTACGGCCGGCTTCGGGGGCGGCCGTTGGGCATTCGTTCCCATCGACCGGCACGCGTTCAGCTCCTAGATCGCTTCTTGTGTCAGCGGATGCCCGAGCAGGGCATCCGCTGACCGACCGTGCGCCCCCGCGTGAGCGCACGGCTTACGGGGGCAGGGCTTCGCAGGGGGAGCCTTGCCCTCGTGGTGTCGCGGGCGCCAAAGGTGTGGATAGGTGGTTTCATCCGCGTGCTCGACCACAGGAGAAAGTCGCGGGAAGGGTCCTCTAGGTTGCATCGCTAACTAGTGGCACATAGAGTTTAGTCATGCAGTCGGAAGATCTGCCCACGGAGTGGCTGCGAGCCGTTCTCCCCCTTGCCGTCTTGGCCACGGTGGCCGAGGGCGAGACCTATGGGTACCTGATCGCGCAGCAGCTGAAGTCCGCGGGTCTGGGCACGATCAAAGGCGGCACGTTGTATCCGGTCTTGAACCGCTTGGAGCGTGATGGCTTGGTGGAGTCGTCGTGGCGGGAGGGCATTCAGGGGCCGGGACGGAAGTTCTTCACGATCACCGAGCTGGGTCGAGAGCATCTGGTCCAGCGAACTGAGGCCTGGCGCAGTTTCACTGGCTGGGTCGCTGGGCTGTTGCCCGAGACGAGGAGGGTGTCATGAACACTGACCCTGACAGCGATCGAGCCGTGAGCGAGTACCGGCAGTCGTTGATCGCCATTCTGCGCCTGAAGGAAGTCCCTGGAGAGCGGATCGGGCAGATCGTGGCCGAGGTGGAAAGCCACGTCGCCGAGACCGGCGAGGACCCGGTCGAGGCCTTTGGTCCACCGCGGGCGTACGCCGCGCAGCTATCGGATGAGCAGCGGCCCTCGCCGTGGTGGCACACTGCCGTGACTGCCCTGGCCGCCGGCGTCGCCGGCTGGCTGATCGCCCAGGGCGCCCTTGGACTCCTGCTGGGCGAGCACCAACTCGGTCAGTCCGGTCTGTTGTGGCTGGCAATCGGTGTGCTCATCGCGATCCCGGTCGCGATCAACGTGCATCGCGGGTCGACTCCCGTACGCGATCCCCGCACCGGCGTCGACATGGTGCCGATGCCGCGCTGGGTCTGGGCGGCACTGGCCGGTCTTCCGATCGGCATGATCCTGATCACCTGGGGGCTGATCGAGATCTTCGGATAGGTCCCCAGCCTGATCACCGTTGGCCCATCGCTGACCGGTGAGGGTCCAGCAGCGTTGCATGGAGATGGGAGGCTCAGTTCATGAACGTTCTCTTTGTCGCTGGATTTGCCGTCATCAGCAGTACACCGGGTCACGACGTTCGCCTCTTCGTCGACACTTTGGGCCTTCCTCTTCGGCCGCCGACCAGTGTCCCGACCGCCGAGTACCGTTACTCCGAGCGCATCGATGGCACCAAGCATTTCGGGGTGTGGCCCCTGTCGGAGGCCGCGTACGCCTGCTTCGGCACCGAGCAGTGGCCGGCCACGCATCCGATTCCGCAGGCCACGATCGAGTTCGAGGTGGACGATGTCGAGTCCGCCGCGGCGGAACTTCACGAACACGGCTATGGCCTGGTCCACGAAGTCCGTACCGAGCCGTGGGGTCAGGTCATCGCACGCTTTCAGTCGGCAGATGGCCTCTTGTTGGGTGCCTGCTCCACACCCCATCTCGCCGACACCTGACCTCTAGCAGCACCTCACCACCTGCACGAGCGCCTTCACACCGGCGCCTGCGTGATGACAGAGTCTGGGATCATGGCGCTGCGGTAGAGCGCGTGCGATCGGAACAGGTTCCACTTGCGGGAACGGCCCTGTCGGCGATGCGACGGTCAAGAGCGGCGCTCAAGCAACGATGCCGTGGACGTACATGTCCTTCCGTTCCTCGCCGACGTGTTCCCAGGAGCGGAGAAGTCCTTCGCGTTGGCAGCCGAAAACCGGGAGACTCTTCCCCTACGCAAGACCCTTGAGGAGCTGACGTGCCATCACGACCCGCTGCACCTGGTTGGTGCCCTCGTAGATCTGGGTGATCTTCGCGTCGCGCATCATCCGCTCGAGCGGGAAGTCGCGGGTGTACCCGGCTCCACCGAGCAGCTGGACGGCGTCGGTGGTCACCTTCATCGCGACATCGGAGGCAAAGGCCTTGGCAGCGGCGCCGAAGAAGGGCAGGTCGTCGTCGTGGCGCTCGGACTTGGATGCGGCGACGTAGACCATCTGACGCGCGGCCTCGAGCTCCATGGCCATGTCGGCCAGCATGAACTGGATGCCCTGGAACTCGGCGATGTTCTTGCCGAACTGCTTGCGCTCCTTGACGTAGGCCAGCGCCTCGTCGAGGGCACCCTGGGCGATGCCGACGGCCTGGGCGCCGATCGTCACCCGCGTGTGGTCGAGCGTGCGCAGGGCGATCTTCAGCCCCTCGCCCTCGGCGCCGATGATCCGGTCGCCGGGGATGCGGCAGTTGTCGAAGTGCAGCTCACGGGTGGGCGAGCCCTTGATCCCGAGCTTGCGCTCCTTCTCGGAGAAGCCGAAGCCCTCGTCCGACTTCTCCACGACGAAGGCGGAGATGTTGTTGCCCCGCGCACCGTCGGGGTCGCTCACGGCAAGGACCGTGTACAGCTCGGACTCACCGGCATTGGTGATCCACGCCTTCTGCCCGTTGAGGATCCAGCCGTCGCCGTCCTTGGTGGCCTTGCACTTCATACCGGCGGTGTCCGAGCCGGCCTCACGCTCGGACAGACCGTAGGAGAAGCCCTCCCCCTTCGCCAGGCGCGGCATGTACCTGGCGTTGAGCTCGTCCGACCCGCCGAGGATGACCGGCATCGAGCCGAGCTTGTTCACCGCCGGGATGAGTGAGGAGGAGGCACAGACACGGGCGACCTCCTCGATGATGATGCAGACCGCGAGCGCGTCCGCGCCGACGCCGCCGTGCTCCTCCGCGACGTGCGAGGCGTGGAAGTCGGCAGCGATGAGCGCCTGGTTGGCCTCGCTGGGGAAGCGGGACTCCTCGTCGACCTCCGCGGCGAAGGGGGCGATCTTGTCCTCGGCGACGGCCCTCACCGCCTCGCGGATGGCCTCGTGGTCCTCGGAGGTGCGGAACAGGTCGAAGTCGGTGTTGGCGCTCACGTTCCCTGATGCTACCTGCGCCCGCGCAGGCTCAGGAGTCGGTGCCGAAGAGGTCACGGGTGTAGATCTTCTCCGCGACGTCCTCGAGGTCCGCCGTGCGGCGGTTGGCGATGATCACGTCGGCCGCCTGCTTGAACTCGTCCAGGTCACGCATGACCGTCGAGCCGAAGAACTCGTCCTCGGTGAGCTCCGGCTCGAAGATGACCACCTCGACACCCTTGCCCTTGAGCCGCTTCATGATCCCCTGGATCGACGAGGCGCGGAAGTTGTCCGAGCCGGACTTCATGATCAGCCGATGCACGCCCACGATCTTGGGGTGGCGGGCGAGGATGTCCTCGGCGACGAAGTCCTTGCGGGTGCGGTTGGAGTCGACGATGGCCTGCATGAGGTTCTGCGGCACCTCCTGGTAGTTGGCCAGGAGCTGCTTGGTGTCCTTCGGCAGGCAGTATCCGCCGTAGCCGAAGGACGGGTTGTTGTAGTGCGTGCCGATCCGCGGGTCGTGCCCGACGCCGTTGATGATCTGACGGGTGTTCAGCCCATGGGTCGCGGCGAAGGTGTCCAGCTCGTTGAAGTAGGCGACACGCATCGCCAGGTAGGTGTTGGCGAAGAGCTTGATCGCCTCGGCCTCCGTGGCATCGGTGAGCAGGACGGGGACGTCGGTGTCCAGGGCCCCTCCGGTGAGCAGGTCGGCGAAGCGCTGGGCACGGTCGCTGACCTCGCCGACGACGATCCGGCTCGGGTGCAGGTTGTCCTGCAGTGCCTTGCCCTCACGTAGGAACTCCGGGCTGAAGATCAGGTTGTCCGTCCCGAGCTTCTCGCGGAGCGCGGCCGTGAACCCGACGGGGATGGTCGACTTGACGACCATGGTCGCGTCAGGGCTGATGGCCATGACGTCCGAGACGACGCCCTCGACCGTGCTCGTGTTGAAGTAGTTCGTGTCCGGGTCGTAGTCCGTCGGCGTGGCGATGACGACGAAATCCGCTCCCCGGTAGGCCTGCTCCTTGTCCAGGGTGAAGGTCAGGTCGAGCTCCCGGTGGGCGAGGAAGTCGATGATCTCCTCGTCCTGGATCGGGCTGCGGCCCTCGCCCAGCATCTCGATCCGTCGGGAGTCGATGTCGAACCCGACGACCTCGTTGTGCTGGGCGAGCAGGACGGCCATGGACAGGCCGACGTAGCCGGTCCCGACGACCGCGATCTTCGTAGTCACGTGGTTCCTCACTGCGCTGGGGGTCTGGGGATCATTCCCCGCGGCATTATGTCCCACGAGCCCGCAGATTCCGTGACCAGCCATGGCGTGGGCCATTGCTTCCCGGCCGCAGTGAGCGTTGGATGGGTCATATGAGCCTCACGCACAGGAATGACACCGAGACGATGCGGCGCCTCATCGCCGACCCGGGCACCTGGGTCGTCGTGGGACTGAGTACGAACGACGACCGGGACGCCCTGCGCGTCGCGCAGTGGCTCAAGAAGGAGATGCACAAGGCGATCATCCCCGTGCATCCCTCTGCGGAGACCGTGGACGGGGACACCGGCTACGCCTCCTTGGCCGACATCCCGGACGGTGACATCAAGGTGGTGGACTGCTTCGTCAACTCGGAGCACGTCGGGGCGATCGTCGACGAGGCCATCGCCCACAAGGACCGGCTGCAGATCGATGCCATCTGGATGCAGCTCGGTGTCGAGGACCCGGCGGCAGCCGACCGGGCCCGCGAGGCAGGCCTGCTCGTCGTCATGGACACCTGCCCGAAGATCGAGTGGCGCCACCTGCGCAACGAGGGCGCGATCCGCTGATCTACCCGGCGGACCGACGCTGGCGCAGCCGCTCCCCCTTCGCCTGCGCCTGAGCCGAGAGATCCGCAGCGAAGTCGGCAAGGGCCCGACGCAACCGCGCGGCCTCCTCCCCGTCACCGGCGCCGAGGATGCGCGCGGCCATGAGACCGGCATTGCGGGCTCCCCCGACGGCCATCGTCGCGACCGGGATACCGGCCGGCATCTGGACGATCGACAGCAGTGAGTCCATCCCGTCGAGGTGCTTCAGCGGCACCGGGACACCGATGACCGGCAGCGTGGTCACCGACGCGAGCATCCCCGGGAGGTGCGCCGCTCCGCCCGCTCCGGCGATGATCACCCGCAGCCCGCGCCCCTCGGCCTCGCGGCCGTACGCGATCATCTCGGTCGGCATCCGGTGCGCCGAGACCACATCGACCTCGAGGGTCACCCCGAGCTCGTCGAGCACCTCCGCGGCGGCCTCCATCGTCGGCCAGTCGCTGTCGCTGCCCATGACGAGTCCGACGCGGATCCCCTCGCCCTCATCGCTGTCACTCGTGCCCATCACTGCGAGATCGCTCCCTCGATGTAGTCGGCCGCATGGCGAGCGCGCTCACGCAGGTCGGTCAGGTCCTCGCCGCTGACGTTGACGTGACCGATCTTGCGCCCGGGGCGCACCCCCTTGCCGTAGAGGTGCACCTTCAGCTCCGGGTCGCGGGCCATGACGTGCCGGTAGGTCGGATAGAGGTCGGGGTGCTCCCCGCCGAGGACATTTCCCATGACCGTCCACGGTGCGCGCGGCCGGGGGGAACCGAGCGGCAGGTCGAGGACCGCGCGCAGGTGCTGCTCGAACTGCCCGGTCACCGACCCGTCCATGCTCCAGTGACCCGAGTTGTGCGGGCGCATCGCCAGCTCGTTGACGAGGACCGAGCCGTCCTCGAGCTCGAAGAGCTCGACGGCCATGACCCCGGTGACCTCGAGCGCGGCGGCGATGTCCAGGCCGATCGCGGTGGCCCTGCGGGCGGCGTCCTCGCCGAGACCGGGAGCCGGGGCGATGACCTCGGTGCAGATGCCCTCGGTCTGGACCGTCTCGACCACGGGCCACGCGGCGGCCTGCCCGGAGGGGCTGCGGGCGAGGAGGACGGCGAGCTCGCGGACGAAGGGGACGGACTCCTCCAGCAGCAGCGGTTCGCCCCGGTCCGCGGCGGTGGCGAGCCACGACTCGAGGTCCTCGGCGCGCTCGGCGACGAGGACCCCCTTCCCGTCGTACCCACCCCGAGGGGTCTTGGCGACCACCGGCCAGCCGACCTGCGAGGCGAAGGCCGCGACCTCGGCTGCGGTCGTCGCCGACGTCCACCGCGGGCACGGGACGCCGGCGGCGGTGAGCGCCTCGCGCATCACGAGCTTGTCCTGGGCGTGCAGCAGGGCGACGGGTCCGGGCCGCACGGCCACGCCGTCCGCGACGAGCGCCTCGAGCACCTCGGCCGGCACGTGCTCGTGGTCGAAGGTGACCACGTCACACTCCCGCGCGAAGGCCCGCACGGTCTCGACATCGGTGTACTCCCCGACCGGGGACGAGGGCACGACGAGTGCAGCGCTGGCATCCGGCCCCTCGGCGAGCACGGAGAGGGTCACGCCCAGCTCCGCAGCGGGTCCGGCGCACATGCGCGCGAGCTGGCCGCCGCCGATGACGCCGACGACGGGAAAGCCTCCAGGGGCACGATGAGGAATCGACACGATGCGCACCCTATCGACGATGTCCACAATCACCCCTCCCGCGATTACCCTGCGGTAGATGCCGGACTCGACCCAGACGTCGCCCGAGGACGCCGACCGTGCTGTCGACGGCCGGCGTCGTGGGCGCGTCGGGCGCCTCGTCGACACGATCTGGCACGAGATGGCCAAGTTCGGCCTCATCGGCGCGGTCTCCTTCATCATCGACCTCGGTGGGATGAACCTGCTGACCCACACCGTGCTCGAGGGCAAGGTCACCACGGCCCGGGTCCTCAGCGGCGTCGCCGCCACCCTCTTCGCGTGGTTCGGCAACCGCAGCTGGACCTTCCGGCACCGACGCTCGCGTCCGGCCCACCACGAGGTGACGTTGTTCTTCCTCGTCAACGGGCTGGCCCTGGCCATCTCGACCCTCTGCCTCGTGATCTCCCACTACGGTCTCGACCTCACGACCCGGCTGGCGGACAACGTCGCCACGATCATCGGCATCGGGCTGGGCACGCTGTTTCGTTTCTGGGCCTACCGGCGGTTCGTCTTCGCGAACGAGCCCATGGACGTCGACACCTCGCCGCTGCACCCCGACGCCCCCTCCACCACTCCCTGACGGACCAGCCCAAGGGTCAGCGCCGGCCCGGGCCGGAGAGGAAGACCGCGAAGGTCGCCGGCTGGGCCTGCACGAGCTCCAGGCGTCCACCATTGCGCTCGGCCAGCTGGCGGGCGAGCCCCAACCCGAGTCCCGAACCGCTCGAGGTCACCGAGCGCTCGAAGATGTGCGGAGCGATGATGGTGGGGATCCCCTCCCCCTCGTCCTGGACCTCGAGGACCACCGACCCGATCGAGCCACGCATCGAGATCGTCACGCGCCCGTCGCCGTGGGTGAGGGAGTTCTCGATGAGTGTCTGCAGGATCTGTGCCAGGTCGAGCGGAGCGCAGCGCACCGCCAGCCCCGGCGGGCCGTCCACCCGCATGCTGCGGCGAGCCCCGGTGAAGGCCGGTTGGTACTCCCGCTGGAGGGACGCGAGGACCGAGTCGAGAGAGATCTCGGGGACCTCACTGCCGTCATTCGTCCGCGACCGGAGGGTGTCGACGACGCCGCTGAGGCGCTCGACCTGGGTCACGGCGACCTCGGCCTCGTCCCGGATGACGGCGAGGTCGTCGGTCTGCGCGATCTCCTCCAGGCGCATCAGCAGGGCGGTCAGTGGGGTCCGCAGCTGGTGCGAGGCGTCCGCGGCGAAATCGCGGTCCATGGCCCGCTGACGCGCCAGCTCGCCGGCGAGGTGGGCGATCGCCTCCGTGGCGGCGTCGATGTCGCTCACACCGACGGTGGACCGGGGCAGGGCGCCGCCCCCTTCGCGGATGGCCCCGATCTGCTCGGTGAGGAAGGTCTGCCCGCGTGCTCGGCGACGCTCGAGGAGCCGCAGCAGCGCCATCCCGGCGCCGGCACCGGCTCCCACCCCGAGGGCGGGGGCGACGAGGGCCCATGCGAACAGGTCGAGACCGAGCGCCGTCGTGGCGTCGGAGCCCGTCACGAGGATGACCAGCCCGAGGACGAGGGCGGTGACCGCTCCGACGCCGACGGCCGTCCCGATGAGCAGTCGACGCACCTGCGCGCCGTAGGTCACGAGTCGAAGCGGAACCCGACTCCGCGGACGGTCGCGATGTGCCGCGGGTCCGCGACATCATCACCGAGCTTGCGGCGGAGCACGGAGATGTGCATGTCGAGGGCCTTCGTCGAGCCGTACCACTCGGTCTCCCAGACCTCGCCCATCAGCTGCTCGCGGGTGACGACCCGACCGCGTTCGCGCACGAGGACGCTGAGCACGGAGAACTCCTTGGCGGTCAGCGGCAGCTCCTCGCCGTGGAACCACACCCGGCGGCTGTCGAGGTCGATGCGCACCGGGCCACTCGGCTCGAGGGCCTCGTCGGAGCGGCGACGCAGCAGCGCGCGCACGCGGGCCATGAGCTCCGCGAGACGGAAGGGTTTGGTGACGTAGTCGTCGGCGCCCGCGTCGAGCCCGACGACGGTGTCGACCTCGTCGGCGCGGGCCGTGAGGACGAGGACCGGCACGTCGGAGCCGGTGGCCCGCAGACGTCGACAGACCTCGAGCCCGTCGAGTGTCGGCAGGCCGAGGTCGAGGACGAGCAGGTCGGGCGGCGTGCCCAGCGCGGAGTCGAGCGCCTCCCGCCCGTCCGCGTGGATGCTCACGTCGTACCCCTCCCGCACGAGTGCCCGCGCCAAGGGGTCGGAGATGGCGGTGTCGTCCTCGGCCAGCAGCACTCGGGTCATGGTCGGATCATAGGAACTGAGCCTCAGACATGCGCGGTGACATCCGCAGAGCGCCGCACACCGGTGACGCGGACCAGTCGACTGGGGACGACCTCGCCGATGCCTCGCAGCGAGCGCCGACGGGTCGGAACGGTGGCGAATCCGCTGAGTGGCTCCAGGAGCCGGGTCAGTGCGTCGTCGACGTACACGCCGCCGGGGGGCGCGACGGAGGTCAGCCGGCTGGCCCGGTTGACCGTCGTGCCGAAGACGTCACCGAGGCGCCGGACCACCGGCCCGTGGGCCATGCCGATCCGCGCCGCCGGCAGCAGATCGTCCTCGGACATCGCCTCGACCAGGTCGAGCGCGATCGCCGCGCCGGGGGCCACGTCGACGGTCTGGAAGAGCACCTCGTCACCCACGGTCTTGACGACGCGACCGCCGTGGGCGGTGACGATGTCGGTGCACAGGTCCTCGAAGCGCTGCACCATCTGCGCCAGCTCGCGCTCGGTGACCCGACGCACCACGGAGGTGAAGTTCACCAGGTCGGCGAAGCCGATGATGCTCGTGCTGCCCGCCTCGTCCTCGAGGCTGAGCATCCGCTGGATCGTTGCCGTCAGCTGACGCCGCCACACGTAGACCAGCAGCGGCTCGACCTCGTCGGTGAGCGAGGACAACCAGGCCGCGGCCGCCTCCGAGTCCCCGACGGCCTCCTCCACCGTGGGTTCGTCGTCGCCGTGTCGCTGTCGGGAGATCTCCTCCACGACGAGCTGGGCCTGCCAGGCCGCGAGCCGGTCCATGGTCCGCGCGAAGGCCCGGGTCATCGCCAGGGCGAACTCCTCGGGCACCTCGTCCTCACGCACCAGCCGGGCCACCCCGGCGAGCGCCTCGAGGTCCGCCTCGGTGAACATCGCATCGCCCTCGTGCACCACCGGGAAGCCCAGGGCGTGCCAGAACTTGCGTGCGGAGCGGACCGAGACCCCGGCGCCGCGGGAGACCTCCCGTCGACCCATCGAGGCGGGCCGCCCCAGGAGCGCGCGCTCGAAGACCTCCGGGCTGCCGTCCTCCGGCACCTCCGGCTCCCGGGGGGCGGGGTGCCCAGGGGCTGCGGAACCGGGCATGGCACCTCCTGGGTCGGTTCGGTCAGTGCGGGGGCGCACCGGGCAGCCGGATGTGCTGCACGTCACCCGCGGCCACGGTAGCCGAGCCGTGGGGTCCGCTCACACGGAGGCGGCCGTCGGGGTCCATCCCGGTGGTCTCGACCTCCTCGCGGGTGCCATCGGGGCGGTGCACCACGATCCGCCGTCCGAGCGTCGAGCAGGCGCGCGCGTAGGCCCGACGGACGCTCTCGGCCTCGAGGCCGCCCGCCGAGATCGCGGTGTGCCACCGTCGCAGGTGGGCGAGCACGGCACCGGCGAGGACCGTCCGGTCGGTCTCGGCACCGACGAGGCGAAGGGAGGTGGCCGTCGCCACGGGCAGGTCACCGCGCTCCTGCGTGACGTTGATCCCGATCCCGACCACGACCCCCACGGAGGGGACGGCCTGGCAGAGGATGCCGCAGACCTTGCGATCACCGTCGCCCGGCAGGAGGACGTCGTTGGGCCACTTGAGCGCGGCGTCCACCCCTTCGTCGGCCAGGGCCGAGCGCACGGCGAGGCCGGCCACGAGCGGCAGCCATCCCGGCGGGGTGACGTGCGGCACGACGACGGACATCGCCAACCCGGCGCCGGGCCGGTCCTCCCAGGCACGATCGAGCCGTCCGCGACCGGCGTTCTGGTGCTCGGCGAGCACCGGGGACCAGAGGATGCCCCGGCGGGTCGCCTCGGTGTTGGTCGACCCGACCTCGTCGAGGTGCACGATCGCCCCCCACCCGTGGTCCGGGGGCAGCACGGCGGTCAGTCGTTGGACATCGATCGGATCGGGCACACCATGAAGGCTAGGCTGCGCACCATGTCCCAGAGCACCGAGACCACCGACTCTCAGGCGATCGGCGGCACAGACGTTCCCGCTGACATCGACATCCACACGACGGCCGGCAAGCTCGCCGACCTCAAGCGTCGCGTGGCCGAGGTCGCCCACGCCGGATCCGATCGCGCCATCGAGAAGCAGCACGGCCGCGGCAAGAAGACCGCACGCGAGCGCCTCGATCTCCTCCTCGACGAGGGGAGCTTCGTCGAGATGGACAAGTACGCGCGGCACCGGTCGACCGCCTTCGGGCAGGAGGCCAACCGGCCCTACGGCGACGGCGTCGTCACCGGGTACGGGACGGTCGACGGTCGCCAAGTGGCGGTCTTCGCCCAGGACTTCACCGTCTTCGGCGGCTCCCTCGGTGAGGTCTTCGGCGAGAAGATCACCAAGGTCATGGACTTCGCGATGAAGATCGGGTGCCCGGTCGTCGGTCTCAACGACTCCGGCGGCGCCCGCATCCAGGAGGGCGTCGTCTCGCTCGGCCTGTACGGCGAGATCTTCAAGCGCAATGTGCACGCCTCGGGTGTCATCCCGCAGATCTCACTGATCATGGGCCCCTGCGCCGGCGGCGCCGTCTACTCCCCCGCCGTCACCGACTTCACGATCATGGTCGACCAGACCTCACACATGTTCATCACCGGCCCCGACGTCATCAAGACCGTCACGGGCGAGGACGTGGAGTTCGAGGACCTCGGTGGCGCCCGCTCGCACAACACCAAGTCCGGTGTCGCGCACTACATGGCGACCGACGAGGACGACGCGATCGACTACGTCAAGGCGCTGCTCGGCTACCTGCCGAGCAACAACCTCGAGGACGCGCCCCGCTTCGGCGACGAGCTGGACCTCGCGGTCAACGACACCGACAAGGTGCTCGACACGATCATCCCCGACTCGCCGAACATGCCGTACGACATGAAGCAGGTCATCGAGACCATCGTCGACGACGGCGACTTCCTCGAGGTGCACCCCCTCTTCTCCCCGAACATGATCTGCGGCTTCGCCCGGGTGGAGGGTCGCTCGGTCGGCATCGTCGCGAACAACCCGATGCAGTTCGCCGGGACGCTCGACATCGGTGCCTCCGAGAAGGCCGCCCGCTTCGTGCGCACCTGCGATGCCTTCAACGTCCCGGTGCTGACCCTCGTGGACGTGCCGGGCTTCCTTCCCGGCACGGACCAGGAGTGGAACGGCATCATCCGCCGCGGCGCCAAGTTGATCTACGCCTACGCCGAGGCCACCGTCCCGCTCGTGACCGTCATCACCCGCAAGGCCTACGGCGGCGCGTACGACGTCATGGGTTCCAAGCACCTCGGCGCGGACATCAACCTCGCGTGGCCGACCGCCCAGATCGCGGTCATGGGCGCGCAGGGCGCCGTCAACATCCTCTACCGCAAGCAGCTCAAGGCCGCCGAGGACGAGGGCCGGGACGTCGAGGAGGCACGCCAGGAGTTCATCACCGCCTACGAGGATGCGCTGGCCAACCCCTACATCGCTGCCGAGCGCGGGTACATCGACACGGTCATCACCCCGAGCAACACCCGCATGAACGTCAGCAAGGCGCTGCGGGCCCTGCAGACCAAGCGGGAGACGCTCCCGCCGAAGAAGCACGGGAACATCCCGCTGTGAGCGCCCTCGGCGAGCACACGGACGGCGGGGCCGAGCAGGAGGCCACCGTCCCGGACGGCTCGGAAGGCCCGGCAGGCCCGCGCATCGAGGTCCTCGGTGACGCCTCTGCGGAGCAGGTCGCCGCGCTCGTCGCGGTCCTCTCCGGGCTGGGTGACGAGGACGAGGAGCCGGCGGGGCCCCCTTCGCGCTGGGCCTCTCGCGAGCGCCTCGTGCGCTCGGCCGTACACCCCTCCCGGGGTGGTTGGCGCGCCTCCGCACTCCCCCGCTGACCCCGGCGGACACGACCTTCTGACGCCCCTCTTGGCCCGCACTCAGCGCGGGCCAAGAGGGGTTTGCGGCACCTCCGGTCCTGGTGCATGCCGTGCGCCGTGGTTCGCAGGATGCACCAGGACCGGAGGCACGAGAAGGGCCTGCGGGTGGCCTCGGTGACGGGAGTCGGGACGGTCGCCCTATCCTGCGGGCATGCCCAGCATCCTGTCCGTCAACATCGGTCGCCCGCTCCGGCAACGCATCCCTGCGGGGCGTCCCACGGGCATTCACAAGCAGTCGGTCGACGTCATCAGTGTCGCCGACCCGGGACCGAAGCGTGTCGTCGACGGCGCCGGGGTGTCCGGGGTGGACGGTGACCACGTGGGCGACGGTCGTCACCACGGCGGCTCGGACCAAGCGGTCTACGCGTTCGCCCGCGAGGAGCTCGACGAGTGGGGACGCACGCTCGGTCGGGACCTGACCCACGGGATGTTCGGTGAGAACCTCACCACGATCGATCTCGACGTCGACGCGGCAGAGGTGGGCGACATCTGGGTGGTGGGCACGTCCGTGCTCGAGGTGCGCGGACCGCGGATCCCGTGTGCGACCTTCGCCGACCGTCTGGGCGAGAGGGGTTGGGTCAAGCGCTTCACCGCGCACGGCCGCACCGGCGCCTACCTGCAGGTCATCGAGCCCGGCGAGATCCGGGCCGGGAACCGCATCAGCGTGCAGCGGTCCGGGTCCGGGGTGGACATCCCCCGTCTGCTGCGTGCCTTCACCGGCGACCGCGATGCCGCGCGGGCGGTGATCGACTCCGGCGTCCTCACCGGTGCCCGACGCGAGGAGCTGCTCGCCCGCCTCGGGTGAGCCTCAGAAGAGCGAGAGCGGATCGGGTCCGTCGGTCGGGCTCGCCGCGGCCGCGGGATGCTCCCGGCGGGCGCCGGGGATCCCCGGGCCGGGGGTGGGAGCGCTCCCCTGCTGCCACGCTGCGGCCGCGCTCGTCGCGAGTCGGTCGGCCTCCTCGTTGAGCTCGTGGCCCGCGTGGCCCTTCACCCACTCGAAGGTGACGGCCCGCCCGGCCATCGCCGCATCGAGCGCCTGCATGATCTCGACGTTGAGGACCGGCTTGCCGTCCTTCTTGCGCCAGCCCTTGCGCTTCCAACCCGGCATCCACGTGGTGATCGAGTTGATGACGTACTTGCTGTCGCAGATGACGTGGAGCTCCTCGTCGAGGTGCGCGGTCTGCTGCAGCAGGTCGAGGACGGCCATGAGCTCGCCCATGTTGTTCGTGCCGTGGGCCCAGCCCCCGCAGTCCCACCGCTCGTCGTCGATGTACCACCCCCAGCCGGCGGGTCCGGGGTTGCCGAGGGCAGATCCGTCTGCGGCGGCGGTGATCGTCATGCAGGCACTCCGTGGGTTGCGTGGGCGGACTGAGGCAGGTGTACCAGACACCGACTCATCCGCTCATGGTCGCCCGTCGTGGCCCGGTCGTGGGTAACGTCCGGGATGTGACCACCGAGCAGAGCCGCCCGCAGACCGCGATCGACCGCATCGCCGAGACCCACTTCGATGCCGAAGTCGCGTTGTCCCCGATCGGGGCCACGTATCTGGGCATCCCCGGCCACGACGAGGACCTCGACGACCTCTCCCCCGACGGCCTCGCCGCCGGGTCCCGCCTGCGTCAGGAGACGCTGGCCGCACTCGATGCCGCGGTCCCGGTCGACGACGTCGACCGCGTCACCCTCTCGGCGATGCGCGAGCGGCTCGGCCTCGCCGAGGAGATCCACCAGGCCGGGCTCGACCTGCGCGAGATCAATGTCATCGCCTCCCCGATGCAGTCGGTGCGGGATGTCTTCGACATCATGCCCACGGCCACGCAGGAGGACTGGGCCACGATCGCCACCCGCATGGCCAAGGTGCCACGTGCCCTGGAGCAGTGGACGCAGTCACTGACCGCCGCCGCGACGAAGGGGGACATCGCCCCCCTTCGTCAGTACGAGCGGTGCATCGAGCAGTGCGCCGACCTCACCTCCCCGGACGGGTACTTCGCCGCATTCCTCTCGGGGGCGGCACTCGACGACGGCACCCCACTGCCCGAGACCCTGACCACCGAGCTGCGGACGGCGGTCGAGTCCGCCGCCACTGGTTACCGCGACCTCGCCACGCGTCTGCAGCCCTTGCGGGAGAAGGCCCCCGAGGCCGATGCGTGCGGCCGGGAGAACTACCGCCTCTACTCGCGGGTCTTCCTCGGCGCGGAGATCGATCTCGAGGAGACCTACGCCTGGGGTCAGGAGGAGCTGGCCCGGATCACCGCGGAGATGGAGTCCGTGGCCGAACGCATCGCGCCCGGCGCCAGCGTCGAGGAGGCCATCGCCGCCCTCGACGCCGACCCGCGCTACCAGCTGCACGGGACCGAGGCTCTGCGCGCGTGGATGCAGACCAAGGCCGATGAGGCGATCGAGCTGCTCGATGCCCACATGGACATCCCCGAGCCGGTGCGCACCATCGAGTGCCGCATCGCCCCGACGCAGACCGGCGGCATCTACTACACCGGCCCGAGCGACGACTTCTCCCGCCCCGGCCGCATGTGGTGGTCCGTGCCGAAGGGGGTCAGCGAGTTCGGCACGTGGCGCGAGCTGACGACCGTGTACCACGAGGGCGTCCCGGGCCACCACCTCCAGGTCGGCCAGACGATCTACCGCAAGGAGCTGCTCAACCGGTGGCGCCGCCTCGCCTCGTGGACCTCCGGGCACGGCGAGGGCTGGGCGTTGTACGCCGAGTGGCTCATGGCCGAGCTCGGGCACATGGACGACCCGGGCGAGCGGATGGGCCTGCTCGACGGGCAGTCGCTGCGTGCGGCCCGCGTCGTCCTCGACATCGGGGTCCACTGCGGTTTCGAGGCACCGGCGGAGGTCGGTGGCGGCGCGTGGGACTACGACAAGGCGTGGGCCTTCCTCTCCGCGCACGCCAACATGGACGAGGGCTTCCTGCGCTTCGAGCTCGACCGCTACCTCGGCTGGCCGGGGCAGGCGCCGAGCTACAAGCTCGGCGAGCGCCTCTGGCTGCAGCTGCGCGAGGAGACCGCGCGACGTGAGGGCGAGGCCTTCGACCTGCGGGCCTTCCACCGGCGGGCTCTCGATGTCGGCTCGGTCGGGCTGGACACCCTGCGCGACGCCATCCTCGAGCCGCGATGAGCGTCAACTCACAGACGCCAGCAGCTGCTCGCCCGGTTCCTGCCCGCGAAGCGCTTCTCGAAGAAGTACATCGACTTCTCGACGTGCGGTACGAATCCACCGACGTGGGTCGGGACCAGCCCGGCGTTGAAGCTCACCCGTGCGTTCTTGTCGCACCAGTCGCTGCCCAGCTGCTTGCCGACCGCGTAGGGGATGACATCGTCCCCGATCGCGTGGTTGATGACGACCGGGGCGCTCGGGGTCCGTTTGCCGATCCGCTGCTCCTCGATCGCCGACGTGAAGGGCTCCTCGGAGAGCAGTGACGACAGGCTCTTGCCGCTCGCCGTATAGGTGCTCGAGTCCTTGAACGAGTAGTCGAGGAGGTTGAACACACAGGCGTTCTCGACCGTCGAGACCAGGTCCTTGCCGTCCTCGTTGAGGTAGGTGCTCGGGTCGATGTGCTCGGCCTGTGCCACGCCGAGCAGAGCAAAGGTCGCGAAGGCCATGTAGAGGCCGCTGTCGATGTTCGCCCCGACCTTGCCCAGGTCTGCCGGCGGGGCCCCGATGGCCGAGCCCTTGATGTTCAGGTCCGGCGCATAGCTGCTGGCGAGCTCGGCCGCCGACGCCGCCGCGCCACCCCCTTGGGAGTAGCCCATGAGGCCCACCGGGTTGGTGTTGGTCAGGCCGCTGGCCTTGAGGTTCTTCGCGGCGCGGGCCATGTCGAGCGTCGCGCGGCCCTGGGCCTCCCGCACCATGTAGGTGTGCGTGCCGGGGGTGCCGAGCCCCTGGTAGTCGGTGACGCCGACGGCATACCCGCGGCCGACGGTGCGGGCGATGCCGATGCCCTCGTACTCGACGAGGTTCTCCATCTGCTGGGAGGGGGCGCACCTGTCGCCCATGCCCTGGGTGCCCGCGGCGTAGGAGATCAGGGGACGCTCGGACCGGCCGAGGTAGTTCGCCTTCGGGACGAAGACCGTCCCGGTCACGGCGATCGGCGTGCCGTCGGAGTCGGTCGAGGAGTACATGACCCGGGTCGCGGTCACGGCCGTGGACGACAGGTCCAGCGGGTCGAGGAGGAAGGGAGCCCGTTCCGTGCGGATGATCGTGCCCGGCGTGCTCGGGATGGTGGCCGGCGGCTCGTAGAAGGCCGGACGTTCCGGCTCCGGGGTGTTCGTCAGCGTCTGCGCGCCGGCGGTACCGGGAGTGTCATCGGGGCCGGCGCTGGCCTGACCGGCGAGCGGCAGCGCGACCGCCACGCTCAGGGCCGAGGCGGCGAGGGCACGCGTGGAGATCGAGATCATGGGGCACAAGTTACCGAATGGTCAGTAGTTCGGCGAGGCGAGAGGATGTGGTGGTGCACTCACTCCTTCTCGCCTCCGCCTCCCCCGCCCGTCGCGCTCTCCTGCAGGCCGCGGGCATCGACCCGCGGGTCATCGTCAGTGAGGTCGACGAGTCCGCGGTCGAGGCCGCGGCGCGCTCCGCCGACCCCGACCTCTCCGCCGCAGGCCTGGCCCAGCTCCTCGCCGAGGCGAAGGGGGCAGCCGTGCACGCGGGCCTGGGACGCGATGACGCCGACCCGGGTGAGGCACGACTTGTCCTTGCGTGTGACTCGGTGCTCGAGGTCGGGAACCGGGTCCACGGCAAGCCGGGCACCCGAGAGGTGGCCCGCCGCCGCTGGCAGGAGGAGCTGCGCGGCAGGAGCGGCGTGCTCCACACCGGCCACTCACTCATCGACCTGGCGACCGGGCGCTCCGTCGGGTCCCCGGCGAGCGCAACGGTCCACTTCGCCGACCTGGACGACGCCGAGCTCGACGGCTATCTCGACACCGACGAACCGCTCCACGTCGCCGGTGCCTTCACCCTCGACGGGCTGGGCGCTCCCTTCGTCGAGTCGATCGAAGGGCACCCGAGCACCGTCATCGGGTTGTGCCTGCCGCTGCTGCGGCGACTGGTGGCCGACCTCGGTGTCGCGTGGTGGGACCTGGCCACCACGACGGATCACACCGGCGGGATGCCCCGTCGCCGGGTCGAGAAGGTCCGCTCCCGCCCACGGGCGTGACGCAGGCGGGTGAGGAGCTCGTCACGCAGCTCCTCCGGCTCGATGACCTGGTCGAGGACCAGGTCGGCAGCCAGTCGCTCGAGGTCGACGTCCTCCTCGTACTCGGCACGCTTGGCCGCGATGAACTCGTCGCGCGCGGCCTCCCCCTCGTCGGCGAGCACCTGGGCGATCGTGTTGGCGTAGACGGCGTTGACCGCCGCCTCCGGCCCCATGACGGCGATGCGTGCCGTCGGCAGCGCGATCGTCGCATCGGGGGCGAAACCGGGACCGCCCATGGCGTAGAGCCCCGCACCGTAGGCCTTGCGGACGACGACGCAGAACTGGGGGACGGTCGCCGACGCCACGGCGGAGACCATCTTCGCGCCGTGACGGATGATGCCGCCGCGCTCGACCTCGGAGCCGATCATGAAGCCCGGCACGTCGGCCAGGTAGACCAGCGGGATCGAGTAGGCATCGCACAGCCAGATGAAGCGCGCGGCCTTGTCGGCGCTGTCGGTGAAGAGCACCCCACCCTTGGCCATCGAGTTGTTGGCGACGATGCCGACGGTCTCGCCCGCCATCCGGCCGAGGCCGACGACGAGCTCGGGAGCGAAGAGGGCCTTGACCTCGAAGAAGGAGTCGTCGTCGACGAGTCCGTCGATGACCTCGTGGACGTCGAAGGGCTGGGACTCGCGCTCCGGGATGGTCGCGGCCGTCAGCTCGGCGGACGGCGCCTCCGGCGCGTACGACGGGAGCTCGCTGCGCCAGTTGAGCGGGAGGTAGCTCAGCCACAACCGGGCGGTCTCGATCGCCTCGGTGTCGTCGGCGACGAGGACGTCACCGACACCACTGACGGTGCAGTGCATCCGCGCGCCGCCCATCTCGTCGAGCGAGACCTTCTCCCCCACGACCATCTCCGCCATGCGCGGGCTGCCCAGGTACATCGAGGCATTGCCCTCGACCATGATCACGAGGTCGGTGAAGGAGGGGATGTAGGCGCCGCCCGCGGCGCTGGGGCCGAAGAGGCAGCAGATCTGCGGGACCTTGCCCGAGAGGGCGACCTGGTTGTGGAAGATGTGGCCGGCGCCGCGGCGACCGGGGAACATCTCGACCTGGTCGGTGATCCGCGCGCCCGCCGAGTCGACGAGCCAGAAGACCGGCAGCTCCTCGCGCAGCGCGGTCTCGGTCGAGCGGACGATCTTCTCCACCGTGCGCGCGCCCCACGAGCCGGCCTTGACCGTCGGGTCGTTGGCGATGATGATCACCGGTCGCTCGTCGACGAGGGCGCGGCCGGTGACGACACCGTCGGCGGGCAGACCCCGGGCCAGTGCGTTGGCGTACCTCCCGTCCTCGACGAAGGAACCCTCGTCGACCAGCAGGGCGATCCGGTCACGGACGTAGAGCTTGTTCTGCGCCTCGAGCTTGGCAGCAGCCTTCTCCGACGGTCGCTCGGAGGCGGCGCGCGCCTCCCGCAGGCGCCGACGGACGTCCTCGACCTTGGGGTCCAACGGATAACTGGTCATGATGCTCCCCTTCGTGGTCCTTCAACGCGCCTCAGGGCGGCGCCGTCGCTCCTCATGCCGGCAGACCGAGGTGCCGGGCGATGACCATGCGCTGGACCTCCGAGGTGCCCTCGCCGATCTCGAGGATCTTCGCATCACGGTAGAAGCGCGCCACCGGGTACTCCTCCATGAAGCCGTTGCCGCCGAAGACCTGCGTCGCGATGCGGGTCGCGCTCACGGCGGCCTCGGAGGTGTAGAGCTTGGCGATCGAGGCGGCCTTGGCGACCTCCTTGGCGGAGCGGCGGCCGCGGTCGGCCTCGTCCTTGAGCCACGCGGCCTTGTAGGTGAGCACGCGCGAGGTCTCGGCCATGACGGCCAGGTCGGCGACCTGGAAGGAGATGCCCTGGTTGGCGCCGATGGGCCGCCCGAAGGAGGTGCGGGTGTTGGCGTACTCCGTGGCGAGCTCGAGCATGCGCTGGGTCAGGCCCGTCGCGAGCGCGGCGATGGCGATCCGGCCGTCGTCGAGGGTCTTGAGGAACTGGCGGAAGCCCTGGCCCTCGTCGCCGACGAGGTGGTCCGCCGGGACACGGCAGCCCGAGAAGCTCAGGCCGTGGGTGTCGGAGATGTTCCAGCCGAGCTTGTCGTTGGGCGCCTCGACGGTGAAGCCGGGCGTGCCGCTCGGGACGATGATCGCGGAGATCTGCGGACGACCCTCGTCGCTCGTCCCGGTGCGGGCGGTGACGGTGACGAGCGAGGTGATGTCGGTGCCGGAGTTGGTGATGAAGGACTTGGCGCCGTCGATGACCCAGTCGTCGCCGTCGCGCTTGGCGGTGGTGCGGGTGCCACCGGCGTCGGACCCGGCATCGGGCTCGGTCAGACCGAAGCCGGCGAGCTTCTTGCCGGCGACGAGGTCCGGCAGCCAGGTCTCGCGCTGCGCGTCGCTGCCGTAGGTGAGGATCGGGTTGATGCCCAGACCGACGCCCGCGGAGAGCGTGATGCCGATCGACTGGTCGACGCGGCCGAGCTCCTCGATGGCCACGCACAGGGCGGTGAAGTCGCTCTGCACGACGCCGTCCACCGTCTCCGCCGAGCCGCCGTAGGCCTCGGGGACGACGAGCCCGAAGAGGCCGAGCTGGCCCATCCGCGTGACGACCTCGAGCGGGAGGTGGTGGTCCTTGTCCCACTGGGCGACGTGCGGCTCGACCTCCTTCTCCGCAAAGTCGCGCACGCTGGCGCGGAAGTCCTCGTGGTCCTGCGAGAGCTCGAACATGCCCGGCCTTTCCTTGCGCCCGTCGGGGGAACCGACCCAGCGCCGTTGCTTGACGTTGACGTCAACGTAAAGCATGATCGCGGTCATGACAAGCCGGACGAAGGGGGCGAGCGCTGCGGATGCCCGTGTGCCCGACGAGGGCGAGCGCACGTGGAGCATCCGGGAGGTCGCGGACGAGTTCGGCGTCACCGCCCGCACCGTGCGCCACTACGAGGACATCGGGCTGATCTCCCCCGAGCGGCAGGGCACGACCCGGATCTTCCACCGGCGCGACCGCACCCGGCTGGCCCTGGTGCTGCGCGGCAAGCGCCTCGGCTTCCCCCTCGACGAGATCGCCACGATCATCAACCTCTACGACGCCCCGCGCGGGCGCCGCAGCCAGCTGACGTACGTGCTCGCGCAGATCGGCGAGCGGCGGGCGGACCTGGAGCAACGCCGTCGTGATCTCGACGAGGCCCTCGCCGAGCTGGACGGCTTCGAGCGCAGGTGCCGCGAGGAGCTTCGCGACCACGCCGGGTGACGCCACCCACGGTCGGGGCGCGGGCCGCGGTCCGGCAGACTGCGACCATGGCCCACACCCCGCGCTTCACCTCCGTCGACGACGTCCGAGCGCGGCTGGCCGCCCACGGGTATCTCGCCTCCGACGCGATCGCCACGACGGTCTTCCTGGCCGACCAGCTCGGCAAGCCCCTGCTCGTCGAGGGCCCGGCGGGTGTCGGCAAGACCGCGCTCAGTGCGGCGGTCGCCTCGGCGACGGACGGTGAGCTGATCCGGCTGCAGTGCTACGAGGGCGTCGACGAGGCCCGGGCGCTCTACGAGTGGAACCACGCCAAGCAGCTGCTGCGGATCACCGCCGCCGGGGCGCACCACGACACGAAGGGGGCCGACGAGGCCGACTGGACGTCGGTCAAGGAGGACATCTTCACCGACGAGTTCCTCCTCTCCCGGCCGCTGCTCACCGCGATCCGCAACGAGCACCCGACCGTGCTGCTCATCGACGAGCTCGACAAGGCGGACGTCGAGATCGAGGGACTGCTGCTCGAGGTGCTCTCCGACTTCCAGGTGACGGTGCCCGAGCTCGGCACGATCCGGGCGGCACAGACCCCCTTCGTCGTCCTGACCTCCAATGCCACCCGCGAGCTGTCCGAGGCCCTGCGCCGCCGCTGCCTCTACCTGCACATCGACTACCCGGAGGCCCAGCTCGAGCAGGAGATCGTCGCCCTGACCGTGCCGGACCTCGACGACGCGCTGGCCGGCTCGATCGTCCGGCTCGTCGGGGCCATGCGCGAGATGCGCCTGCGCAAGTCCCCGTCCGTCGCGGAGACGATCGACTGGGCGCGAACCCTGCTCAGCCTCGGCGCCGACGGCGACCTCGACCCGGAGCTCGTGCGCTCGACCCTCGGCGTCGTCCTCAAGCACAAGGAGGACATCGAGCTGACCGACCAGAAGCTGGACCTGGGCCGTGCCCTCGCCTGACGCCCTGGGTGGGCGACTGGTCGAGCTCGGCCGGTCGCTGCGCCGGCACGGCGTGAGCGTGGGCACCTCGGAGGTCACCGACGCCGCTGCCGTGGCGCGGGTGCTCGGGCTGGAGGACCGCGAGCGGCTGCGCGCCGGGACGGCCGCGGCGATGATGCGGCGCTCGGCCGACCGGGCGCTCTTCGACCAGCTCTTCGACATCCACTTCCCCGCCGCCGTCGGCGGGCGGACCGGTCAGCCGGACGACCCGGAGCCGACGGACGTGGTGGGCGCCCGCGAGCGGGCCCGCGCCCTCCGCGAGGAGCTCGTCGAGGCCCTCGCCCGCGGGGACGACGAGGCGCTCGAGCGACTGGCCTCCCGCACCCTCGGCGAGCTCGGGCGCCTGTCGAACGAGTCCACGTCCGGCAGCTGGTCCGCCAACCAGGCCATCGATCGACTCGCCCCGCAGACCGCGATCGCCGCCGCCCTGCACCGGGCCCGGGACGCCGGCGATGTCACCGGTGGGTCCGGGGAGGGCTCGGGGGGCTCCGGCTCCGGGTCCGGCGGGGCCTCCGGTGGAGGTGGCGCGTGGCGGCCCGAGCAGCTGAGCGATCGCTTCGACCGGGACGAGATCCGCAGCCGGGTCGGTGCCTTCCGCCGGCGGATCGAGACCGAGGCCGCCCGGCGCAACGCAGAGGTCCGCGGCCGGGACCGCATCGCCCGCTACGGCGTGCGGGACCCGCTGGAGCGCAAGGACTTCCTGCTCACCGACACGACCGAGGCAGCGCAGCTGCAGGCCGTCATCGCCCCCCTCTCGCGCAAGCTCGCGGCCCGACTCGCCGCCCGGCAGCGCCGTCATGCCCGCGGCGCGATCGACATCCGGCGCACGCTGCGCGCCGCGATGTCGACCGGCGGGGTCCCCGTGCGACCTGCCTACAAGAGACGGCACCGCAGCCGCGCGGACATCGTCCTGCTGTGCGACATGTCGGGGTCGGTGGCGGGTTTCTCGCGGTTCACGATGATGTTGCTGCAGTCGCTCGCGGGGGTCTTCCGGCGGGTGCGCTTCATCGGCTTCGTCAACGTGTGCGACGACATCACCGAGCTGGTGCGCCAGTCCCAGGTCGGCGAGGACATCAGCGAGCGCGTCTCACGGGAGGCAACGATGACCCGCTGGCACGGGTCGAGTGACTACGGCTCGGCCTTCGTCGACGCCCTCGAGCACCACGTCGACGCCATCGGTCCGCGCTCGAGCGTCCTCATCCTCGGGGACGCCCGCACCAACGGCACCGACCCGCAGGTGGCCGCTCTGCGCGAGCTCGTCGCCCGCGCCAAGCACGCCGCCTGGCTCAACCCCGAGCCGGTGCGCATGTGGGACACGGGAGACTCCGTCGCCGGACGCTACGCCGAGGTCGTCGACATGCACGAGGTGCGCAACATCGACCAGCTTCGGCAGTTCATCTCCCGACTCCCCGTCACCTGATCCCCCTTCGCCCGCCACCGCCGCCCACGAAAGGTGGCTGGCCACAGCTGGTATCGCCAGCAGCGGCTCGTGGTGTGGCTGACCACACGAAGGGTGGCCGGCCACACCTCGTCGTGCCCGGCCGGATCTCCAGAGGATCTCCAGATCGCCCACCGGAGATCCCCCGGGCGGGCTGCCTAGATTGAGTCCATGACCGGCACCGCGACCCCACCACCACCTCGCATCCTCGTCGTCGAGGACGACCCGACGATCAACCAGGCACTGGCCGACCGCTTCGAGGCGGAGGGCTTCGCCGTGGTGCGGGCGCACGACGGGCCGGCCGCGGTCGCGGCCTTCACCGAGCACCGCCCCGAGGTCGTGCTGCTGGACCGGATGCTGCCGGGCTTCGACGGCCTCGAGGTCTGCCGGCGCATCCAGGCGGAGCGTCCCGTGCCCGTGCTCATGCTCACCGCCCGCGACGAGGAGAGCGACGTCCTCGTGGGCCTTGGTGTCGGCGCCGACGACTACCTCACCAAGCCCTTCCGGATGCGCGAGGTCGTCGCCCGGGTCCGCGCCCTGCTGCGGCGGGTCGAGCGCGCCTCCCAGCTGCACGAGGGCGAGGGCGAGGTCCTCGCGCACTGCGGCCTGGGTCTCGATGCACGCACCCGCCGGTGCACGGTCGACGGGCACCCGGTGCACCTCACCCCCACCGAGTTCGACGTCCTCGCTCTCCTCGTCCGCGAACCCGGAGCGGTGCTGCGCCGCGAACGGATCACCGCCGACCTCTGGGGCTGGGACGACAGCAGTCGCACCCTCGACAGCCACATGAAGTCCTTGCGGGCCAAGGTCGGGGCCCACCGGATCCGCACCGTCCACGGCGTCGGCTACGCGCTCGACGACGTCGCCGAGCGATGAGTCGCACCGAGCCGCTCCTCGAGCTGACCTCCATCCGCGTCCGGCTCGCGGTCCTCGTCGGCGCGAGCGTCCTCGTCGCTGCCGTCGTCGGCACCGTCGGCACGGACGCCGGTGTCCCGCTCTGGCTCGGGCTCCCCGCGACGATCGCCGTCGCGCTCGTCGTCACCCGGTGGCTCTCCTCGGGCATGACCACCCCCCTTCGCCAGATGACCGAGGCGGCCGACCGGATGGCGCACGGTGACTACCGCGCGCGCATCACGACGACCGGGCGCGACGAGGTCGGGACGCTGGCCCGCGCCTTCACCACGATGTCCAGGGAGCTCGAGGAGGGCGAGGACCACCGCCGCCGGCTCGTCGCGACCGTCGCCCACGAGCTGCGCACTCCCCTGAGCGCCCAGCAGGCGCTGCTGGAGAACCTCGTCGACGGCGTCATCGCCCCGGACGACCGCGCCCTGCGCGCTGCCCTCGCGCAGTCCGAGCGCCTCGGCTCCCTCGTCGCCGACCTGCTCGATCTCTCTCGCCCGGACGGCCGGGGCATCCCGCTCGCGCTGAGTCGGGTCGTCGTGCAGGACCTCCTCGACGAGGCCGTGGCCGAGGCGGCCCTCCAGGGGCGAGAGGTCTCGCTCGTCGCCGACGTCGTGCCCCCCGACC
The DNA here is from genome assembly GCF_051200835.1 of Janibacter sp. GS2. GTDB lineage: Bacteria > Actinomycetota > Actinomycetes > Actinomycetales > Dermatophilaceae > Janibacter. The sequence continues at coordinate 3,051,357 of NZ_CP195161.1, forward strand.
TCACCGTGACCGGCGACCGCGCCCGGCTGGCCCAGATCACCGCCAACCTCCTCGACAACGCCGTGCGCCACAGCCCCGACGGCGGCACGGTCACGATGACCGCCGGCAGCGACTCCGGTCGCTGGTGGCTCACCGTTGCCGACGAGGGGCCGGGGCTGTCCCCCGAGCACGCGGACCGCCTCTTCCATCGCTTCGGCCCCGGCGGCGACGAAGGGGGCGGGACCGGCCTCGGTCTGGCCATCGCCGGGTGGGTCGCCGCCATGCACGGCGGCACGATCCGGGCGCTCGGCCCGACCGGTACGGGAGCCCGGCTGCAGATGAGCCTGCCACTCTCCCCGCCGGAGCAGGCCTCCCCCGCCCCCGGCCCCCTGGCCGCCGTCACGCCCCCTTCGTCCCCCACTCCCGCAGCTGCACCCCCTTCGTCCCCGCTCGCACGGTGGTGGCCGGAGCGCGCCACCACCCCCCGGCCACGACTGCTTCTCGCGGCCCTCGGGGTGGGACTCGTCGCCGCGACCCTCCTGCCCGACCACGCCATCGGCCTCGGGCTGCTCGTCGTCCTCGCCTGCGGCGGCGCCGCGATCTGGTGGGCCTCGCCCCGCCGCGCCACGTCGTGGTCGTGGTCCGCCGCGACGCTCGCCCTGCCCCTCGCCGCGACGACGGTGCTCCGCGACGACGAGGCCGTCAGCTTCGGTGCCGTCGCCATGGCCGGAGTCCTCGCGGCGACCTCCTGCACGGACGCTCGGACGGTGACCGGGATCGCTGCCGCGGTCGTGGCGTGGCCGGCCTCGGCGCTTCGGGGGATCCCGTTGCTCGACCGCACCATCCGGGCGCTCGCCCGGCGGGGCGCGGCGTGGTCGGTCCTGCGCACGGCAGCGGTGAGCCTGGCCCTTCTGCTCGTCTTCGGCGGACTGCTCGCCTCCGCCGATGCCGTGCTCGGCACCTGGGCCGCGCAGATCGTCCCCGACATCGGCGACATGGTGGTCTTCCGGGTCTTCACGCTCGTCTTCTTCGCCGGGGTGACCCTCGCGGGCCTGTACCTCTCGATCAATCCCCCGGAGGTCGACCGGCTGCGGCCCACCGACCTCACCTCGGCGCGCATCCCGGTGCGGGAGTGGCAGATCCCCCTCGGTGTCGTCATCGGCGTCTTCATCGTCTTCATCGCAGCCCAGGCAGCGGCGATGTTCGGCGGACACGACTACGTCCTGCGCACCACCGGGGTCACCTATGCCGAGTCCGCCCGCCAGGGCTTCGGGCAGCTGACGCTCGCCACGGCGCTCGTGCTCCTGCTCATCGGCGGTGTGCGCTCCTGGGGTCGGGCGGTGACCGGGCGCGATCGCCGCTCGATGCAGGTCATGGGCGCGATCCTGTGCCTGCTCACCCTGCTCGTCGTCGGCTCCGCCCTGCGTCGGATGGCGCTCTACCAGGAGGCCTTCGGGTACACGACGCTGCGGGTGGGCGTCGACCTCTTCGAGATCTGGTTGGGGCTCGTGGTGGTCGCGGTGCTCGTCTCGCTCTTCACCCCGACCCGGCGCTGGCTCGGGCGGACCGTGCTCGTGAGCGCCGCCCTGATGACGATCCTGTGGTCCGTGGGCAACTCGAGCGCCTGGGTCGCCGAGCGCAACATCGACCGGTGGGAGGAGACCAGCCGGCTCGACGAGGTCTACCTCGCGTCCCTGCCCGATGACGCGGTCCCCACGATCCACGCGAGCACGCTGCCGCGCGTGACCAGGGCCTGCATCCTCGCTCAGGACACGTCCGGCAGGGACGGGGACGACTCGTTCGCCGGGTGGAACCTCGCCCGGGAGCGCGCCGAGACCATTCGCAGCCAGTACGCGCTGCCGGACCGGTGCGCCCTGACCTCCCGCTGAGCGAAGGGGGGTCAGCCGCAGTTCGTATCGTCAGCCGCACCTCGAGCTGCTGCTGACGATACGAAGTGCTGCCTGCAGTAGTTCGTATCGTCAGGCAGAGCGGGCTCACGATCCGGCCCGCAACTCCTGACGCCGGGTCACGCGTTAGGCTCCGCCCCATGGCCATCAGCAAAGTCCTCATCGCGAATCGTGGCGAGATCGCCGTCCGCATCGCCCGTGCCTGCGCCGACGCAGGCATCGGCTCGGTCGCCGTCTACGCCGAGCCCGACCGTGACGCCCTGCACGTCAAGGTCGCTGACGAGGCGTACGCCCTCGGCGGCACCACCCCCGGCGACAGTTACCTCCTGCAGGACAAGCTCCTCGAGGTCGCCAAGGACTCCGGCGCCGACGCCGTCCACCCCGGCTACGGCTTCCTCGCCGAGAACGCCGACTTCGCCCAGGGCGTCCTCGACGCCGGGCTGATCTGGATCGGACCGGGCCCGCAGGCCATCGACGCCCTCGGTGACAAGGCCAAGGCGAAGCACATCGCGGTCAAGGCCGACGCCCCGCTGGCCCCCGGCACCAAGGACCCGGTCAAGGACGCCGACGAGGTCGTCGCGCTCGCCGAGGAGTTCGGGCTCCCCATCGCCATCAAGGCGGTCTACGGCGGTGGCGGTCGTGGCCTCAAGGTCGCCCGCACCATGGAGGAGATCCCCGACCTCTTCGACTCGGCCGTCCGCGAGGCCGTGAGCGCCTTCGGCCGCGGCGAGTGCCTCGTCGAGAAGTTCCTCGACAAGCCCCGCCACGTCGAGACCCAGTGCCTCGCCGACCAGCACGGCAACGTCGTCGTCGTCTCCACCCGCGACTGCTCGCTGCAGCGCCGCAACCAGAAGCTCGTCGAGGAGGCCCCGGCCCCCTTCCTCACCGAGGAGCAGAACGCCGAGCTCGTCCGCGCCTCCAAGGCCATCCTCAAGGAGGCGGGCTACGTCGGCGCCGGCACCTGCGAGTACCTCGTCGCCCAGGACGGCACGATCTCCTTCCTCGAGGTCAACACCCGCCTGCAGGTCGAGCACCCCGTGACCGAGGAGGTCACGGGCATCGACCTCGTCCGCGAGATGCTGCGCATCGCCGACGGCGAGGAGCTCGGGTACGACGACCCGCCCGCCCGTGGTCACTCCTTCGAGTTCCGGATCAACGGCGAGGACGCCGGACGCAACTTCATGCCCGCCCCCGGCACGGTGACGAAGATGCGGGTGCCGCACGGCCCCGGCGTCCGTTGGGACGCCGGCATCGAGGAGGGCGACACCGTCGCCGGTGCCTTCGACTCGATGATCGCCAAGCTCATCGTCAGCGGCGCCACCCGTGAGCAGGCGCTGGAGCGTTCCCGGCGCGCCCTGGCCGAGCTGGTGGTCGACGGCATGCCGACCGTCGTCCCCTTCCACCAGGCCATCGTGTCCGACCCGGCCTTCGCGCCCGCGGGTGACGAGCCGTTCTCGGTCCACACCCGCTGGATCGAGACCGAGTTCGACAACCAGATCGCCCCCTACGGCGGCGAGGTCGGCGAGGCTGCCGAGGACGACGGCGAGCGCCAGAAGATCACCGTCGAGGTCGGCGGCAAGCGCCTCGAGGTCGTCCTGCCCGGTGGCCTGTCCCTCGGGGGTGGCGGTGGCGCCGCCAAGAAGAAGGCGCCGAAGCGCTCCGGCGGGGGCAGCGGCGCCGCCGCGGCGTCCGGCGACAGCCTCACTGCGCCCATGCAGGGCACGGTCGTCAAGGTCGCCGTCGAGGAGGGCCAGGAGGTCGCCGAGGGCGACACCGTCGTGGTCATCGAGGCGATGAAGATGGAGCAGCCGATCAACGCGCACCGCGCCGGCACGATCACCAACCTCAACGCCGAGGTCGGGGCCACGGTCAACAACGGCGGTGTCATCGCCGAGATCAAGGACTGATGACCGACTCCCCGGCACGCACCGACGCCGCCCCCGGACCGCCGTCCACCCGGCAGTCCGGGGGCGGCGTCGTCATCGCCGTGCTCGCCCTCTGCGGCACGCTGGTCTCCCTCCAGCAGACGATGGTGCTCCCGCTGCTGCCGGACCTGCCCGACCTCATCGGCACCTCGCCCGGAAATGCCTCGTGGATCGTCACCGCGACCCTGCTGTCGGGCGCGGTCGCCACCCCGGTGATCTCGCGCATGGCGGACATGTACGGCAAACGTCGGATGATCCTCGTGACGCTGGTCATCGTCGCCGTCGGCGCCGCGGTCGGTGGGGTGACCACCGCCCTGCCGCTGCTCATCCTCGCCCGCCTCCTCCAGGGCGTCGGCCTGGCCCTCGTGCCCATCGGCATCGCGACGATGCGCGACGAGCTCGACCCGGAGCAGGTGCCGCTGGCGGTGGCCCTCATGAGCGCGACCCTGGCGATCGGCGCGGGCGCGGGCCTGCCGCTCGGCGGCTTCCTCGCCGAGGCCCTCGACTGGCACGCGGTCTTCTGGTTGCCCGGCGTCCTGGCGGTCCTGATGATCCTCGCCGTGCGCACCGTCGTCACGGAGTCACCCGTGCGCAGCGCCGGCACCTTCGACGTCCGCGGCGCGATCCTGCTCAGCAGCGCCCTGATCCTGCTCCTGCTCGGCATCTCCAAGGGCGCCGAGTGGGGCTGGACCGACCAGCGGACCATCCTGTCGATCCTCGTGGGGGTCGGCCTGCTCGTCGTGCTCGTCCCGATGGAGCTGCGCCGTCCCAACCCCTTGGTCGACATGCGCACGGCCGCCAAGCCGGCAGTGCTGCTGGCCAACATCATCTCGATCCTCATGGGCTTCGGGATGTTCGCGAACATGCTCGTCTCCACCCAGCTCCTCCAGACGCCGTCCGGGACCGGCTACGGCATCGGGCTGGACGCCCTCGACGCCGGACTGTGGATGGCGCCGTCGGCGATCGCCTTCGGTGCGATGGCGCCGGTCTCCTCCTGGTTCACGCGGCGCTTCGGCCCGGAGACGACGATCGCCATCGGGGCGGTCATCATGACCGTGTCCTACGCCGTGCGGGTGCCCTTCAGCGAGACGCTGGCGCAGGTCGCGATCGGCTCGGTGGTCGTATCCGTCGGTACCGCACTGGCCTACTCGGCGCTGCCGACGCTCATCATGCGCTCGGTGCCGGTCACCGAGACCGCAGCCGCCAACGGCCTGAACACCCTGCTGCGCTCGATCGGCACCTCCACGGCCAGCGCCCTCGTCGCGGCGGTCTTCGCGGCGAGCATCGTCGCCACCGGGGCGCAGTACCCGACCTTCGCGTCGATGGCATTGATCTTCCTGCTCGCGTCGGGGGTCTCCGCGCTCAGCGTGCTGCTCATCCTCCCCCTGATGCGCCGTCACGCCGACGGCACCCCGCCGCTCTCCGACGAGCTGACCCAGGTCGACCACGTCGTCCACGGCCGGGTCGAGGACCCGAAGGGCGCCGCCGTGCCGGGCGCGGTCGTCACCGCCCTGGGCGAGAAGGGGTCACACGTGGACTGGGCGCACACCGACTCCGCGGGCAACTTCACCGTCGCCACCGCCGGACCGGCCCGTCACCTCTTCGTCGTCTCCGCGGTCGGCTGGTCCCCGCTGGCCGTCCACACGGAGCTGAGCGACCAGGGGCGGCTGCCTCCCTTCGTCCTCGCGGACCAGCTCACCGTCTACGGCACGGTCCACGACTCCACCGGTCGACCCGCCGGGGACATCTCGGTCGTGGTCACCCGCCGCAGCGGCGGGTCGGTGGACTGGATGCGCTCCGACGCAGACGGTCACTACAGCCTGCCCCTGCCCCGTGAGGGTGAGTACGTGATCACCGCACTGCAACGCGAGACGGGGGCGCTCACGACCCGGCTCGTCGCCGTCTCCGACGGCTCCGTCTGCCTCGACCTGCAGCTGTGCCCACCGGCTCGGTCAGAGCAGGTCGCCTCGGCCGGGACCGCCCGCGACTGACCCGCTGCTCACTCGGGTCGCAGCGGGTGCAGCCGGCGGGCCGCCTCGGCCACCGTGCCGCTCAGCGAGGGGTAGACCGTGAAGGTCGAGGCCACCTGGTCGACCGAGAGCCGGTTCTGCACGGCGAGGGTCACGGGGAAGATCAGCTCGGAGGCCCGTGGGGCGACGATGACACCACCGACGACGATGCCGGTCCCCCGGTAGGCGAAGAGCTTGACGAAGCCCTCCCGGATGTCGAGCATCTTCGCTCGTGGGTTGCGCGAGAGCGGCATCATCACCGCCTCGATGTCCGTGTTGTCCTCGGCGTCCGCGGCGCTCACGCCGACGGTCGCGATCTCCGGGTCGGTGAAGACATTGGCCGAGACGGCCGACATCCGCAGCGGCGCGACCGCGTCGCCGAGGGCGTGGGCCATGGCCGTGCGTCCCTGCATGGCCGCGACGGACGCGAGGGCGAAGACGCCGGTGCAGTCGCCGGCGGCGTACACGCCACGCACCGAGGTGCGCGAGACCCGGTCGACGACGACGTGCCCGGACTCGCTCACGTCGACACCGACGTCCTCGAGCCCGAGACCGGAGGTCTGCGGGACCGCGCCGACGGCGATGAGCACGTGGCTGCCCTCGACCTCGCGGCCGTCCTCGAGGGTGACGACGACGCCGTCACCGCGGCGCTGCGCCCCGGCCATCCGCGAACGGTTGAGGATGGTCATCCCGCGACGACGAAAGACGTCCTCGATCACGGCGGCCGCGTCCTGGTCCTCCTGCGGCAGGACGAGGTCGCGGGAGGAGACGAGCGTGACGTCCGTGCCGAGACCGAGGTAGGCCTGCGCGAGCTCGGCGCCCGTGACGCCGGAGCCGACGACGATGAGCTTCTCGGGGATCTCGGGGAGGGCGTAGATCTGCTGCCAGGTGAGGATCCGCTCACCGTCGGGGGTCGCGGAGTCGAGCACCCGTGGGGTGGCGCCGGTGCTCACGAGCACGACGTCGGCGTCCAGGGTCTCGCTCCCCGCGTCGGTCTCGACGACGACCCGGCTCGGGGACTCCATGCGGCCGGCCCCGGCGACGACCCGCACGCCGACCTCGGTCAGCCGGGTCTGGATGTCGGCGGACTGGGCGGCGGCGAGGTTGAGCACCCGCTCGTTGATGGCCCCGAGCTCGGCGACGGTCCGCGTCGCGACATCGCCCTCGTGGTCCTCGAGGTGCACGCCCAGCTCGGAGGCGGTTCCCATGTCCCCGAGGTAGTCGGCGGTGGCGATGAGGGTCTTGCTCGGGACGCAGTCGGTGAGCACCGCGGCACCACCGATGCCGTCCCGGTCGACGACGGTGACGGAGGCACCGAGGTGGGCGGCGACGAGCGCCGCCTCATAACCACCGGGGCCGCCGCCGAGGATCACAACAGAGCTGGTTCGTGTCACGCACCCATCCAATCACCCTTGTAGATTGCGCCTGTGACCCAGGACAGCCATACCCCGGACCCCTTCGCCCTCGCCCGTGACGCCGCGGCGGTGATCGCCGACCGCACCGGCGTCGAGAGCCATGACGTGGCGCTCGTCCTCGGGTCCGGGTGGGGCCAGACCGCGGATCTCGTCGGCGAGACGGTCGCGAGGGTCGAGCAGGCCGAGGTACCGGGCTTCTCGGCGGCGGCGGTCGCCGGGCACTCCGGGCAGATGCGCTCGATCGACATCGCCGGCACGGGCCGTCGCGCCCTCGTCTTCGGCACCCGCACCCACTACTACGAAGGGCGTGGCGTCCGGTCCGTCGTCCACGCCGTGCGCACCGCGGCCGCGGCCGGCTGCCGGGCGATCGTGCTGACCAACGGCTGCGGCGGGCTGCGCCCGCAGTGGGGACCGGGGACGCCGGTCCTCATCAGCGACCACCTCAACCTCACCGCCACCTCCCCGATCGAGGGCGCGAACTTCGTCGACCTCACCGACCTCTACTCCCCGCGGCTGCGCGAGCTGGCACGCGAGGTCGACACCGGTCTCGACGAGGCCGTGTACGCCCAGTTCCGCGGGCCGCACTACGAGACCCCGGCCGAGGTGCGGATGGCCGGCATCCTCGGCGCGGACCTCGTCGGGATGAGCACGGCCCTCGAGGCGATCGCCGCCCGCGAGGCCGGGCTCGAGGTCCTCGGTCTCTCCCTGGTGACCAACCAGGCGGCCGGTATCAGCCCGACCCCGCTCGCGCACGAGGAGGTCGTCGCCGCCGGTCAGGCCGCCGCCGAACGCTGCGGGGTCCTCCTCGCGAGCATCGTCGGCCGGATCTGAGGCGGGCGTGAGCTACGAGAGCCGCCACTCCCCCTCCCCCGAGAGCGCTCCCGGCACCGACCTCCTCGCCGCGGCCCGCGAGTGGGCCGCCGACGACCCCGACCCGCAGACGCGCGCGGAGCTGAGCGGCGTGGTCACCGCTGCCGAAGGGGGCGACCCCGCCGCGGTCGTCGACCTCACCGACCGCTTCGCCGGCCTGCTGCAGTTCGGCACCGCCGGACTGCGCGGAGCCCTCGGCGCCGGACCGAACCGGATGAACCGCTCCGTGGTCATCCGCGCGGCCGCGGGGCTCGTGGCCCACCTGCAGGAGGCGACGCCCTCCCCCTTCGTCGTCATCGGGCGTGACGCCCGGTACAACTCCGACGCCTTCGCCACCGACACGGCAGCCGTGGTCACCGCCGCCGGTGGGCGCGCGGTGCTCCTGCCACACCCGCTGCCGACCCCGGTCCTCGCCTTCGCCGTCCGGCACCTCGGCGCGGACGCCGGCGTCATGGTCACGGCGAGCCACAACCCGCCGCAGGACAACGGCTACAAGGTCTACCTCGGCGACGGCAGCCAGATCGTGCCGCCGAGCGATGCCCGGATCGCCGCGCAGATCTCCCGTGTCACGACCGTCGCCTCCGTCCCACGAGCGGACTCGGGGTGGGAGGTCCTCGGCGACGAGCTGCTGCAGGCCTACCTCGAGGCGATCTGCGGCGTCGTCGCCCCGGACACTCCCCGCGACCTGCACGTGCTCCACACCTCTCTGCACGGCGTCGGTGACGCGACGGTGCAGCAGGCCTTCGTCCGCGCCGGCTTCGCGGAGCCGGACCGGGTCGAGGGCCAGGCGCAGCCCGACCCGGACTTCCCGACGGTCGCCTTCCCCAACCCCGAGGAGGACGGCGCCCTCGACGCCGCCCTCGCGCAGGCGCGGCAGACCTCCCCCGACCTCGTCATCGCCAACGACCCCGACGCCGATCGGTGTGCCGTGGCCGTACCCGACCCCGAGCGCGAGGGAGGCTGGCGGTTGCTGCGCGGCGACGAGCTCGGTGTGCTGCTCGCCTCGCACCTGATCGGGCGCGGCGTGCCCGCGGGCCGGCGGATGGCCAACTCGATCGTCTCCTCGCGGCTGCTCGCGGCGATGTGCGCGCAGTCAGGGGTGCCGCACGAGGAGACGCTCACCGGATTCAAGTGGATCGCCCGGGTCGAGGACCTGCACTACGGCTACGAGGAGGCGCTCGGCTACTGCGTCGCCCCGGACCTGGTGCGTGACAAGGACGGCGTCTCCGCGGCGCTGCTCATCGCGGAGCTCGCCGCGATCCTCAAGGCCGACGGGAGGAGCCTCCCGGGCGTCCTCGACGACCTGCACCGCCAGCTGGGTGTGCACGCGACGGACGCCTTCTCCGTGCGCGTCAGCGACCTCGCCGACCTCGGCGTGCTCATGGGTCGGCTGCGCGAGCAGCCCCCGAGCGGTCTCGCCGGATCACGCGTCGCCCGGACCGACGACCTCGCCCTCGGCGACGGCGGCCTGCCACCGACCGACGGGCTGCGCTACCTCCTCGAGGACGACTCGCGGATCATCGCGCGTCCCTCCGGCACCGAGCCGAAGCTCAAGGTCTACCTCGAGGCGATCGAGCCGGTCGCCGGGAGCGAGGACCTCGCTGCGGCCCGTGGCCGGGCCGCGAGCCGACTCACGGCGGTGCGCGCGGCCATGCAGCAGCTCACCACCCTCCCTGAGGACCGGGGCACGCCGGTGCGGCCGTAGACTCCTGCGCTGTGACCGCGCCCGACCCAACTCCTGTCGCCGGTCGCGTCGTCGTCCTCGCCGGTCCGAGCGGCTCGGGCAAGTCCCGGCTCGCCGACCGGCTGCGCCGGGCCCGCGGCTGGCCCGTCGTCCGCCTCGACGACTTCTACCGGGAGGGCGACGACCCGGCGCTCCCCCGCAGCGAGGAGCTCGGGATGGCCGACTGGGACCACCCGGACAGCTGGGACCAGGAGGGCGCAGTGGCCGCGCTGCAGCGGCTGTGCGCCACCGGTACCGCATCCATGCCGGTCTACGACATCAGCACCTCGAGGGCCGTGGGCGAGCACACCGTCTCGGCCCGTCCGCGCGACCTCGTCATCGCGGAGGGCATCTTCGCGGCGGAGGCGATCCGCGCCTTGGGCCGGGCGGGGCTGCTGCACTCGGCCTGGTGCATCCGGCACCACCGACTGCGCACCTTCGGGCTGCGCCTGGCCCGGGACCTGCGCGAGCACCGCAAGCCCCCACTGACCCTCGTCCGGCGCGGACTCCTCCTCATGCGCGACGAGCCCCGCGTCGTCGCGCGACACCTCGAGCTCGGTGCGCGCGCGGCGACTCCCCGGGAGGCCGAGCAGCTGCTCGCACCGGTGTGACCGGGCCGGGTTCGACGACCCCGGGAGCCCCCGAGCACTTAGGGTGTGCCCCATGACGCGTCCTCCCTTCGCTCCCGGCCGCACACTCACCGTCCAGGAGGTCGCCGACCTCATCGACCACGCCCTGCTCAAGCCCGAGCTGACGCCCGACGAGGTCTCCGGCTCGGTCCGGGAGCTCGCGGCACGGCGCATCTGGAGCGTCTGCGTCCGCCCGAGCGACGTGACCCTGGCGGCGGCGACGATCGCCGAGGTCGGGGACAGCCCCACGCGGGTGTGCACGGTCATCGGGTTCCCGCACGGCACGACGACGACGACCGCGAAGGTTGCCGAGTCCAGGCAGGCCCTCGCCGACGGCGCCACCGAGCTCGACATGGTCCTGAACATCGGTCGACTCCGCGGCGGCGACCTCACCGCCGTGCGTGACGACATCGCCGCGGTCGTCGAGGTCGGCCACGAGGCCGGGGTCGTCGTCAAGGTGATCTTCGAGACCGCGCTCCTGGACGAGCAGGCCATGCTCGACGCCTGCCGCGCCAGCGCCGACGCCGGGGCCGACTTCACGAAGACCGCCACGGGCTTCGCCGGTGGCGGTGCCACTCTCGCCGACGTCGCTTTGATGCGCGCCCACACGCCGGAGTCCATGGAGGTCAAGGCCTCTGGTGGGGTCCGGGACATCCCCACCCTGCTCGCGATGCTCGCCGAGGGAGTCACCCGCATCGGCACCTCGAGCACCGCGGCCCTCCTCCACGAGGCGCAGCAGCTCGGGCCGACCGGGCTGGTCGTCCCCGAGCCCGGTCGAGGCGAGGGCCGCGCCACCACCGACGGCTACTGACACACCCACCACCGATCTTCCAGGGGAGCACATGAGCGACAACCCGTGGGCCGCACCCGGCCAGGAACCGCCGCCGCCCGGCCCGCAGCCACCGCCACCGCCCGGCCAGCAGCCGCCGGCGCCAGGAGCATCGCAGCAGCCGCCGCCGGCGCCCCCGCCGTGGGGCGCGGTGGACTTCCAGCCGGGCATCGTCCCCCTTCGCCGGTTGGGCCTCGGCGACATCTACTCCGGGGTCATGCGCCTGATCCGGGGCAACCCCGGTGCCACGGTGGGGATGGCGCTCGTCGTGACCCTCGCCGTCACCGTCCCCCTGACCGCGCTCGCGGCGGTGCTCACGGCCACGCTGGCCCCCGCGCTCTCCGAGGACGGCATCTCGGGAGAGGCGGGCATCGCCGACCTCCTGACCAACCTGCCCAGCCTCGGGCAGCTCGTCATCGGCCTCCTCCTGCCCCTCTTCATCGCCTGGGTGACCCACCAGGCCGTCCTCGGTCGCAAGGTGGGGATGGGCGAGACCTGGCAGGGCACCAAGGACCGGGTGCTCCCCGGCCTCGGCGCCCTCCTCCTCGCCGCGGTCCTCTACCTCCTGCCGCTGACCCTCATCGGTGGGCTCTTCGCCGGGGTCGTCCTCGCCGCGATCTCGGTCGGGGGCGGCGGCGGTGTGGCCCTCGGCATCGCCGGAGGGGGCCTGCTGCTGCTGGTCTGGGTCATCGTGGCGCTCTACCTGTGGACGAGGCTCGCCTTCGTCTTCCCGGCGCTCACCGTGGAGCGCCTCGGTCCGGTCGCGGCGATCAGACGATCCTGGCGACTCACCGGTGGGCGACGCTTCTGGCCCGTGCTCGGGATCCGCCTGCTCACCTCCGTCCTCATCGGCGTCGTCGGCGCGATCATCTCCCTCCCCCTGGGCCTCATCGCCGGGGTGGCGCAGGTCGTCCTCGCCGGCGACGGCAATGCCGGCTACGTCGTCCTCGCCGTGGCCAACGGACTTGCCCTGATCATCTCGGCTGCCCTCACGACCCCCATCACCGCGGGCGTCGATGCCCTGCTGTACATCGGGCAGCGCATGGAGCACGAGGGGTACGACATCGAGCTGATCCGCCAGACGGGCGGTCGGCCGGGGGGCCAGACCGGCTGACGTGCGCCCGTCCGATCCGGGGGCCGAGGGCCCGCCACTGACACCCGACTCGCCCGAGGCCCGTGACTGGCTCGAGCGGGAGCTGGCCACGCCGACCTACCAGGACGAGCAGGGCCTGCTCGGGCGTCTGCTCGAGTGGATCGTCCGGCAGCTCGGTGGAGGCCCCGTGGGGGCGGTCCCCGGACCGGTCCTGTGGGCGCTGCTCCTCGTCGTGGTCGTCACGGTCACCGTCGTCGCGGTGCGTGCCCTGCGCAGGAATCCCACGAGCGGGCCGGCGGGCGAGGGGGAGATCTTCGCCGACGCACGGCCACGCACGGCGCAGGAGCACCGGCGGGCGGCGAGGGCGGCCATGGCTGCCGGCGAGCACGACCGCGCCGTCCTCGAGGCCTTCCGCGGGATGGCGCGGGACGGGGTCGAGCGCACCCTCGTCCCGGAGTCTCCCGGCGTGACGGTCCACGAGGTCGTCGTCGCACTCACCCGGGCCTTCCCCGCGAAGGGGGAAGCGCTCGCCTTCTCGGCAGCGACCTTCGACGACGTGCGCTACGGGGACACCCACACCGACGCGGCCACCGTCGCGGTGGTCGTGACACTGGGTGAGGAGCTGGTCGATGAGCACGCGGTGCTGCCCGACATCGCGGCCGTCGCCGGGGAGTGCGTGGGGGGCGCGCGGTGACCCGTCGGCTCACCCGTGGGCGCGTCCTCCTCACGGTCGTTGTGCTCCTCGCCTTCGCGGCGCTCGTCGTGCTCACCCTGGGAGCGACCCGGACCGACCGGCCGCTCGACCCGGACTCTCCCGGTCCCTCCGGTGCGCGCGCCCTCTCGGCGGTACTGCAGGAGCACGACGTGCAGGTCGAGGTGGTGCGCACGATCGACGGTCTCGAGGACGCGGACGTCGACGCCGAGACCACCGTCGTCGTGAGCGCCACCGAGATGCTCAGCCCCGGCCATGCCGAGCGGGTGCCCGCTCTGAGCCGGGGCGCGGCACGTCTCGTCCTGCTGGAGGCCTCCCCCCTGGTGCTCGAGCGCGCCGACGTGCCCGTCACCGTCGGCCCGGGCACCGGAGGGAGCATCCCCGCCGACTGCACCGGCGCGCCGTCACTCGCCGCTGGCATCGTGCGACACGGCGATGAGGTCGAGGCGCCGTCCCTCCTCTACTCCCCTGCGCGTGGCACCCGCGTGGGCCGCTGCTTCGATGCCGACGACTCCGGCGCCGAGGGCAGTGCCCTGGTCGTCGTCCCCGAGCACGCGCGGCAGCCCGAGACGGTCCTGCTCGCCGCCACGACGACCCTGTCCAACCGCGACATCACCGACGCCGACCACGCGGGGCTCGGGGTCCGCCTGCTCGGCGCCTCCGACCGCCTCGTCTGGTACAGCCCCTCCCTCGCCGATCTGGCCGCCGACGAGGAGCACGTCGCCCCACCGCGCTGGCTGGTCCCGGCCATGACGCTGCTGGGGATGGTCATCGTGCTCGTGGCGGTGCAGCAAGGACGACGGCTCGGGCCCCTCACCCCCGAGAAGCTGCCCGTCGTCGTGCACTCCGTCGAGACCACCCGCAGCCGAGCGGCGCTGTACCGCCGGGCCGGTGACCGCGCCCGCGCGGCGCGCGTGCTGCGCGCGGCGACCGATGCCCGGGTGCGTGCCCGACTCGGGCTCTCCGAGCGGGGCCACCCGCAAAGCGTCGTCGCCGCAGCCGCGAGCGCCAGCGGTCTCTCCCCCGGGGACGTCCACGACCGGCTCTTCGGTCCACCTCCGGGCACCGACGCCACCCTGATCCAGCTCGCCCACCGCCTGACCGCCCTCGAGGAAGGTGTCCGCACCCCATGACCGACCACCAGCCGCCCCCGGAGCAGGCCCCCGAGGCTCCGCCGCCCGCGGGCCAGCCGCGCCCACCCGTGGCCGCCCCCACCGAGTCGGCCGAGGACCGGTCGGCACGCGCTGCCCTGCACGCGGTCCGAGCCGAGGTGGGCAAGGCGGTCGTCGGTCAGGACGCCGCGGTCACGGGCCTGATCGTCGGCCTACTCAGCGGTGGCCACGTCCTCCTCGAGGGCGTCCCCGGCGTCGCGAAGACACTCCTCGTACGCACCATCGCGGCCGCCCTCGATGTCGACACCCGACGGGTGCAGTTCACTCCCGACCTCATGCCCGGTGACCTCACCGGGTCTCTCGTCTTCGACTCCGGGGCGTCCGACTTCTCCTTCCGCAAGGGCCCCGTCTTCACCAATCTCCTGCTCGCGGACGAGATCAACCGCACCCCGCCGAAGACCCAGTCCGCTCTGCTCGAGGCCATGGAGGAGCACCAGGTGAGCATCGACGGCCGCACCCGCCCCCTCCCGACGCCGTTCATGGTCGCCGCGACCCAGAACCCCGTGGAGTACGAGGGCACCTATCCGCTGCCCGAGGCCCAGCTCGACCGGTTCCTGCTCAAGCTGCTCCTTCCGCTGCCACCCCGGGGCGACGAGATCGACGTGCTGACCCGGCACGCCCGAGGATTCGACCCCCGTGACCTCGACGCGGCGGGTGTCCGCGCCGTCGCCTCCGCGAGCGATCTGGTCGCCGGTGCCCGCGCGGTGCAGCAGGTGAGCGTCTCCGACGCGGTGACCGGCTACATCGTCGACCTCGCCCGGGCCACCCGGGCCTCCCCCTCGGTGCGTCTCGGGGTGAGCCCGCGCGGGGCGACCGCCCTGCTCGCGACGAGCCGCGCCTGGGCCTGGCTGTCGGGTCGGACCTACGTCACCCCCGACGACGTCAAGGCGCTCGCCCACGCGACGCTCGCCCACCGCATCGGACTGCGTCCCGAGGCCGAGATCGAAGGGGTGAGCGTCGTCTCGGTCCTCGACAGCGCCCTGTCCGCCGTTCCCGTACCCCGCTGACCCGTGGCCCTGACCCCTCGTGCGGTGTGGCTCGCCCTGCTCGGGCTGGCCCCCGTCCTCCTGCGTCCCACCCAGTCCACCGTCTGGCTCTGGGTCCTGCTCGTGGTGCTCCTGTGTGCGCTCGATGCGCTGCTGGCGCCGGACCCCGCGCGCGTGCGGATCGATCGCGGGCCCGATGCGCGCGTGCGCCTGGGTGGGACGGCGCACAGCGAGCTGTGGTTGACCAACGACACCCCACGCCGGGTCCGCGGACTCGTCAGGGACGCCTGGCCACCCTCGACGGGAGCCGTCAGCGACCGGCACCGGCTCGACCTGCGCACGGGCGAGCGCACCCGGCTCGTGGGTCGCTTCGTCCCGACCCGCCGCGGTGACCGGACGGCCGACCGGGTCACCCTCCGGCTCCTCGGACCGCTGCGGCTGGCGGCCCGGCAGTCCTCCCGCCGCGTCCCCGGCCGGATCCGTGCGCTGCACCCCTTCGGCGCGCGGGTGCATCTCCCTTCGCGCCTCGCGACGCTGCGACAACTCGACGGGCGGGCCGCACAACGCACCCGCGGCCAGGGCACCGAGTTCGACTCCCTGCGCGACTACGTGGACGGAGACGACGTCCGCTCCCTCGACTGGCGGGCCACCGCCCGCCGCCAGCACCCGGTGGTGCGCACCTGGCGGCCCGAGGAGCACCGACGCGTCGTGATCGTCGTCGACACCTCCCGCACCAGTGCGGCTCGGGTCGGCGACCACCCCCGGCTCGACGCCCAGATGGACGCCGCACTGCTGCTCGCCGCGCTGGCCGGACACGCCCGCGACCGGGTGCAGGTCATCGCCGGGGACCGTCGGGTCCGCGCACGGGTGTCCGGCCACGACCGCGCCACCCTGCTCTCCTCGGTCGTCGACGCCCTGAGTGACGTCGAGCCCACCCTCGTCGAGGCGGACTGGACGGCCCTGGCCACCGAGGTGACCCGGGCCTCGAGCCAGCGGGCCCTCGTCGTCCTCCTCACGGCGCTGGAGCCCTCGGTGATCGAGGAGGGCCTCATGCCCGTCCTCCCGGCGCTCACCGCACGCCACCGGGTGGTCGTCGCGTCCGCAGCCGACCCCGAGCTCGCTCGGATGAGTCGCACCCGTGAGTCCGTGAAGGACGTCTACGGTGCGGCCGCCGCAGAGCGGACGGTCCAGCTGCGCGAGCGGTCCGCCGATGCATTGGGTCGGATGGGTGTGACCGTCCTCGAGGAGGAGCCTGCGGCGCTGGCTCCTGCACTCGCCGACCACTACCTCGCCCTGAAGGCCCGAGGGCTGCTCTGACCGGCAGGCGCCCCCGATGGGTGTCCCGGCGCGGCGAGGGGTGCTCTCAGGTGCAGCGGAAGACCGCCCGCCCCTGGGAGCCGTTGGCGGCCTGGACGTCGACGACGTCCCGGACCACGTCGAGGACGTGCTGGAGCGGGAGGGGTGCATCGGCCACCCTCAGGTGCCGGTTCGTGACACCGACCGGGTGCCACCAGGCGCCGTCCGCGGTCAACGTGGGCTCGGGCTCGATGGAGTCGAGGGTGATCTCCACCCCCTGCTCCGCGTATCCCTCCTGGGCGACCGGTCGGATCAGGCGGTCCGCCTCCGCGATCCCGAGGGCCGCCAGGGTGCCGAGAAGGTCTCCGGCCGCGGGCGCGTCCTCGGGCAGGTAGGTCGCGGCCACCCGGACCCGGAAGCCGAGCTCCCGCGCCAGCTGGATGCCCTCGAGGGCGCGCTGGTGCGAGCCGGCGCCCCGCTGCCGGTCGTGCAGCTGCGGGCCGGCCGAGTCCAGGCTGATCTGCAGCGTGACCCGGTCCCGGTCGAAGGACTCCAGGACCTCACGGCGTCGGCCCCGTCCGTAGACCATCGCATTGGTCAGCAGGGTCACCGGCACGTGCTCAGCGGTGCGGGCCACGAGCGCGCCGAGGTCAGGGTGCAGGAAGGGCTCACCACCGGTGATGAGCAGCTCCCGCCCCCCTTGCAGGGCGAACTGCTCCGCCGCGCTCGCGGCGGTCTCGACCGACATCAGGCGCGGGTCGGCACGCGGTGAGGACGCGGCACAGCAGTAGGCGCAGGCCAGGTTGCAGTGGAAGTTGGAGTACAGCCACAGGCGGGTGCCCACGGTTGCGGGCGCCGCTGACGAGTACTCGACGTCCGGCGCGGTGGTGCGCCCGGCACCACCCGAGGTGCTCCGGCCACGCTCGATCCACAGCCGCCACGGACCGGGGGCGGTGTCGGCAGTGTCATCGACGACCGCGAGCAGGTCGTGGCCCGCCAAGCGGGCCCACGCGGGCAGGTCGGCGAGCACGGACCCCTCGTTGGTGTGCAGGAGCAACACCGCGCCCTCGTCGATGCGTCGCATGCGGGACGTGATGGCCAGCAGCAGGCCGCTGCCGCAGTCCTGGTCACCGCCGTCGTACTCCAGGGCGACCGGTCGGGTGGGCGCGTCCCGGGGTGGGAGCGCCGTGAGTTCCGGCATCAGACGTCCGCCCTAGAAGGACAACGACGACGCGCCGTCGGCCAGCAACGCCACCAGCGTGGCCCCACCGACGATGGACGCACCCTCGATGAGGTCCTCCTCGCCGATCCCGCGCTTCTTGGCGCACGGGCTGCAGACCAGGAAGGTGCCTCCCGCTTCGATGAAACCGGACACCAGCTCCGACATGGGCGCGAACCCGTCCTCGTGCAGTGTCTCGGCGACTCCCTTGGTGGCCAGGTGCGTGCCCTCCGAGGAGAGGAAGACCGTGGTCTCCTGCGAGGAGGCGACGGAGGCGCCGGCGACGACGATGGCGACGCTGGTGCGGTCGACGTCGTCGACCGAGTGGGTGAGGTTGATGACGAGCCCGTTCATGGGTGTTCCTCTCGTGGGTGATTCTGGGGCGGAGCCGGGTCGGGGCGCCGAGATGGTCCGCGCGAGGCGCTGCGCGGCAGGTCGGAGAGCCGGATGTCGAAGTGGGGACCGCCTTCGGCGGTGCTGCCCGCTCCGAGGTAGTGATGACCGGCGAGGTGACACCAGGCCGGCAGGTCGGTGGGCGCGGCCGGATCCGTGGCCAGGAGACGGACCGTGCTGCCGGGAGCGAGGGTGCGGCTGCGTGCAGCCAGGACCAGGAGGAGCTCCCCGCAGCCTCGGTCCCCGCCGTCGACGACGTACATGCTCATCCTTCAGTCCGCGACGATGCGCGCCGCCGGTGGCCGGGCGCCGGTGCCGCGGACGTCTGCCGGGTGACCGCGAGAGCCACGACGGCGAGGCAGAGGAGGTATCCCGCTGAGGTGGCCGTGCCGCCGAGCACCGGGTCGCTGAACCCCAGCTGGACGTACAGCGACAGCGCCGCCACCGCCGCGATGACCGCTGCCCCCGTGGCCGCCGCACGACCGCCCGCGCCCGCACCACGTGTCGAGGTGACGAGCAGCAGGGCACCGATGAGCAGGAGGACCACCCCGCCCCCGAGGTTGTAGGACCCCAGGCTGAGGGACGGGTCGCTCGAGCCGACGGTGTACCCGCCGGCCGCCAGCGGATCGTCGAGCGACCCCACGACCGCGACGAGGCCGACGAGCATCGCCAGCACTCCCCACACGCGAAGCAAGGGGACCCCCCGGGACAGGCCGGCACGGATGGCATCCGTGGAGAGCACCTGCCCGGCCGAGCTGAAGAGGATCATCAGGTGGGCGCCGATCATCAACCAGTAGGACCAGGGCCACTCGGCGGGCGCGTAGGCGACCGAGAGCGCGATGGCGACCGACTGGGCGATCCCCACCGCGGCCGCCACCCTGACCCAGGTGCCGGTCAGCAGCATGACCGCCAAGGCGGTCTCCACGACAAGCACGACCCACCCGAAGACCTGGAAGTAGGGCAGGACGCCGTGCTCGATCACCCAGCTGAACGGGGGAAACACCGGATGGCTGACGGCATAGCTGGTGAACTTGAAGAGCCCGTTGCCCGCCTCCTGTCCGAAGTCGGGGGCGCGCTTCCACGCCACGTTGTACAACCACATCAGGCCGAGCAGCACCCGCAGGGCGGCTGCCGCCCGCGCGCTTCCGGCCGGCGCACTGTCGACGGCCGGGCTGACCAGCCACCGGAGTCCCGATTGCGCCAACGTCTTCACCGTGTCCCGTCCGAGCGTCCTCACGCGGTCCGTGGAGGTGGACCGTCACGACGACGCGGTGGATCGTGCAATGTGTGGTCTGGCTCACACTACCTGTCCGGGCAATGGCTCAGTCGATCACGGGCAGGAGCGTCCCGCGGTCCTTCTCCTCGAGGTCCCCCGTGGCACCCTGCGCCACGGCCCGGCGTCCGAGGACGAAGACGTAGGCGAAGAAGAGCGCCTCCGCGATCACGCCGATGGCGATGCGGGCGGCCGTGGGCAGGGAGGAAGGGGTGACGAAGCCCTCGATGACCCCGCTGACGAGCAGAACGGCCACGAGTCCGAGGGCGACGGTCGCGGCGGTGCGGCCCTCGGCTGCGAAGGCCGATGACCGCGTCCGCGCCCCCGGGTGGATCCAGGACCAGAAGAGGCGCAGACCGACGGCCCCGGCGACGAAGATCGCGGTCAGCTCGAGGAGCCCGTGGGGCAGGATCAGCCCGAAGAAGAGGTCGCCCCGCCCTTCGCCGATCATCAGTGCCGCACCCGCGGCGAGGTTGAGGACATTCATCAGCAGGACGTACACCGTCGGGAGGCCGAGCGCACCCATGCCGATGCACTGGGCGGCGACCCAGGCGTTGTTCACCCAGACGAGCGTCGCGAACTCGTGGTGGGCGTACTCGCTGTAGTAGTTCTCGAAGTCGTGCCCGACGTACTGGTCGATCTCGGCGGAGCTGAGCCGGGCAGCGATGTACCCGGGGTTCTCCACCATCCACCAGGCGGCGATCACGGCCACCACCAGGCTCACGGCGAGCACGGTGAGCCACCAGACCCTCATGCGGTAGAGCGCCGCCGGGAAGGTGTGCGTGAAGAACCGGAGGACGTCCCCCCACGAAGAGGTGTCGCTCGCGTCCGCGCGCAGCCGGGCCCGGGCGAGCAGGGCCGACAGGTGTGCCACGAGCGCCGGGTCCGGGCTCGCGCTGCGCACGTGGGACAGGTGCGTGGACACCCTCTGGTAGAGGTCGAGGAGCTCGTCGGCCTCGGCGCCGGAGAGCCGGCGTCGCCGTGCCAGATGGTCCAGGCGGGCCCACTGCCCCCCGCACGCAGCCACGTAGGCGTCGATGTCCACGTCACGATCCTAGCGACGCCCGCCCGGATACCCTGATCGTCGTGAGCACCTCAGCCGGGCACCGCGCCTTCGGCCCCGACGAGCTGGTGACCGGCGAGGCCGTGTCCGTCGAGCTGCCGGTCGCCGGTGTGGTCCACCGCCTCGCCTCGGGTGCCATCGACGCCACCCTCTCGCTCGTGGTCCTCGTGGGTGCGGCCGTCGCCGCGGGCCTGAGTTTTGGCGGCACCTCGGGTGCCGTGCTGCAGACGGTGCTGATCCTCATCGTCGTCGGCTCCCTCGTGGGCCTGCCCGTCGCGATCGAGACGTCCACCCGGGGTCGCACCCTCGGCAAGCTCGCGCTCGGGCTGCGGACGGTGCGCGACGACGGCGGACCGATCCGCTTCCGCCACGCGGTGGTGCGCGCGCTCGTGGGGTTCGTCGAGATCTGGATGGTCCTGGGCCTGCCCGCCTTCGTCAGCGCCCTGGTCAGCGCCCGGGGCAAGCGACTGGGTGACTTCGCGGCCGGCACGTACGTCATCACCACCCGGCAGTCGGGGGCCATGGTCACTCCGCCGGGGATGCCGACCGCCTTGGAGCCGTGGGCACGCAGCGCGGACATCGCCGCGCTCCCCCACGGACTGGGCATCGCCGTGCGCCAGTTCCTCACTCGTCGCACGAGCCTGTCGGAGGGTGCGCGCGACGAGCTCGGTCGGCACCTGACCGAGGCCGTGCTCCCGTACGTGTCACCGCCACCCCCACCCGCTCACCGCGAGGACGTCCTCGCCGCCGTCCTCGCCGAGCGCCGCCGCCGCGACACCGCCCGGCTGGGCCGGGAGCGCCGATTGCGGCAGCGATTCATCTCGCGTGACCCGCTGGCCGACGGACGCTGAGCCTCCGCCCGACCCGGTCCGGACACCGTGCCCTCGGGATCAGCCCGCCAGGGCAGCGGCGGCGTACGCCGGCTTGATCGTCCCCTCGATGAGGTCGAGACGCTCGTCGAAGGGGAGGAAGGCCGACTTCATCGCATTGGTCGTCACCCACCGCAGGTCCTCGAGGCTCCAGTCGGCCTCGGTGACGAGGGCCTGCATCTCCTGGGTCATCGACGTGTCCGACATCAGCCGGTTGTCCGTGTTGAGGGTGACGCGGTAGCGCAGACGGGTGAGCAGTGTGATCGGGTGCGCCGCGATCGAGGGAGCCGCCCCGGTCTGGACATTGCTGTGGGGACACATCTCCAGCGGCACCCGGGTGTCGCGGACGAAGGCCGCCAAACGCCCCAGACGCAGCTGGGAGAGGTCCTCCCGCGCCATGAGGTTCGCCGCGAGCGGGTCATCGGTGACGGTGCCTGCGCCGAGGCCGATGTCGTCGACGATCCGCACGCCGTGGCCGAGACGGTCGGCGCCGCACCACTGCAACGCCTCCCAGATGCTCGGCAGCCCGAAGGCCTCGCCGGCGTGGATCGTGAAGTGCGCGTTCTCACGCCGCAGGTACTCGAAGGCATCGAGGTGTCGGCTCGGCGGGTGACCGGCCTCGGCCCCCGCGATGTCAAAACCCCCGACACCGGCGTCGCGGTAGCGCACGGCCAGCTCGGCGATCTCCCGGGACTTGGCCGCATGCCGCATCGCGGTCAGCACGGCCCGCACGACGATCGGGTGTCCCTCCGCCGCGGCCGCCTCCTCCCCTTCGCGGTAACCGGCATTGACCTCCTCGATGACCTCCTCGAGGGTCAGGCCACCACGCAGGTGCTGCTCGGGCGCATACCGTGACTCGGCGTAGACGACTCCGTCCCGGGCGAGGTCGAGGACGCACTCGCGGGCCACCCGGCGCAGCGCGGCCTTGGTCTGCATCACGGCGACGGTGTGCTCGAAGGTCTCGAGGTAGCGCACGAGTGAGCCGGAGTCCGCCGACTCGCGGAACCACCGCGCCAACGCGTCGGTGGTCCGGTCGCTCCCGGACACCGGCAGGTCGTGCCCGATCTCGTCCGCGATCTCCAGGACGGTCGACGGTCGCAGACCGCCGTCGAGGTGATCGTGAAGCAGGACCTTGGGCAGGGCACGGATGCCCGACGCGTGGGGGCTCATCCCTCCTCCTGACGGTGCACGGTCTCCGGGGAGAAGGCCGGCGTGCAGATGGCGACGTATTCGGCACCGTCGGGACCGGTCGAGTAGCGCACCCGCTCCCCCGCTCTCGTGGTGATGCTCTCACCGGCGCCGACCCGGCTCGCGCCGCCGTCGTGCTCGACGATGACGGTGCCGGCGACGACGAGCGTCACCTCATCGAAGTCGGGGACCTGGGCCGGCTCGGACCATCCTCCCGGCGCCTTCATGTGGGCCACGGACAGACCGTCGGTGCCGGTGGCGATGCGACCGACGTGCTCGGCGATGACCTTGCCGCCGGGGACGTCGATGATCGACGGGGTGTCGTTGGTCTCTGGCACGTCAGGCCTCCTGGGCGGTGATCCGGTCGAGGACGACCGGGCGGGTGGGCGGGGCGGCAGCGCTGATCCGCACGCCGCCCTCGAGGGCCTCACGGGCCCGGGCGAAGCGCTCCGGGGTGTCGGTGTGCAGGGTCATCAGCGGGTCACCGCGACGGACCGGGTCACCGGGACGCGCGTGCAGCTCGACCCCGGCGCCGGCCTGCACCGGGTCCTCCTTGCGGGCGCGACCCGCGCCGAGACGCCAGGCCGCGAGCCCCACCGCGAGCGCATCCACGTGCTCCACGTGGCCGTCGGCCCCGGCCGTGAGGGTCTCGGTCTCGACGGCGGTCGGGAGCGCGGCGTCCGGGTCCCCACCCTGGGCGGCGATCATCCGGCGCCACACGTCCATGGCGCGACCGTCCGCGAGGGCGGCCCTCAGCTCGTCGCGACCGACGTCCTTGCCCGCGGCGCGCGTCATCTCGTCGGCCAGAGCGACGGTCAGATCGACCACGTCTCGTGGGCCGCCTCCGGAGAGCACCTCGAGCGACTCGCGCACCTCGAGCGCATTGCCGGCGGTCAGGCCGAGCGGTACCGACATGTCGGTGAGCAGTGCGACCGTGCGCACCCCGGCATCCGTGCCCAGATCGACCATGGTGCGGGCGAGCTCGGTCGCGTCCTCGCGGGTCTTCATGAAGGCCCCGGAGCCGACCTTGACGTCGAGGACGAGCGCTCCGGTGCCTTCGGCGATCTTCTTGCTCATGATCGAGGACGCGATGAGCGGGATCGCCTCGACGGTGCCGGTGACGTCCCTCAGGGCATAGAGCTTCTTGTCGGCCGGGGCGAGGCTGGCGCCGGCGGCGCAGATGACCGCGCCGACCTCGTCCAGCTGGGCGAGCATCTGCTCGTTGCCCAGGTCGGCGCGCCACCCGGGGATGGACTCGAGCTTGTCGAGGGTGCCGCCGGTGTGACCGAGACCCCGGCCGGACAGCTGGGGCACCGCGACACCGAAGACCGCGACGAGGGGGGCGAGCGGGAGGGTGATCTTGTCGCCGACCCCACCGGTGGAGTGCTTGTCGGAGGTCGGTCGGGAGAGCGAGGAGAAGTCCATCCGCTCACCGCTGGCGATCATCGCCGCCGTCCACCGAGCGATCTCCGCGCGGGTCATCCCGGCCATGAGGATGGCCATCGCCAGGGCGGACATCTGCTCGTCGGCGACGACCCCACGGGTGTAGGCGTCGACGACCCAGTCGATCTGGGCGTCGGTCAGCTCACCCCGGTCCCGCTTCGCCCGGATGACGTCGACGACGTCGTGCTGCTCGATCTGCTCGGTCACGGTGCTCCCTTCCTCAGGTCGTCGGCCCCGAAAGCCTGCGGCAGGATCTGCGCGAGCGACCGCTCCCCCTCGGGTGTCTGGATGCGGCACTGTGCGCCGCCGTGCTCCCACAGCAGCTGGCGGCAGCGGCCGCAGGGCATGAGGGTCTCGCCGCGGCCGTCGACGCACCACACGGCGACGAGGTGGCCGCCGCCGGTGCGCACCAGGTCGCTGATGAGGCCGCACTCCGCGCACAGACCGACCGCGTAGGAGGCGTTCTCGACATTGCACCCGCTGAGCAGGCGGCCGTCGTCGGCGTAACCGGCCACCCCGACGGGGAAGGACGAGTACGGGGCGTAGGCGCGCCCCATCGCCTCCACGGCGGTGGCGTGCAGCTGCTGCCAGGCTTTATCGGTCAGGGGCGCCGGCACGTCAGTGGCCTTCGCCGCGACGGTAGACCTTGCCGTTGGCTGCCGGCATGCGCAACCGTTGGCTGGCGAAGGCGAGGACGAGCAGCGTGGTCAGGTGCGGAGCGAAGCGCGTGACATCTCCCGGGATCGTGTCGCTGCCGAACCAGAGGGCCACGACCGCGATACCGATGACGATCGCCACCGTGCCCTGGACCGTGCGCTGGCGACGCAGGATCTGCCAGGTGCCGAGGGCGAGCAGCAGGATGCCGATGAGCAGCAGCAGGGCGTGGATGGCCGCGCCACCGCCCCGCAGCTGCAGCGCGTCCATGAAGCCGAAGAGCCCAGCGCCCATGAGGACCCCGCCGGGGCGCCAGTTGCCGAAGATCATCGCCGCGAGGCCGATGTACCCGCGGCCGTCGGTCTGGCTCTCGCGATAAGCGTTGGAGGCGACCATCGCGAGGAAGCCACCGCCGAGCCCGGCGAGCGCGCCGGACATCGTCACCGCGATGTACTTGTACAGGTAGACGTTGACGCCCAGGGTCTCCGCGGCGGCCGGCGACTCACCGCACGAGCGCACCCGCAGGCCGAAGCTCGTCCGCCACAGCACCCACCAGGTGCCGACGACGAGGAGCAGCGCGATCACCGTGAGCACGGAGAGGTTCGTCGTCACGGCACGTGCGAGTGCAGCGAGCTCGGAGACGAAGAACCAGCCCTGGTCCTCCACCGTCTTCAGGGGTTCGGACAGGCCCGGTACGCCCACCCTCGGCAGCGACGGCAGGGGTGGCGACTGGACGTCGCTGCCGCCCTCGAGGTCACCGAAGAAGCGGGCTGCCAGGTAGCTCGCGACACCCAGCGCGACGATGTTCAGCGCGACACCGGAGACGATGTGGTCGACACCGAAGGTCACCGTCGCCAGGGCGTGGACGAGGCCGCCGAGCGCCCCGCAGACCATGGCCCCGAGGACTCCCGCCCAGGGGCCTCCGTGGATCGCACCGAAGGCGGCACCCCAGGTGCCGAGGATCATCATCCCCTCCAGTCCGATGTTGATCACGCCGGCGCGTTCGGACCAGAGCCCGCCGAGACCGGCGAGCGCCAGTGGCATCGCCAGGGCCAGGGTGGCCCCGAGCGTGCCGGAGGAGGAGATGTCCCCGATGCCGGTGACCAGGCGGATGAGCGACAGCACGACCAGGATCGCCGCCAGCGCCAGCGGCCAGGCCCAGAAGGGGATGCGACGCGTGGGCTCGGCGGCCACGGTCTCGCGCTCGGTACCGACGCTCAGGCTCATGCCGAGGCTCCTTCCGTGGTGACGCCCGCATCGAGCTGGCTCGTGACCTGCTTCTGCTCCAGGCGACGCTCGAAGCGGGCGACGACCTCGTAGGCGATGACGACGGCGAGGAGGATGACGCCCTGGATGATGTAGACGAGGGCCGGTGAGACCCCGGCCTGCAACTGGAGACCGTCACTGGCCTTCTCCAGCCAGGCCCACAGCAGGGCGGCGAAGGCGATGCCCAGCGGGTGGTTGCGCCCGAGGAGGGCGATACCGATCCCGATGAAGCCGACCCCTTCCTGGAAGTTCAGCCCGTAGCTGTGGTCGGCGCCGAAGAAGGACGGCATGCTGATCAGGCCCGCGACGGCGCCCGAGGCGATCATCGCGATGAGCACCATGCGCGGGACCTTGACACCGCTGGCGACCGCAGCGGACTCGGACCCACCCGTGGCCCGTACGTCGAAACCGAAGCGTGTCCGGTTGATGACGAACCAGTAGACGACGCCGAGGACGATCGCGAGGATGAGCAGCGTGTAGACCCGGTTGGGAGCGTCCGCGACGAGGGCGAACCCCTCGAGCTGGCTCGACTCGGGGATCTCCTGGGTGTTGCGGGTGTTGCTGCCCTCGGCACGCTGGCCCCAGCTGCGCAGGCCCCAGCCGACGAGGCCGGCCGAGATCGTGTTGAGCATGATCGTCGAGATGACCTCGGAGACTCCGCGGTTGACCTTCAGCCAGCCGGCGATACCGGCCCAGAAGCCACCGACGAGCATGGCGACGAGCATCGCCAGGAGGATGTTGAGCGCACCCGGGAGCCACCCCTCACCGGCGACGAGCGCCGCTGCGAAGGCGGCGATGCGGTACTGCCCGTCGACACCGATGTTGAACAGCTTCATCTTGAAGCCGATCGCCACGGCCACCGCCGCGATGTAGTACGTGATGCCACTGTTGAGGGTGTTGACCAGCGTGCGCGGGCGTGGCTGAGACAGCAGCGTCGACCACACCTGCCCGACCGGGTCCCCGACGGCGATGAGCACGAGCGAGGTGACGACGAAGGCCACGACCACCGCGAGCAGCGGAGCCGCCAGGACGAGCGCGAGGCGCCGCGCGGCGAGCTTCATGACGCCTCCTGACCGGCGCCGGTCATCGCGCTCCCGAGCTCCTGGCTGGTCACGTCCTCGGGGTTGAACTCCCCAGTGATCCGACCCCGCAGGATGACCTGGATGGTGTCGGAGAGCCCGATGAGCTCCTCGAGGTCGGCGCTGATGAGCAGCACGGCGAGCCCCTCACGGCGCGCCTCGCGGATGAGGTCCCAGATCGCCGCCTGGGCGCCGACGTCGACGCCACGCGTCGGGTGGCTGGCGAGCAGGACCTTCGGCGCGTGGCTCATCTCGCGCCCGACGATGAGCTTTTGCTGATTGCCGCCCGACAGGGACCCGGCAGTGACGTGGATGCTCGGGGTGCGCACGTCGTACTCGCGCACGATCCGCTCGGTGTCGGTGCGGGACAGGGCATTGGTGAGGACCCCGCGCTTCGAGGCCGGCGCCTGGGTCTGGTGACCGAGCATGCGGTTCTCCCACAGCGGCGCGTCGAGGAGCAGGCCCTGCCGGTGCCGGTCCTCGGGGATGTACCCGACGCCGGCCTCACGGATGCGCCGCACGTCCCAGCCGGAGATGTCCGTGTCCTCGAGCACGATCCGCCCGGAGGTCGCCCGGCGCATCCCCATGAGGACCTCCACGAGCTCGGCCTGGCCGTTGCCCTCGACGCCGGCGATCCCGAGGATCTCACCGGCGCGGATGCGCAGGGTGACGTCCTCGAGGACGTGGCGACCCTCGCCGGCCAGGGTGACGCCCTCGGCCGCGAGGACCACCCGGTCGGTGACCGTGGACTCCTCGGTCGCGGGAGTGGGCAGCTCGGAGCCGACCATGAGCTCCGCGAGCTGACGCGAAGTGACGTCCGCGGGCAGGACGGTGTCGACCGTGGTTCCCCGACGGATCACGGTGACCCGGTCGGCGACGGAGAGGACCTCGTCGAGCTTGTGGGAGATGAAGAGCACGGTGATGCCCTCGCGCTTGAGCTCGCGCAGGTTGCCGAAGAGCTCCTCCACCTCCTGGGGTACGAGTACCGCCGTCGGCTCATCGAGGATGATCGTGCGGGCACCGCGGTAGAGCACCTTGAGGATCTCCACCCGCTGGCGGGCGCCGACCCCGAGATCGGCCACGAGCGCCGTGGGGTCGACGTCGAGGCCGTACTCGTCCGAGAGCCGGGTCATCTCGGCGCGCGCACCCGCGCCGATCCCCTGCAGCTTCTCCGCGCCGAGGACCACGTTCTCGGCCACCGTGAGGTTGTCGGCCAGCATGAAGTGCTGGAAGACCATGCCGATGCCGTGCTTGATGGCGTCGGCCGGGCTGTGCAGGGACACCGGCTCGCCGTCGACACGGATGGTGCCCTCGTCGGGCCGCTGGACCCCGTAGAGCATCTTCATCAACGTCGACTTGCCGGCACCGTTCTCGCCGACGATGGCGTGCACCGTCCCCCGCGTCACCCCGAAGCTCACGTCCTGGTTGGCGATGACTCCGGGAAAGCGCTTCGTGATGCCCTCGACCTCGACGGCGAGCTCACCGGTGGGTGTGGTCGAAGGGGGGTCTGGGCGGGTCGTACTCATCGTGCCTCCGAGGTGCGGTCGCGGCATCCTGCCGCTGGCGAAGGGTAGCGCTCGACACGGCCCGGGGCCCGATCACGCGCAGCGCACGATCGGGCCCCGGATCAGCCGGTCACGGATCACTTCGAGGGAACGGTGATCTTCCCGTCGATGATCTCCTTCTTGTACGTGTCCAGCTTGTCGGTGATGTCGTCGATCTTGCCGCCGGTGGTCGAGTACGAGACGCCACCGTCCTTGAGGTCGAACTCGTTGAGGCCGGCGAGCGCCTCACCCTCGGTCGACGCCTTGATGTAGTCGAAGACCGCGACGTTCACGTTCTTGACCATCGAGGTGATGATGACGTCCTGGACGTTCTTCTCAGCGGTCTTCGCCTGGTCGGAGTCGACCCCGATCGCGGACTTCTTGTTGGCCTTGGCCGCCTCGAAGACACCGGCGCCGGAACCGCCTGCAGCGTGGTAGATGACGTCCGCGCCCTTGTCGTACATGCCCTCGGCGGCGGTCTTGCCCTTCGCCGGGTCGGCGAAGCCGGAGCCGTCCGCGGCGAGGTACTTCGTCTGGATGTCGATCTTCGGGTCGACGGCCTTGGCGCCGGCCTTGAAGCCCGCCTCGAACTTGTTGATCAGCGGCACGTCGGTGCCCCCGATGAAGCCGACCTTGCCGCTCTTGGACTTCAACGCCGCTGCCGCGCCGACGAGGAAGGAACCCTCGTGCTCGGCGAAGACGAGCTGCGCGACGTTGTCCCCCTCGGAGTCCGCGGACGCGTCGTCGATGATCGCGAAGTTGACGTCGGGGTTGGCCTCGGCCGCACCACCGATGGCCTTGGCGTAGATGTAGCCGACCCCGATGACGTTGGTGCAGCCGGCGTCGACGAGCTGGTTGAGGCGGTCCTCGCGGGCGGCGTCGTTCTCGCCCTGGCTCGCCTCGACCTCCTCGGTGTCGACCCCGAGCTCGTCCTTGGCCTGGTCCAGGCCCTTGGCCGCCGAGTCGTTGAACGACTGGTCCCCGCGGCCGCCCACGTCGTAGGCGAGGCAGGCCTTGACGTCGCTCCCGGAGTCCGAGGACTCCTCGGTTGAGTCACTGCCGCCGCAGGCGCTCAGCGCCAGGGCGGCCACGGACACGATCGATGCAGCCTTCACGGTGTGGCGCAAGGCGCTCTCCTTCTTCACAGGGGTTCGTCAGGCACACATGTGCCATCCGGGGGATGCTACGGCGTGGGCCGGGCCGCGCCGGGGCTCTGGGTCGATTCGGCGTCAACCGTTATGAGACCGGGACGAAGGGGCGTCGCTCAGGGATTTCCCTCAGACGCTCAGTCGCGCTCGACGCGGGTCCACTCGCCGGCTGCGGCGAGGGTGAGCAGCGCGGTGCCGTGGCGGACCGCGCCCTCGTCGACGACCAGGTCGCCCTGGTGCAGGTCGAAGGTGCGGCCCCCCGGTGTGCGCGTTCCCAGACGGGCCATCGCGCCCTCGGCCTCGTGGAGCATCCAGGCGAAGTCCTCTCCACCGAGGCTGTGCGGGGTCGGGACGGGCCGAAGGCCGGCGGCCATGGTGGCGCGTCCCAGGGCAGCCACGGCCGAGGCGTCGTTGACGACGGGTGGTACTCCCCGGACGTGGTCGATCGCCACGGCCACCCCGTAGGGAGCCGCGACCTCCTCGACCACCTCGTGCAGGAGGTCACCGATCTGCTCCCACAGGCCGACGTCGAGCATCCGCACGGTGCCCTGCGCCAGCCCCGTGGACGGGATGACGTTGATCGCCTCACCGGCACAGACGCGGCCCCAGACGAGGACGAGACCGGACCGGGGGTCGACGCGGCGACTGAGCACGGCCGGGACGTCGGTGATGACCTTGCCGAGGGCGTAGGTGAGGTCCTCCGTGAGGAAGGGCCGCGAGGTGTGTCCACCCCGGCCGCGCAGCGTGACGGTCACCTGGTCGGCGGCTGCGGTGAGGGCGCCTTCCCGCAGACCGATCTCCCCCACGTCGAGCGAGGGGTCGCAGTGGACGGCATAGACCGTGTCGACCCCGGACATCACGCCGGCCCGGACGAACTTCATCGCCCCTCCGGGCATCCGCTCCTCCGCGGGCTGGAAGACCAACCGCACGGCGACGTCGCGGGCGGCCAGCTCGTCGGCCACCTCCGCGAGCGCCAGTGCGGCCCCGAGGAGCGCCGTCGTGTGGACGTCGTGCCCGCAGGCGTGGCAGGCACCGTCGACGGTCGAGCTCCAGTCGAGGCCGGTCCGCTCGCGCACCGGCAGCGCGTCGATGTCGCCACGCAGCGCGACCCGACGCCGAGGCGACGTCGCGCCGAGGTCGACGACGAGACCGGTCTCGCTGACGGAGCGAGGCTGCAGCCCGGCCTCCTCGAGCCGCTCCCGCAACCGCTGGGTCGTGCGGTGCTCCTCGAAGGAGAGCTCCGGGTGCGCATGCAGGTCCCGACGAAAGGCGATCAGCTCGGGCAGGAGCCGATCGATGACGCCGAGCAGCGTCGGGGCGAGAGGGGCAGTCATGGCGAGGGTGACTCTACCGACCCGGTGCCCCGAGGGTCGTCAGGCGTCGTCAGACAAGATCGGTGCGCCCCTCGGCCGTGAGCGCCTGGACGACGAGCTTGACGTCCTGCGCCCGCTCCCGGCTGGTCACGAGCAGGGCGTCGTCGGTCTCGACGATGACGACATCGTCGAGGCCGACCACGGCGACGAGACGGCCGGACCCGGAGACGACGAGCCCGCCGGCGTCGATCGTGCGGACCTGGTCGGGGTCACCGACGACGGTCATCCCCCCTTCGCCCGGAGGGAGCAGACCGGAGAGGGACTTGAAGTCGCCGACGTCGTCCCAGTCGAAGCCGCCGGGAACGACGGCGACGAGTCCCTCGTCCGCCGCGGGTTCGGCGACCGCGTGGTCGATGGCGATCTTCTCCAGGCCGTCCCACCGATCGGCAAGGAGCGAGGGGTCGGCGGCGATCTCCCGCAGTCCGGCGGCCAGGTCCGGGTGCCACCGGGCCAGGAGGTCGAGCAAGGTCGTGGCACGGACGACGAACATCCCGGCGTTCCAACGGAACTCGCCCGTCGCCAGGTACGAGGCGGCGCGCCGGGCGTTCGGCTTCTCGACGAACTGGCGCACGCGCCTCGCGCTGCGGTGGCCGGGCAGGCGCGGTCCCATCTGGATGTACCCGAAGCCGGTGGCCGGGTAGGTCGGCTCGATGCCGATGGTCACGAGCCGATCGCCCTTGGCGGCCACCTCCACCGCCTCGACGACGGCCTTGGAGAACGCCTCCTGGTCACCGATGACGTGGTCGGCGGCGAAGGAGCCGATGATCGCCTCCGGTTCGCGGCGCTCGAGCACCGCAGCGGCAAGGCCGATGGCCGCCATCGATTCCCGCGGCGAGGGTTCGGTGAGCAGCAGGTCCCTCGGCAGGTCACCCACCTGCTCCCGGACCGCGTCGGCGTGGGCCCCACCGGTGACGACGAGCACGCGATCGCCCGCGAGCTCGCGCAGCCGGTCGACTGTCGCCTGGATGAGGGTGCGACCGCTACCGGTGAGGTCGTGGAGGAACTTCGGCGAGTCCGCGCGGGAGACCGGCCACAGCCGGGTCCCGGCCCCCCCGGCCGGCACGACGGCCCAGAACCGGTCAAGGCCAACTGGTGAGGTCATGGCCCGCACCGTACCCGTAGCGCCCAGTGGTCACCTGATGATCACCTGACACTCCCCCGGAGGTCACCCCGGCCCACCCGGACCACGAGACGGTGAAGGGGTGCGAGTGGCCATTGCGACCGAGTCCTTCCTGCCGAGCCTCAACGGCGTCACGACGAGCGTCTGCCGGGTCGCGGAGTCCCTGCGCGAGCAGGGCCACACGGCGATGATCATCGCTCCGGGGCCCGCCCCGGCGACCTTCGCCGGGCACGTCGTACGCACCCTTCCCGGGCTCCCGGTCCGCGGCTTCCGCGCCGGGCTGCCGACGGGTGGTGTGCGCCGGGCGCTGCGCGACTTCCGGCCCGACGTCGTGCACGTCGCCTCCCCCTTCCTCGTCGGGGCCCGGGGTCTGCACCACGCGGAGGGCTTCGACCTGCCGACCGTGGCGATCTACCAGACGGACATGCCGAACTACGTCCTGCAGCACGGTCGGGGCGCGCTCGGCCGGGGCGCCTCGACCCTCACCTGGGAGTGGATCCGGCGGATCCACTCCCGGGCGGACCTCACCCTCGCGCCGAGCCGGCCCACGCTCGAGGAGCTGCGGGCGCACCACATCCCCCGCACCGGCCTCTGGGGACGCGGCGTCGACACCCGTCTCTTCACCCCCACGTGGAAGGAGGACCCGCAGACGCTCGCACTCAAGCGCGCGCTGGCCCCGAACGGCGAAGTCATCCTCGGGTACGTTGGGCGCCTCGCCCCGGAGAAGGAGCTGCACCGGCTCGCCGAGCTGGCCCACCTGCCCGGCACCCGCCTCGTCCTCGTCGGCGAGGGCCCGAGCCGCAACGAGCTCGGTGCCCGCCTCGCCGAGGCCGTCGCCCGCGCGCCGGGGCGCCCCACCCTGCCCCCCGCCTTCCTCGGGCCGCGCACGGGGACCGACCTCGCCCGCGCCTATGCCTCGTTCGACGTCTTCGTGCACACCGGGACGAAGGAGACCTTCGGCCAGACCCTCCAGGAGGGTGCCGCGACCGGGCTCCCGGTGGTCGCCCCCGCGGTCGGCGGTCCGCTCGACCTCGTGGACCACGGCAGGACGGGGTACCTCTTCGATCCGGAGGTGCGCGGCGACCTCACCCGATGGGTGTCCGAGCTCGTGGAGTCACCGGGTCTGCGCGAGTCGATGGGCTCGGCCGGACCGACGGCCGTTGCCGGTCGCTCCTGGGACGCGCTGACGACCCAGCTGGTGGGCCACTACGAGCAGGCGATCGCCGCACGGGCCGCGTGAGGCGGCACGCCACGGTCAGGCCCGCTCAGTCTCCCGGGGTGGCGAAGACCAGGAGCCAGTCCTCGTCGCCATCGGCGTTCTCCCCCGGTGTGCGGTAGCTGCGACGGACGTCCGTCGGACGCTCGCGGCCGCTCGAGGGATCGACCCACGTCGCCTGCACCCCGTCGGCCAGGGCGTCGGTGTCGATGGTGACCGTCCGGGACGTCGGGACATAGACCACGGCGGCTGCACCGTCCGGGGCCACCGCCGCCGTCGCGTGGTCGTTGGCCAGCACGTCCTGCGTGCGGCTCTCCCGCGTCACCGGCTCTCCCCGACCACCGGTGAGGAAGTCTCCCGTGAGGTCCGGCACGAGCTGCCACCACGGCAGGGCGGCGACGGCGTCGCGCACGTGGCCGACGTCGGCGAGGCCGGGAGAGTCCAGACGCGATCGCCACTCCGGGAGGAACTGCCAGTCGTCGGAGCCGTAGAAGTCCCCGGCCGCGCCGCTGGTCAGCGCCCACGCCGTCTGGCGGCGCAAGGTCTCGTTGGTCGTCTCCTCGTCGCCGGTGTTGTTCTCCCGCTCGTAGTTGCCCTCGCCGAAGATCGTCGGGATCGGCGGGTCGTATCGGTAGGCACGCTCCACGGACTCGTAGGTCGGGCCGTAGGTGTAGACGAAGTTCCAGTCGACCCGGTCGCGCCAGAAGGGCTGGTCGGTGGTCGTCATCGGCTCGGCAGAGCCGAGCTGCATCGCGAAGGGTCGCCCGTCCCCCGTGGCGCGGATGCCGGTGAGCACCCCCTCGACGCACCGGTCGATGTCGGTCCCGGTGGTGCGCTCGGGCAGGTAGTCCCCACCGGCCATCCACAGGACATTGGGCGCACCGGCGAAGTGCTCGGCCACCCGGCGCCCGTAGCTCGTGCACTCCTCGACGTCACGGGGGACGAGCGAGCTGTCGATGGTCCAGGAGTCCACGGGGTAGAGCAGCACCGTGATGCCGTGCTCCTCCGCCGAGCGCACCACGGCGCGCGCTCGCTGCCAGTACTCGTCGTTCCACTCCGTGAGGCCACCACCCTCGACGAAGGGGGCGACCCCGTCGACCGTGGCGCCGTCGTCGCTGGGCCCGCCGTTGGCGACCGACCCCAGCAGGGAGACGATGACCGCGTTGACCCCGCGCTCCTCCCGGTCGGCGAGGTAGGACTGCGCCTCCTCGGCAGACAGGTCGGTCAGCAGCGACCAGGGAGAGTCACCGCGCA
Source organism: Janibacter sp. GS2 (assembly GCF_051200835.1). Lineage (GTDB taxonomy): Bacteria > Actinomycetota > Actinomycetes > Actinomycetales > Dermatophilaceae > Janibacter. The sequence goes on from NZ_CP195161.1 coordinate 3,086,004, forward strand.
CGAGGATCGGGTCGCCGTGCTGGTCGCGAAAGGAGCGGCCGTCACTGCTGACCGAGGTGACGAAGGGAGCCTGCCCCGCCGGCGGCGACGTCCGCGGCGACGATGTGCTCGATGGCGGCGTGGTGGTCGGCGGCGCGCTGGAACCGTCGTCGTCCGACCACGGTCGTCCGGCCACGACCACGGCGATGATCACGGCGAGACCCGCGGCCACCAGTAGCCATCGGCGCACACCCACAGGCTACGCCGCGGGCGCCGCCCGGGGAGGTCTCCGGGACCCGCTCATCAGCCCGGGCCCGGGAGGCGACCTCACGGTGAGGGCTGCAGACGCTCCCCGCCGAGCGTGAACTCCACCGCGGGACGCCACACACCGTCGGCGCCGTGGTCGTAGAGGTGGAAGCTGCTCACCTCGAAGCTGGCCTCGAGGTCGGCGAGGTCGGCGAAGGACCGGTCGAGTGCCTCGTCCTCGATCGCGTGGGCCACCGTCACGTGCGGGTGGTAGGGGAACTCCAGGTCGCGCGACACCGGTCCGCGCCGCACCGCCTGCTCCAGGCGCTCGCACATCGGGATGCCCTGGGCGACCTGCACGAAGACCACCGGGCTGACCGGCCGGAAGGTGCCGGTGCCCCGCAGCTGCACCGTGAACGGGCCGTGGTGGGCCGCGATCGTCTCCAGGTGGAGAGTGAAGCGCTCCATCTGCTCCGGCGGGATCTCCGTCGGCGGCATGAGCGTGATGTGTGGCGGGATCGAGCGGGCCATCGGGTCGCCGACGTCCTCCCGGTGCTGCTGCAGCCGGCTGCCCCAGGGCTCCGGGACGGCGATCGACACCCCGTGCACAGCCATGCTCAGCGCCCCGCGGGGAGGAGGCCGACCCGCTCGTACACGCGGTCTCGGGTGGCGGCAGCGACCTCGGAGGCACGGGCCGCCCCCTTCGCCAGGATGGAGTCGAGCTCGCCCGGGTCGTCCATGAGCTCGGCCATGCGCTGCTGGTAGGGCTCGAGGGCCCCCACGACCACGTCCGCGACCTCCTGCTTGAGGTCGCCGTACCCCCGGCCGGCGAAGTCGCTCTCGAGGTCGGCGATCGTGCGACCGGACAGCGCAGAGTGGATCGACAGCAGGTTCGACACACCCGGCTTGGCCTCCGCGTCGTAGCGGATCTCCCCGTCGGCGTCGGTCACGGCGGAGCGGATCTTCTTGGCGATGCGCTTGGGGTCGTCGAGCAGCGAGATCAGGCCCTTGTCCGAGGAGGTGGACTTGCTCATCTTGCCGGTGGGCTCCTGCAGGTCCATGATCCGCGCCGACTCCGTGAGGATGTGCGGCTCGGGCACGACGAGCGCGTCGCCGAAGCGGGCATTGAACCGATCGGCGAGATCGCGGGTGATCTCGAGGTGCTGACGCTGGTCGTCCCCGACCGGCACGCGCTGGGCGTCGTAGACGAGGATGTCGGCCGCCATGAGGATCGGGTAGGTGAAGAGTCCGACGTTGGCGTTGTGCCCCTTGGCCGTCTTGTCCTTGAACTGCGTCATGCGACTCGCCTCGCCGAAGCCGGTCTGGCAGGAGAGGACCCACATCAGCTCGGTGTGCTCGCGCACGTGGCTCTGGCAGAAGATCGCCGAGCGCTCCGGGTCCACTCCCCCGGCGATGTACTGGGCCGCGGTGACGCGGGTGCGGCGGGTGATGTCCGCCGGATCGGTCGGCAGGGTGAGCGCATGGAGGTCGGCGACGAAGTAGTAGGCGTCGAAGTCCTCCTGCAGACCCACCCAGTTGACCAGCGCGCCCAGGTAGTTCCCCAGGTGAAGGGAGTCGCTGGTGGGCTGCATCCCGGAGAGGATGCGCGGCTTGGGTGCGGCCTGAGCGGGATTCATGCGCGTCATTCTGTCAGGCGCTGCGCGCGCGGCTCACCGCAGTCGAGCCGCGTGGTCCGGGGCCTCGCTGAGCATGGCCTCGGCCTCGTCTCGCATCCGTTCGACGAAGCGTTCGAGGGAGAAGGTGTCCACGTGGGTCCGGATCGCGACCGGGTCCCAGGTGCGGTCGCGGTTGGCGACGACGGCCTCGTGGATCGCCGCGGACGTCGGCTCCTCGAAGAAGGCGCCGTTGACCCCGGGCTCGATGCTGTCGAGGTAACCACCGGCGTGGAGTGCCAGGGTGGGCCGGCCGAAGGCCCCGGCCTCGAGCGGGGTCAGTCCGAAGTCCTCGTGGCTCGCGGCGATGAGGGCGCCGGCGTGGGAGTAGGCCCAGCGCATCTGCGCGTCCGACAGCATCGAGACGATGGTGACGTTGTCGGGGGCGCTGGCCCGCAACCGCTGCAGGAGCGGACCGTGTCCCACGACCACGAGGTGCTCGGGCAGGTCGCGGAAGGCGTCGATGACGAGGTCGACGTTCTTGTACGGCATCAGCCGGGACACGACGAGGTAGTAACCCTCCGCCACGTCGCGCAGGTCCTCGATCGGCTCACGGTCGCCGGTGGTGTCGACGGTGAAGGGGGGAGCCAGGACGTTCGCATGGATCCCGTAGCTCTCCTTGATCCGGTTTCGCACGACCTGCGAGTTGGCCAGATAGGCATCGCCGGTGGCGGCCGCCCGCTGGTCCCACCCGGTCAGCCACCCGCGCAGGACCAGCAGCGCCACACCCACCCCTGACCGTCGTGGGTCGTGCCCGAGATAGCGCTCGCTCTGGTAGAGCCAGCGCGCCGGTGCGTGGCAGTAGACGAGCTTGAGTCCGGACGTGGGGAATCCGTGCGCCCAGCCACTGCTCGAGGCGATGACGAGGTCGGCGTCGATGTGGAGCCGGTCGCTCGCCCTCGGCAGGAAGGGCAACGCCACCCGGTGGTTCCGTCGCAGGGCACCGAAGCGGTTCAGCGAGGAGGCGACGATGTCGATGTCCTCGAACTCCGGGAAGGTCCCGGCCGGCTCGTAGAGGGTGGTGTGCACCCTCGCGTCGGGAAAGGCGTGCGCCAGGGCCAGGACGACCCGCTCCGCGCCACCGCGCTGGGTGAGGTAGTCGTGGGCGATGGCCACACGCGGCCGTGACCGGCCGGCGACCTCGCGCCAGGCGCGGGTGATCGTCTCGACACTCGTCGCGATACCCAGCTCCGTGCGGGCACGCTCCCACCCCGCGGCGCCGCGACACTCGGCCTCGACGGGATCGGAGAGGGCGAGGTCCATCGCCTCGGCCAGCTCCTCGACGTCACCGGGCTCGACGAGCCAGCCGACCGGCGAGGGGCCACCTCGGACGATCTCGGGCACCCCACCGGCGCGGGTGGCGATGACGGGCACCCCGCGGGCCATCGCCTCGGCAACCACCTGACCGTAGGGCTCGGGCAGCGGTGACGCGTGCACGGCGAGGGTCATGGCGTCGAACTCCGCCACCGGGTCCTCGGTGAACCCCGCGAACTCCACCCGGTCCGTCAGGCCCAGGCGCTCGACCTCGCGACGGACCTTCGCTTCGTGCTCCTCGTGGCCGAACATCGGTGATCCGATGATCCGGAAGGTCACGTCGGGGTGGCGCCCGGCGACGCGCGCGGCGGCGCGGACGAACTCGAGCTGACCCTTGGTCGGCGAGATCCGGCCGACGATGCCGACGACCGGTCGGCCGGGTCGGGCACGTGGCGCATCCGCGATGTCCTCCGGGGCGAGGCCGGGGTGGGCCACGACGAGACCGCGCGCGCCGGGCATCGTCGCGGCGGTGGCGCGGGAGTTCACGATGACGCGGCGCGGGGCCGTGGCGCCGACCCGGCGCATGAGGTGCACGAGCGGGCGCGGCAGGTAGTCGGGGGTGATCCGGTCGTGTACGTGCCAGACGAGGGGACGGCGGGCCAGCCGCGCCGCCGGCACCCCGATCAGGTCGGCCTTGAGAGAGGTGGTGTGGACGACATCGGCATCGAGCTCGCGGAGACGGGCGGCCAACCGGGCGACGAAGGGAGCGACTCCGACCGCCCTTCGCGCGGCCGAGGTGGCTCCGGCCAGCTCCCCACGACCGGCCGTCGCCAGGCCCTCGCCCAGCGGGAGGACCTCGACGGTGTGCCCTGCCTTGCGCAGGCGATCCACCAGGGGGCCGTCAGCGAAGAGGATGACATGCGGCTCGACGTCCGTCCGGGAGACCACGGCATCGAGCAGGCGCAGGAGCGCCAGCTCCGCCCCCCCGAGCTGCGCGGTGTGATCGAGGATCGCGACGCGGACGGGTACCGGTACGTCCAGCGGCTTCTCCATGATGCCGGAGTGTACGTGCGGGCGATTCCCCGCTCGTACCGATCGTCCGCGGAATCGCTACGCTCCCCCGTGACCCATGAGGCGTTGTCGGGAAGGATCCAATGGAGCGCACACCAGCCAGAGTTGTTGGCGTGGATGCTCTGCGGGCGATCGCGGCCCTGGCAGTCTTCTTCTCCCACATCGTGGGGTACTGGCAGCTCACCGACCTCCCCCTGCGACTGCCGGAGCTCTTGTCGCTCGGAGCCCAGGGCGTGGACCTCTTCATCGTCATGTCGGGATTCGTCCTGGCACTCCCCGCGTTCCACGCACACCGCCAGCTGCGCAACCGCAACTTCTTGGCCCGGCGGGCGATCAGGTTGCTGCCGTCCTACTACGTCGCGCTCGCGTTCGCCTCCGTCATCGCACTTTCGCCGGCGGCGACGTGGATCGTCGCGGAAAGAGCCCGGCCCGGTGACGTCGCTTGGCACGTCGTCTTGCTCCAGACGTGGAACCCGGAGCGGCTGGGGGCGATCAACGGCTCCTTGTGGAGTGTGGCCCTCGAGGCGCAGCTGTACCTGACCTTCCCCTTCTTGATCTTCGTCTGCCGACGGTGGGGTTGGGTTCCCCTCGTGGTGACGACTGCGTCTGTCTCGATCCTGCTCACGCACTTCGACCTGCCAGGGTTTCTCGGCGCAGCACTCACCGACGAGCACAACCTGCCCGTGCGACTCGTCCAGTTCTCGGCAGGGTTGGCCTGCGCCTGGATCGTCACCCACCAGCAGGTCCCCGACCGACGCCTGCTCTGGCCGATGGCACTGGCAAGTGGGTTCCTCGCCGTGGCCTGGACGACGGCCGACCTGGAGACGGGCAGAGCGGTGGTCTGGGCCCTCCCCTGCGCCGCGCTCATCCTCCTCGTCTCCGGGTCCGCGGGCGGTCGGCTCTCCATCACTCCACTGGAGCGCTGGGGACTCGCGTCCTACAGCTTCTACCTGTTGCACCAGCCCATCGTGCTCATCGTTGGCCACCTGCTCCGTCCGCAAGTCCCCCACGATGTCGCGGCTCTGCTCGTCGGCACTGCCATCGCCCTGCCGACCACGGCCTTGGCTGCCTGGCTGCTCTACGTCGTGGTGGAAAGGCCCTCTCACCGATACGGCAAGCGCCACTTCTCGATCTTCGCGGCCGAGTCCGTGAGCTCGAACGCGCCCCCACGACCCTGATCCCGACGAGGGATCACCGACGACCCGAACTCCAGCGACCGGCTTGCTGCTCGAGCCATCTCGGAGCGCGCCCGTAGCGATGTCGCAGCTGGCAGCAGACGGCGACTGCCACCACCGCTGCACGACGAGCGGCATCCCGACGCTGCCCGCGTCGCCACCGGCCGACCGGGTCCGGTGCGACGTGGTGCCGCAGGAAGCGGCAGCGCTGCAGCAGTGAACCGTTGATGCGGTCTCGGATGAAGAGCAGCCCGTTGCGTGAGTAGTAGAACAACCCAAGGTAGGAGTACGCACCCGTGAAGGACGCCGACACCTCATGGTGGATGACGATGCCCTGATCGACGAAGAGGTCGACTCCGGCAGCGCGGGCGCGCAGGCTCCAGTCAGAGTCCTCGAAGTTGAGGAAGTACCTCTCGTCGAAGAGCCCCACCCTGAGCCAGGTGTCCGCCTCCGCGGTCACGCAGCATCCGGCGAGTACGTCGGTCGGGCGCCTGCCCGAAGCGTCACGGGGCGCGTGCACCAGCTCGGCGTTCGACAGGTGGCGCGCCAAGCCGGTCCGGTCGTCGATCGCCCCGCCGCCGAACCACACCTCATCGCTGCCGTCGGCATAGTGCACCTCCGGGCTGACGGCTCGGCCACCCGACGCCGCCGCAGCAAGAGCGGCGATGGCCCCCCGTGGAATGATCGTGTCGTTGTTGAGGACCGTCACTGTCTTGGCGCCGTTGCCGATGGCCCATCGCAGGCCGGTGTTCATCCCCCCGGCGAAACCCAGGTTGTCCTGGTTCTGGATGGTTCTCACTCCCGGCCACCGCCTCTCCACGGAAGCCACGATGCCGTCGTGAGATCCGTTGTCGACCACGAGCACCGCTGCCTCTGGCGACCCCTCCACCAAGGACGCCACACAGCGTTCAGTGTCGTCCCGGCCGTGGAAATTGAGCACGACGACGACATGTTCCTCGACGCCCATCACCGTCCCATCTGCCGTGTCCGCTCTGCCGCGTCCGCTCTACCGTGTCCGCGGTGTCACACTAGGCGAGAGCCGAACCACCGTGCGCGTGAGGACTGCAGATGGCCTTCAAGACCTTCATCAAGAGCCTGGCGCCCGAGCCCGTACTCCGTGTCGCCGCGTGGCGTCGAGACGTCTGGGCCGACCTACGGCTGCGCTTCTTGAGCGAGGTCGGCACAGTCCCGTCCCACCGACTGCGCAAGGCGATCTACCGGCGGGCCGGTATGAGCATCCCCGACTCCTCCTCGATCCACTGGCGGGCGGAGTTCTACGCCCCCGAGGGGATCGTCATCGGGGAGCACGTGACGATCGGGGACACCTGCTTTCTCGATGGACGCTCCGGGTTGAGCATCGGCGACAACGTCAACCTCGGCAGCCATGTGCGCATCTACACGCGAGAGCACGATGTGGACTCCCCGACGTTCGCGGAGACCGGAGACCCCGTCGTCATCGACGACCACGCGTGGGTGGCCAGTCACGCGATCCTGCTCCCCGGAGTCGTCATCGGACGCGGAGCAGTGGTTGCGGCGGGGTCGGTGGTGACCAAGGACGTCGAGGCCTACACGATCGTCGGCGGCAACCCGGCTGCACGCATCCGCCGCCGGACCACGGATCTTCGCTACCAGCTGGGTTACGCCAAGCGCTTCGTCTGAGGTGACCCACGGCCGCCGGCACCGACGCGGTCGCGAGGATCCAGGATCTCGGGTGCGATCGTCAGCGGTTGCAGCCGGGGCCACAGCCCGTCGGCGAAGGGGTGGAGGTTGCGCTGCCACCGCCACGTCCACCGCGCCGACCACCACCGGGTTCCGAAGTACACCATCCCCGTCGCGCCCGACGCGTGACCCCAGCTGCGGATCTTCTGCAGGATCTGCCGAGGCGAACGGCCCCATGAGTTGTGCAGGATGACTTGGTCGCTCTCGACGACTTCGATGCGCACCTCCCTGGGTCCGGGCGTCTGCCTGATCTGCAGGGAATGCACGTCGCCCACCACGACGCACCGGGCGATGGCGCCCACTCCCGGACGCCGCCCGTCCGCGAGCTGGGCCCGGGGCTGCACGAGGACGCTACCGGGGTACTCGACAACGGGTCGTCCTGCTGGGCTGCATACCGCAGCGAAGGTGGTCGCAGACAACCGGCGGTACAGCACGCGCATCGGCCACTCGACCCCGACGACGTCCGAGGGCGCCCTCTCGAGCACGCCCAGGAGCGCAGCAGGGTCGGGCAGGACCTCGTCATTGTCGACCTGGAGGACCCAGTCGACGCGCCCGGCCAAGGCGTCGAGCCCGGCCTGCCGCTGCGCGGTCTCGGCCCGCATCGGTTGGGCACGGTCCTCCCACGCACCCTGAACATGACGGGCGATCCCCCGGACGTCGACGTCGCCGATGATCTCGAGACACTCGTCGACGGGAAGGGGCCGGCCGGTCCATCCGGTGGCATCCGTCGGCACGAGCACCACCAGTTCATCGAGCAGGTCGTAGTACCGACGCAGACTGGACCGCAACCAGACCGGGTCCCCGGGCAGGAGGTAGGCCCCGAGACGAGAGGTCATGAGCAGCATCCTGCCAGTCCCGGTCATACTTGCTGAGGCTCCGAGCAGCCGACACCAGGAGACGACGATGATGGAGCCGAGCGACCCGGCGCGCGTGAGCCTCAACAGCGCGCAACTTCAAGACCGCGCGGTCAAGGGCGTGGCATGGACCATGCTCCACACGGTGCTGGCCGTTCCGATCATCTTCGCCGTCAATCTCCTCCTGGCGCGGGTCCTGGAGCCCGAGGGCTACGGACGGCTGGCCTACCTCACGAGTCTGCTCGCCATCGCCGGGAGCATTCTCGCCCTGGGGCTCTCTTCCGCGATGATCCAGTTCGGAGCCAAGGCCCACGCCGCGGGACGGGTGTCCGAGGTCCGCCAGATCCTCTCCGCTTCCCAGGGCTTTCGCCTCCTCGTCGTCGCACCTCTGCTCACGCTGCTGGTCCTGTGGCTGGTCGACGTCCCTGTCGCACTGCTCGTCCTCGCAGTTCTCTTCGGCGTCTGGGTCCCCGCCGCGCTCGACGGGGCCACGGTCGCCCTCTACATCGAGAACAAGAGCGCCGCTGGAGCTCGGGTGGCAATGCTCTCCAACGTGCTGGTGCAGACGGGTGTCGTGGCAGCGGTGCTGTGGGTTGGCACAGCCGATTCGGTCTGGGCCGCACGAGCCGTGCTGTCGGCGGTCGTGATCGCGCTGGCCTTCCTCGTGATCTCTCCGGTCTACCGGCGAGCCGTCCTGCGGCCACGGCTGCCCCGTGGCTTCCCCCCGGGCTTCTGGCGGTTCGCCCTCCCCACGGGCGCGGCCGCGCTCATCGGGGAGCTGGCGCTCTCCCGGACCGAAGTGATCTTCTTGGCCTGGCTCTCCACTCCCGAGCAGGTCGGCCTCTTCGCGTTGGCCTTCGGGGTCAGCGCACACGTCTTCGGTCCCGCCCACGCCCTGACCGGCCCGCTCATCCCCGCAGTGGCAGGTCTGCGCGAAGTCGGCCTCGCGCACGTGCGCAGCGCCTTCTCACGGACCCTCCGCGCGGCAGCCGTGGTCGTCGCCGTCCTGAGCGCCGGCGCCCTGCCTGCCCTGACCGCCCTGGTCCCCCTCCTCTACGGTCACGAGTACTCCGAGGCGGCGCCCGCACTACTGGTTCTCGGCATCGCGGCCGGACTCTCGGTGATCGCCGGGCCGGTCACGGCCTTCGTCATGGCGCGTCTGTCGGCTCGGCGGCTCCTGATGGCCAATCTGAGCGCTCTCGGTGTGGACGTCGCCCTGGCACTGGCCCTCATCCCTTCGCTCGGCCTGTGGGGAGCGGTCGTGGCGAACGGGTGCGCGATGCTCGTCCAGCTGGCGATCCTCGTGGAGAGCGAGCGACGAGACCTCGGGATGCCCGCGTGGGCGGTCCTGACCATGTTGTGGCCGGTCCTCATCGGGAGCATCGCCAGCGCCCTCACCTGGTGGGCGGTGAGCTCCTTGCACTGGTCTCCCGTCCCGACGGCCGTCGTCTCCTCGGGCGGAGCTCTACTCGCCCTCTGGGTGGGGCTGCGCTTGACCAACTCGGGTCTCGAGATCGAGGACCGCGACGCGATCCTGCGCAATGTCAGCGTCCGACTGGTACCGGCAACCCGTTGGGGATTGGACCGGGTGACCCGGCGCTGACGGGTCTGCTGAGGATCCTCGGGCGGACGCCTGTCGAAGACCGGCACCACGGGGGTCAGCGGGTCTCGCCAGGACGCCGGTACGTCGCGACTGCGGTCCGGCGATGCGTGGAAGACGACTCACGAGGTCGCTTCCGTCGAGGGCGACCTCCGACAGGTCCCCAGGCACCTCGTCGGTGTTCCACTCGCGACCAAGGCCTCCGCTCGACCGTTCCGTCGCTCCTTCTCGTCGAATCCACCAAGCGCGCCCCGAGACCTGCGCCCGGCGCCCGCATCTGCCTAGGCACATGCGCAGGACGGCAGCATTTGCCTAGGCAGATGCGAGGTCAGGTGCGAGGACGCGGGCGAGGACCCGGTCCGGGCCGAGTCGGTCTCGCCCGTCGTCCATCCGCGGGTGGAGCCGGCTCAGGTCCTCGACGCCGAGTGCGTCCCTGTTGCCCCAAGTGCGGGCGGCCGTCGTGCGTGGCGACGATCCCCTCGACGGCCGCCAGGCGCTCGCGAAGCGCGTCAGCGGGTAACTGCCCGGCGGGCGACGACGCCAGTCGCCGCCCGAATCATGTTCACTGTCACCATGCGGATCTGGCTTGTCCCAAGCGCCTTCCACCCTTCCAGGGGAGGGGTGGAAGAACTCACCTTGCAGCTCGCACGGGAATACCAGAGGGTCGGTCACGAGGCCATCGTGCTCGTCCACCGAAACCCGAGCGATCTCCCGACGACGGATGAGGTCGAGGGCGTCCCGATCCGCCGGCTCACGATGGATCTGCCCGGCAGAGACCCCCGACGCCTGCTGGGGTACCCGCTCGCCCTCCTGCGCCAAGTGCACGCTTTGACCCGGGTCGCCCGACCCCCTGATGTCATCCATGTCCAGTGCCCTGCCAACCAGGTCCTCCCGATGTGCGTCTACGCGCGACGACACCGCGTGCCACTGATCATCTCCACCCAGGGAGAGGTGACGATGGACGCCGACGCCGTGTACGAGGCCAGCGCCCTCATGCGCCTGTCCCTTCGACTCGGTAGTCGCGCGGCGACGTCGCTCACCGCGTGCTCCCGACGCGCCGGCGACGACGCTGCCACCGTCGCACCAGCCTTCACCGGGTGCCCCGTCATCCCGAACGGGGTGGACGTGGATCAGTGGCAGGTGTCCCCCCTCCCTGCCCGACCCGTCTTCGCTGCGTGGGGTCGCCATGTTGAGCAGAAGGGGTTCGACCTGCTCATCCGTGCCTTCGCCGAGGTGCGACGTGATCTCCCGGGCGCGGTGCTGCGCATCGGCGGTGACGGTGAACGGACCGCTGAGCTGAGGGCACTGGCGGGGCCGGGCGTTGAGTTCCTCGGTGCGCTCGACCGACACGGTGTGCAGGACCTCCTCACCGGGGCGCGTGTCGCCGTGGTGCCCAGCCGGTTGGAGCCCTTCGGCATCGTCGCAGTCGAGGCCATGGCGGCCGGCCGAACCGTGGTGTGGAGCACCAACGGCGGCTTGGCCGATGCGACCGGTGACCTCGGTCGCGGCGTCGACCCCACAGACCTCTCCGCCATGGCCAAGGCGATGGTCGAGGTCAGCCATACTCCTCTGCCCCCCGCTGCGGCCCGGGCCCATGCCGAGACACTCACCTGGACCTCCATCGGTCGGCGATACCTCGACCTCTACTCAGGCCTCGTCCGGTCAAGCCATGTCTGACCTCACGCTCGCCCGCACGGCCACCGAGACCGTGATGGGCATGCAGGTCTACGAACAAGCCATCGACGAGCGGGCAGAGGTGGCTTTGGCCCTCGCCGACCCCGATGCACAACTGCACCGGGCCCTCGTGAGGTCCATGAGGGCACCGCTCCGCGGCAATCGCCGCATCCCCATGAGTGCGGTTCGTGTCGCAGGTCCCCAGCTGCGGCGGGAGGTGGGCCGCTGGCTCTACCCCGGTCACGGTCCCGTACACCGACTCGACCTCACTCTGCCTCCGTCGCCACGCGGCGACATCGTCACCGTCCACGACATCGCCCCGCTGAGGTTCCCTGACGAAGGGAAGCTGCCCCCTTCGGCACACAAGGAGCTGGCTCGCGCGGCAGCCGTGATCACCGTGTCCGCCTTCAGCGCGGAGGAGATCGTGCGCCATCTCGGCACACCCGATCCCATCGTCATCCCCAACGGCGTGGACCACCAAAGGTTCGCCGACGCTCGCCCCTTGCCGGAGTCCGAGCTGCGTGGACTCGGTGTCACCGGCCCCTATGTCTTGGCCGCTGGTGGTGCCTCGCTCCGCAAGAACCTCGACGGCATGGCGCGCGCCTGGCGTCTGGTCCGCTCGTCCAGACCCGGCCTCACGCTCGTCCTCTCGGGTCCCCCGCACCCTCGACGGGATCGGCTCTTCCGTTCCTTGCCGGGTGTGGTCCGCGTCGGTCGTGTCGACGACGACATGCTCCCCCGCCTGCTTGCCGGCTGTTCGACCCTGGTCATTCCTTCGCTCTACGAAGGATTCGGATTGCCAGCGATCGAAGGCATGGCTGCCGGAGTACCGGTGGTCGCGATGGACGCGAGCTCTCTCCCAGAGGTGCTCGGCGGAAGCGGGATCCTTGCCGACGGCTCACCGCAGTCGCTGGCCGAGGCGATCCTGTGGTCGGCCGGCAACGACGCAGAGGTCCGAAGCAGGGTGGCCGCCGGCCGGGCCCGCTCGCTCCAGTTCACGTGGGAGCGCAGCGCGGCGATGCACGCCAGGGTCTGGGCGGACGTCATTGCAGGCCGAACGCCCCGAGTCGTCTAGGCCTTGTCCCCGAAGCGCCCGCGACGTGACGCGGTGACGCGCTCTGCGATCGCCACCGAGCCGGTGACGCACCCGACGAGGAGGAGGGACCCGATGGCGTCACTCGGGCGGTGCGCCTGTCCGACGACGTTGCCCAACGCCACGAACACCACCAGCCCCCCGAGGAGGCGGTCCAGCCACGGGCTCCGGATCGGGGCCATCAACCAGAGTGCGACGATCAGCGCCGTCGTGGCCGAGACGTGCGTCGATGGATAGGTGTTTCCCGTGTAGCCCTCATCCCACCCCTGCACTGGACGGGGCAAGGACCCCTTGAGCCACAGGCTCAGAACCGTCGATGCCCCGACCACGACGCCCGCTGCGACGGCCCTGCGAGGTCGGCGTCCCACGACGATCAACCCGAGGACCACCACGCCCACCAGAAGGACCATCGGCAACACGCGGCGTGCCAGCACCGGCCATGCCCACTGGATCGGCCCCACAGCCACGTGCTGGAGGCTGATGAGCAGGTCGCGGTCAAGACGCTGCCCTGTTTCGGTGAGGACCGCAACGGCGTACACGAGGGCGAAGACGATCGCGCACACCACGACCAGTCGGCCCGCGAGTCGGCTCGGCGCGTCTCCCCTCGATCGGCAGCCGAGTTGAGCTCCCCGGCCTCTGCGCGCGTTCAACCCTCGAGCCAGACATCCAAGATCATTCGCGCCCTTCCTCGCCGGCCGACGACATCAGGCAAAGGTCTTCGTCCTTATCAGGGCGTCGACACGCCATGGCCGAGCGTCAGATCTGTGCGAACGCGGTGACTTCCCCGTCGGCTCCGTCATCGCCCTTGTCCGCGTCCTTCGACGACGCGGCCGTGGGCTCGTCGGCCGACTTCGTCTCGACGTCTGCAGCCTTGGTCTCAGGCCCCGTGGGCTCCGCCGAGTTCTCCGACTCGCTTTCGGGGCCGGGGGTCGGGGTAGGGACGTCAGTCATGGCTGAACCTCTCGCTGTGGTTGGGCATGGTGTGGAGCGCGGCGGACTGGATCAGAGATAAACCGGTCCCCGACCGAAGTCGACAAGGTTTCCATCGATGGTCACCCTCCGAAGGGAGTAGAGGGGAAGTCCATTGGTCGCGCAGTACGACCCACTGAGGCTCACGGATGCAGTGAAGTTGGGCCGCCCGTTGGCTCGGAAGTGGTCGTCAAGGTTGTTGGGGTTGTTGTAAAAGGTCCACGCACCCGAGTACGTGGACGTGTAGGCGATGAAACCCGCCTTCGGGGGTGCCCCGTTGTCCACGGAGGGAACGGACCAGCCACTGTTGCCCGACGCTGCCGTCCAGCCGATGGTGCCCAACGAGGAGGGGTAGTACACAGTGAGTCTGGCGTTCGTGAGGACCGTGGAACTGGTGACGTTGAACACCCAGATACCACGGGAATTGGCGGTCGGTGGGTTGGCGTTGTCCCCGCCGGTGCCGTCGATCGTCAAGGTGTCGGGTCCGTTACCGCACGACTTGCCGACCGTCACCCATCCCTGCAGTCCCGGTGGGCGGCTGGCTGCCATGGCTGGCGCGGCATTGCCGAGCACGATGGTGGGCGTGGCCCAGGCAGCTCCCTTGACCACCGAACGGCGCCTCATCGTGCCTCTGGTGTCTTGACTCATTGCGATACCCCGTCTGATTTCCGCTCGATGACCGTCGTTCGGTCCCGGCTTCCCCTGCGTGGACAGTAGCGCCTTTCGTCCTGCAATAAAAGGCATCGTGTGGGACCATGCGCCACCACATCCCGTCGACGGGCGTCACCTGCGGGCGCGATCCCGCCCCTTCTTGGTGCTTCGACGACGTGTCTCGACGGGCGCCTCGTACCGGTGGTAGCCGTAGCGGTTGTCTGTCGGGTTGCTCGGGACGAAGTTCCGAGCAAAGCCGGAAACCGTCGCGCCGACCGTGGACAGTTGTTTCAGGGCGATGGCCAGTTCGCTCTTTCGAGTGCGATTCACACCGACCACCATCAGCAGACCACCGGCAAGTCGTTCCACGACGATCGCGTCGATGACGGGCAGGATCGGCGGGCTGTCGATGAGCACGAAGTCGTAGTCGCGGGACAAGTGCGAGAGCAGGTCCCTCATCGGGTCCGACCCGAGCAGTTCGCTCGGGTTCGGCGGGATCTGTCCGGCTGGCAGCACGTAGAGCTGGGTATCGCCCCACTGTTGGACTACGTCGGTCACCTCCGCCTCACCCAGCAGGACCGTTGTCAACCCGACACTGCCCTCAAGACCCATCGTCTGCGCCACCGACGGGTTGCGCAGGTCCGCGTCGACGAGCAGCGTGCGGGTTCCCGCGTCGGCCATCGCCAGACCCAGATTGGCTGCGGTGGTGGTCTTGCCCTCACCCTCCACCGCAGACGTCACCACCACGGAGTGCTTGCCGGTCGTGACATCGACGAACATCAGATTGGTGCGCAGTCGACGAGTCGCCTCTGCGTGCCGACCATGGGGGTCGCTGTCCAGGCTCAGGTAGCCCATACCTGATCGCGTCTTTTCCAGCGGCAGCCCGGCGAGCATGGGTGCATCCGAGAGGGCCCTGATGTCGGCCTCGTCGCGCACCTTGGTGTCCAGGGCGTGCCTGAGGTAGGCCAGCCCGACCCCCAGCAAGAGCCCTGCGAGCAGTCCCAAGCCGACGTTGCGCACCGGGTCGGGGGACGTCGGTGAGGAAGGAACGACTGCGGGCTGGATCGGAGTCGAGACGACCTCCTGCCCCGATGAGGCGAGCAGGGTCGAGAACTTCCCGGCGACCCCGCCGAGCTGGGGGCCGACCTCGTTGGCGACCGCCGCCGCTTCGTCCGCGTCGTCGGACCGGGCAACGATGTTGAGGATGGAGGTGTTGCCCGACACCGTGGCACGCACGTCCACCGGGGCATCGGGGCTCATCCCCAACTCTTCCCGCAGCGGGTCGAGGACCGCAGGCGTGTCGAGGAGTGAGACATACGTGTCGAGGTCTTCGCTCGTCAGCACGAAGACGCCCTCCCCCTCGGCCTTGGTGTCCTTCTCCGCGCTGAGGTACACCCGCGCCTGAGCGGTGTAGACGGGCGGGGTGACGGCCGTGAACACCACGGCCGCCAGCACCGACAGGACCCCACACGTCACAAGAATCTTCCAGCGCCCCCGAAGGACAGTGAGGAACTCGCTCACCTGCACGGCTTCACTCCCAAATTCTCAGGCACCTGCCGACGCGCTGAACTGGCGCTACGGGGCTAAAGTGCCTTGACGCCCCCAGTATTGCGAGGAGTGTATAGCGTGCGCGTGCTCCGGATCTCCCACAGTGGGGTCGTCGGTTCTTGGCGGCAGCGCGAACGCGTGGCGAGGGCCCGGGGACATGTGGTCCACTCCGTCGGTGCGCGCACCTGGGACGAAGGCGGGAGGCCTGTGCCACTGGTCCCCCGGGCCGGCGAGGACGTCGAAGCGGTGCGCACCTGGGGGCGACATCCCGCACTCTTCGTCTACGACCCGCGACCGCTGTGGAGACTGCTCGGGCACGCCTGGGACGTGCTCGACCTGCACGAGGAACCCTTCGCCCTCGCAACCGCCGAGGTCCTTGCTCTCCGCGCCCTCCGCCGGTCCCGGGTTCCCTACATCCTCTACTCGGCTCAAAATCTCGAGAAGAGGTACCCGCCACCATTCCGGTGGTTTGAGAAGTGGGCCCTGCACCGAGCCTCGGCCGTGAGCGTGTGCAACGAGGATGCGGGCCGCATCGTGGACCGCAAGGGCCTCACAGGACGGGCCGAGCTGATCGGGCTCGGGCTGGACACGGCGAGGTTCACCCCGGGCCCGGGCCGGGCAACCTCGGATGGACGCGTCCGGGTCGGCTACGTGGGACGTCTCGCGCTCCACAAGGGGGTCCACGTACTCATCGACGCCGTCGAACGCCACGACCTGCTGGAGCTCGTCATCGCCGGAGCCGGTCCGCTGGAACCCGACCTGCGCCGCAAGGCGACGTCCGGGGTCGCGGGCCGGATCACCTTCGTGGGCCCGGTCGAGGACGACGCACTGCCTGACTTCTACCGCGGGCTGGACGTGCTCGCCGTACCGTCCCTCACCACCTCGCGCTGGGTCGAGCAGTTCGGCCGAGTCGCCGTCGAAGCCATGGCCTGCGGGGTCCCGGTGGTGGCCAGTGACAGCGGCTCCCTCTCGGAGATCGTGGGCGGTGCCGGGTTGTTGGTTCCTCCCGGCGATCCGGGTGCG